>CANAXT010000001.1 GCA_947365915.1 uncultured Mycoplasmatota bacterium
AATTCATCACTCCACTTATAGAAGATGGGTGACTTCTTGCTTATTTTGTTAAATCATCACTCATGAGGTCAATCATTTTTTGTTCAAGACAACCTCCTCGACATGTTTTTAGGTTATGGCATTGTAGACAAGTGTCCCCTACTGTATGATTCTAAATTCGAATTTGTTTAAAATATTCAGAATCATAAATTTCTGGTAAAGAGGATTGGTATATGTTTCCACCAGATCCAAAGTAATCAAAGTATTTCATTGCATCGCAAGGGTATACATGGCCATCAAATCCAACAATTATCGTTTTTGTTTTCGAGTAGTTTTGGGAAAAAATGCTGTAGTCTTTCTAATGTTACTACAGAGTCTCTTGTGAGACGATAGGCGGTAGAATAAATAATCTAGCCCATAAAAGGTTAAGTCATGAAGCAATTTTATGCTTTCTTGATCTGGATCACACATAGTATATAGTTTTGTTTGCAATCCTTTGTTATGAGCATACTCTATTACATTTGATAGTTTTGGATATAGTGTTGCTTCTCCACCTGTAGATACAATACTTCGTGTTTTAAAAGAGTCACTTCATGAATGATTCTTTTCACTAAAGTTTCATCTAAGTATTGAAATTGTACTTTTTGGGCTTTACTAGAGCAATGAATACATTCTCTTTCACAGTGTTCTGTTAGTTCTATTTTTACTTCTTTGATCATAAGCCTCCTCTTTTGATTGTTTTTATTAATTGCTTTTTGGGAATACAAAAGTAATCATGTGGATGCCTTTCTAAAACATATTTTAATAGTTGTTTTTGAAATTTTTTTAAGTCTTCTCCGGATTGTGAAAATGAATGATAACATTGTTCAAAATAATCTTTTAGTGAAGGTAAAGTATCTTGTCCTAGTTCTATTTGGCTGCTTACTTGGTATAACCATCTATCTATCATGATCTTCTTTTTACATGCCAAATAATGTTCACATAATGATTTCATCAATTTTAAATTTAATTTTTGATATTCTATATCACTATAATGGATGTCCATTTGTATCATTCCATTTTTTAAATGGACAAATTGTTCTAACAGTGGTGGAATATATACTACATTGGCATATTTTTTAGCAAAAGTTCCTAGCTGATGGTTGACTAGACCAAAGACGTTGGATCCCATAGGGTTAGGAATTCCACATAAATATACTTGGGTTTCTGATCCTTGTCGATTAAAGTTTTGTATTGTTCTTAAAATGGCATCTAGCCCTTGTATGTCTTTTTGTGCAGGAAATAAATTTTTATGTCTCCCTTTTCTTGTAAAATTATCAATCACTGAACCTGTTGCGCCATGGTAAATGACAATATTGGCAAGTGTTTCGTTTGATTCTTTGATAATATCTTGTAGTCCCCTGTTGTGTTTTGGGAAAAGCGGAAAATACTGATCGAGTTGTTCTTCTGTAAATGGTATGTTTTTCATGGTATTGTTTTCATAATCTTGTCGATTCATTCTATAAATTTCCGATTGGGTAATATTATTTAATAACCAAGTAAAAGTATGGTCTTCATTGTTGCTTCTAGCACGAGCGAAATGAAATGATTCTAGTGTAATTTCACAATATTTCATATCTCTTTGTAATGTTGTATTTCGAAATAATAATGGAATGGTTGGATATATTTCGGAATATCCTGATGCAATAGAGTTTCCGTAACATGTAAGTCGCAATTTTGAAATTCCAAATTGTTTTAATTTTTTTGCAGTTTCTACATTCCAATATTCTAATTGTTTTAATGTCATATTGTTCCCCCTATAAAAATTATTACTATTATAACATCGATTTTACAATAATCAATGATATAATATGAATTAGGTGATCTTATATGCAGAGTATTAAGGAAAAGACAATCCATACGATTGTGATTCAAAAGTCAAAATTTGTTTGTTTGTTAATACCGATTCGTGAGGTTTTAGAAGTTGGGAAGGAGTTAGATCTAGTAAAACAAGAGTTTGTTGGTGCAACTCATTATTGTTATGCTTATATTTGTGGAAGTGAAAAACGGGCTTCTGATGATGGGGAACCTAGTGGGACGGCTGGAATGCCAATTTTAAATGTTTTAGAAAAGCAGAATTTAAATTATATTCTTTGTGTTGTAGTTCGTTATTTTGGTGGTATTAAATTAGGAGCTGGTGGTTTGGTTCGCGCTTATTCCAATTCTGTTGTAGAAGCTTTAAAAGAGGCTCATATTGTAGAACTGGTTTTAGGTAAAAAAATTATTTGTACTTTTCCTTATCCAAATGAAAAACAGATGGATTATGTCTTACAAAATGCGGTTATCTTTCGTAAGGATTATCAAGAACATATTGTTTACTATGTTCAGATTACGAATGAAGCTTATGAAAATTTAAAATCTATTTTGCATTCATTGTCAGAAGTTTCTATTGAGCAAGAACTATTTGTAATAAAATAGTTTTTTTCAAAAAAAAATGACCGAAGTCATTTATTGTCCTATTTGTTTTGCTACTTCTTCGGCAAAGTTTTCTTCTCTTTTTTCCATTCCTTCACCTACTTCAAAGCGTACCATTTTTAAGATTTCTCCACCGTTATTTTTTACGAATGTTCCAACACTTATGTCTCCATCTTTGATGAATGGTTGTTCTTCTAAGCAAATTTCTTTATAGAATTTTTGAATTCTTCCTGCTACCATTTTTTCGGCAATCTCAGCTGGTTTTCCTTCATTGATTGCTTGTTCTTTTAATACTGTTTTTTCTCTTTCTAATTCTTCTGCTGGTACTTCAGAAGTTTTTACATAAGATGGTCTCATAGCTGCTGCATGCATAGAAACGTCTTTTGCGACTTCTTCGTTTGCTCCTTTTATAAGGGTTAAAACCGCAATTTTTCCTCCCATATGAATATATGATCCAAATGATTCATCGTCATTTTTCTTAAGATGTTCGAATCTTCTAAAGCTTAATTTTTCTCCAATTTTAGCAGTTTTGGCAACAATTAAGTCATTAATGGTTCCTTCATTAGTAGAAAGTTCTAATACTTCTTCTACTGTTTTGGCATCACTTTTGATGATTGTTTTTAATACTTCATCTACTAAGCTTTTAAATTCTTCATTTTTTGCTACAAAGTCTGTTTCTGAATTGATTTCTACTGCTACTGCATCATTGCCTTCTACTAATATTGCTGCAAGTCCTTCGGCTGCGATTCGATCTGCTTTTTTGGCTGCTTTTGAGATTCCTTTTTCTCTTAACCAATCAATTGATGCATTTAAGTCTCCGTTATTTGCTTCTAATGCTTTTTTACAGTCAAGCATTCCTGCTCCTGTTTTTTCTCTTAGTTCTTTTACTAAACTAGCGCTTATCATAATTTTTTTCTCTCCTTTTCATTGAAAAAAGATGATTTTTAAACCATCTTTTATTTTAAAGCATCAAGTAGTTCTGCTTTTTTCATTGTAGAATACCCTTTGATGTCTTTTGATTTTGCCATTTCACGAAGTTCTGCTACTGTAAGACTTGATAAGTCTTTTGTTTCTTCTTTTGATGCTTCTTCTTTTACAGTTTCTTGTTTGATTTCTTTATTAGGCTCTACTTTTTCTGATGGTCTACGATTTTTATCAAATGGTTTACGTCCATCTCTTGAACGGTTGTTTTCAAATCTTCTTGGTTCTCTTCTTTTTACAGTTTCTAATGCTTTTTGCATGATATCACTAGCATTATCATTTTTGTGTTTTTCATCAATTGTGACATAGTCTACTAGTTTTCCTCCATTGGCTTCTACGATTGCATTTGCCATAACTCCAATGATTAGTTTTACGGCTCTAATGGCATCGTCATTTCCTGGAATTACATAGTCTACCATGTCTGGATCACAGTTTGTGTCTACGATTCCAAAGACTGGAATGTTTAATTTTCTTGCTTCTTTGATTGCGATGTCTTCTTTTGAAGGGTCTACAATAAACATTGCACTAGGTAATTTATGCATGTCTCTAATTCCACATAATAGTTTGTTTAGTTTGTCATATTCTTTTTTAAGACCAATTACTTCTTTTTTTGGTAATAAGTCAAAAGTTCCGTCTTTTTCCATTTTTTCAATGTCTTCTAGTCTTTTGACTCTTCTTCTAATTGTTTTGAAGTTGGTTAAAGTTCCACCTAGCCATCTTTCTGTTACATAGTAAGATTCTGAACGAATGGCTTCTTCTTTGGTTGCTTCGCTTGCTTGTTTTCTAGTTCCTACAAATAGAACCTTTCCTCCATTTTCAGCAATACTCTTCAATGCTGCGTAAGCTTCTTCTATTTTTTTTGCTGTTTTTTGTAAGTCGATAATATAAATATCATCTCTTGAAGTAAAAATATACTCCTTCATTTTTGGGTTCCATCTCTTTGTCTGATGACCGAAATGTACACCAGCTTCTAATAAATAACTCATTGACACTACTGTCATTTTTATTCCTCCTTTTGTTATTTCCTCCAACGACTCTACTTTTTACACCACCAAATTGGCACTAGGCATAAAAATCCTCGTTGTGTGTTTTTTAAAAAGCCAATATTATTATACCATAATCTTATTCAATTACAAGGTTTTTTAGTGCTTTTTTGAAAATAAAAGTATCGTTTTTTATTTCAAGATGTCTTCTGCTTGATCTAATAATTCTTGAATTTTATTGAATGCCATTGATAATGGGTATCCATCTACAAAGATATGACTGACTGTGATATTAAGTGTTAGAAGATATTGTTCTTTTTGTTTTTCATATTTTCCGATGCATATTCTTGGAACACATTGTGATGATTTATTATCTGGTATGGGGTGTGTCATCCCCGTGAAGTTTATCCATGGTGCAGAGGTAATATAGTATTCATCGTAACAGTTTTCTGGGTTATAGTTTTCTTTTTTTATTTCTGTTTGCTTTTTTGCTTTTTCGATATAGTCATAAGCGTTTTTATAAAATTGTTTAAAGTTTTTGTTGTTTTTGAATCTGACATTTTCGAATGTTCCTGATTTTGTCATTACGGTAAAGGCTGGGTTTATGTCTTCAAAGATGACCGCTTCTCCATCTATTAACCTCATTCTAAATTCTTCGATACTATTTAGTCCTGTGAGTATAATATATAGTAAATCAATAAAGAATGATTGTTTTGTCTTTTCGGTATGTTTTTTTAGGTTGGTGGCATCCATAATGACACTCATTCCATATGTACTATTGGAGAATGTTTGAAACCATTCATAGGTTTTTTGTCTATTCCAATTTTTAATGTCTATTTTTTTCATTGTTCTTTATCCTTTTTGTATTTTTTTTGGTTATTGATTTGTTGAAACAATGAGAAGTTACGATATTCTGGGTTTTCGGTTACCTCATCTAATACGGTTAGTTCTGGTGGCAAACTTATCTCTGTTCTTTTTTCGGTTGGTTCTACTTCTAATAGGCAAAGTGGCAATTGTCTAAATATGTCAAGTCTAAAGTATTGATCATGGTATACAAATGAGTAGCGATCTTTCATTAGTGGTTGTCTATCAATCGACATCGTTTGTCTTAAATATTCTTTTTCGGTCATTCTTCGCATGGTTTTGATTCTTACTTTTGGATCGTCTGTATCTTTTTTATGAATTTCAAAGTACATGGAAGCGTTTTCATCGCTCATTTTACGGAAGCAGTCTTCTTCTTTTCCATCTAGGTAAGTTTGTTCAATTCTCATTTTTTTTGTAATAGGAAGTGGTAATTGGCTGATACTGTTAAGATCTATTAGGAATTTTCTTTGTTGTTGTGTTGGAACTGGAATTCCAAGTTCTCTATGAATGGTGTCTCTTACTTCATCCATTTTTTCGGCAAAGCTTTGATCATTTCCAATGATGTGTAAGTTGGGATGTCCCATCCAACAGTTTAATGTTGTATCATCTAGTTTTCTGGCTTCTTCTTTGGTTTCACTTCTGGCTTCGTTGTTGGCAAGTGTATAGAATTCTTCGGCTCCTTTGGCTGCTGTTACTAAGTGAAGGATCATTTTATATCTGGTTAGTAAGTCAATTTCTTTTAAGTCTAGTTCTTCTAAGATTTTGGCAAAGCTATCTTTATCTATGTATGCTTTATTATCTAGTGCTCCTCTATCACAGACAAGTAAGCATTTGGTATTTTCTGGTAGTGTATTGGCGAAGTTTTCATACATGGCTTCTTTGTAAAGTTGGTATCCTAAAATTCCTTTTTGAAATTGATAAGTTGGAATGGATAAGGTCCCAAAAGGTCTAGCTCCTGCTGTAATTAATTCTGTTGCGCTTTCTCCTATGATGAAGACTTTGTATCCTTTTTCAGTAAACTCTTTTTCAATTCTTTGTAGGGCTGTTGTTTTTCCTGCACATGGTCCGCCTGTTAAGACGATTTTGGTAATTTCATTCATATTCTTTCTCCTTTGGATCATATATTTTTTTCATTACTTTTTGTTTTGGGTCAAGTTCATGAAGTGAGGCGTGGGTAACGCCAAATTGGGTTTTGTCTGTTGTTGGTTCTTGTCCTGTTATGTAATTGTAATACATGTTTATGGGACCACGGTGTGTTACTATGAGCGTTTCATCCATAGATAGGATCCATTCTAGTACTTCTTTTTGTCGTTTGTATAGATCTAATAATGATTCTCCTTCTGGGTAACGTTCTTCTATGGAAAGTGTTTTGTTGTATTCTTTAAATTTTCTTTCTGCTTGTCTTTTATGAAGTCCTGTCATGAGTCCTTTGTCTAGTTCACGCAGTCGGCTTTCCCACTTGATTGGAATTCCATAAGCATTTGAAACCAATCGCGCGGTTTCTTTGGCTCTTAGGATGTCACTACTATAAATTCTTTTGAATGTAATTCTATGAGTTTTCATAAATTCTATGGTATCTCTTACTTGTTTTATTCCGGTTGTGGTTAGGTGGACATTGCTCCATCCTCCAATAAATCGTTCATCATCTAATCCATGTCGTAATAAGTAAATCATGTTTTCTCCTTTCATGTGTTTTTTATACACTTGTTAACGGTTTAAAAAACACATATTATATATATTTTATTTGTG
This sequence comes from uncultured Mycoplasmatota bacterium, assembly GCA_947365915.1. Classification (GTDB taxonomy): domain Bacteria; phylum Bacillota_I; class Bacilli_A; order RF39; family UBA660; genus MGBC102946. Next base: position 7,011 of record CANAXT010000001.1, read on the forward strand.
TTCTTTTGGGTCATATATTTTTCTGATTCTGTTGTATTGTTAATAAACAATCTAATATTTCTTTTTGCCTTTTATATAAATCTAATAGTGATTCTCCTTCGGGATCACGTAAATCAAAAGAAATTCTTTTATTATAGTACTCTGGAAATTGTTTTTTGCCTTTATTATATTGTAAAAAGTCTATTTTTACTTTTTATATTTTGTTGGTGTGATTATGAATTGTTTGGGCTTCTCTCCAAAATTTAACTTTCTATCTTTATCATAAACTTCCCTTAAATAGCATTCTCCGCAAAGAGGGACATATTCTATTGCGTCAGAGCTTCCATCAATTACAACTTCGTCTCCTTCTAATACAAATTTTCCATTTACTTTTCTTCCTTGGAATTTTGCTTTTTTCGTTCCACAGCAACCACATAAATTGACGAGTTCTTCTAAATTGTCTGCGATTCTCATGAGGGGCCCACTTCCTGTAAAAAAATCAGTTTTGAATGTTGTTCTAAGCCCATAACAAATGACTGGCATATCATAATATTTTGCGATTCGATAAAGGTCAAAAACTTGTCTTTCACTTAAGAATTCTGCTTCATCTACTAGGACACACGCAATTCCGTGCTGCTTCCAAGTTTCTCCATACGGTAATAATTCTTCGTTATCTTCTACTAAGAGGTTGACTTCTCTACTAACACCTAATCTAGAAACTACAGTATTTTCTCCTTTTGTGTCTTTTTTTGATTTAATTAAGATAATTTTTTGTCCATTTTCTTCATAATTGTGGGCTACTTGTAAAAGGGCTGTTGTTTTGCCACAATTCATAGCACCATATCTAAAATACATACTTGCCATATTACTCCTCTTTCTAAAATACTTTTTTTTCTTCTATTTTCTTTTTAAAACGGTATTGTTTTGCGGGTTTCTTTCCTTCAAATTTGGCGGTATCTCCAGTGTCTTCAATTAAGTTTAAACTGAGCATTTTTTTTCTAAAGTTTCTTCGGTCTAATTTTTTTTCTAGTATTGCTTCATAAACTTTTTGAAGCTCTGGTAATGAGAATGAATCTGGGAATAATGATTTTAAAATGGTTGATCTTGTAATTTGTTTTTGTAGTTCTTTTAATGCTTCTATTAGGATTTCATTGTGATCAAATCCAAGGGGCGGGACTTTATTAATGGCAAACCAATCAGCGTTTGAGGTTCTTAGTGTTTCTCTTAAGACTGCCACTCGTTTGCTATCAATGACTCCAATATAGGCAATTGCAACCATTCTCATGACAGGTGAACGATCTACTCTACCAAATACTCCAAATTGTTGGATTTCGATATTTTCTATTCCTGTTTTTTCTTTGATTTCTCGTTTGGCTCCTTCATATAAGTCTTCATTGTTATAAAGGGCTCCGCCTGTTAAAATCCAGTCTCCCATGAATGGTTCGTTTTTTCGTTTTACTAGTAATACTTTTGTGTTTCCCTGCTCTACCGTAAAGATGGCAGTGATTACATGAATTCCTTGATTTTTATAAAGTTTATCTCTTACATTCATTCTACCACCTATTTTCATTATAAGTGTATAACAAACACTTGTCAATAGAAAAAATAAAAAAAATTAGATTTTATTTTCCTAATTTTTCTCTTACTTTTTTGCTAACTAGGCTCATGTCCGTTTTTCCTTTTAATTTTGGTGTTAGTAATCCCATGATTTTTCCCATGTCACTTGGTGCAGCCGGTTTTAATGTGCTAAAAGCTTCATCAATAATTTTGTTTACTTCGTCATCGCTTAGTTGTTCTGGCATATATTGTTCTAATATTTTGATTTCTTGTTCTGTTTTCTCAATTAAATCGGTTCTATTTCCTTTTTCAAATTCTGATATGGATTCTTTTCTCGTTTTGATTTCTCTTGTGATAATGGTGATCATTTCGTCATCGGTTAATGGATGCTTTACTTTTAATTCTTCCATTTGCATGGCCCCTTTTACCATGCGAATGACAGTTAATATTTCTTTGTCTTGGTTTTTCATTGCTTGTTTTAAGTCTTCTAAAATTTTTTCTCTCATTTTTGATTTCCTTTCTAAAAAAGTCATAACTTAGTTATAACTTCTTTCTCTTCTGCGACTGTTACGAATTGCTTCTTTTTTTGCTTTTCTTCTTTTTACGCCTGGTTTCATGTACCCTTCTTGTCTTTCACGTACGTTTTTTAGGAGGCCATCTTTTGCGTTTTTTTGTTTCATGGTTCTTAGTGCTCCATCTACATTCCCATTTCGAACAACCACTTTAGTCATATAGAATCCCTCCCTTCTTAGCTAAATGTATTATAGCACTTTCATTTCTATATTTCAACAAAAAGTGTGAGAAAATAAGCGGAAATGGTCAAAATCTGACAAGTGTTTGATGATTTTTGCGTTATACGAACAAAAGAGCGTTAGAATTTCTAACGCTCTTTTTAATAAACTCGAATGAGTGTTCCTACAATTCTTCCTGCTTTTAATACAATTTCTGTACATTGCGCTAGAAAAGGAATTGTGATTGGAATTGATACAATGGATATGATTCCAAGTACAACATTTTGATATTTTTTTAATATGAACATAAGCTTCGATCTTTTGCTCTACGAAAGGCGGATCCTAGACTTCTTCCTAAATCCATAATAATATCAATGCCTCTTACTAAAGAACTGATGAATGTTCCTGTAATATTAATTCCTCCGTTCACTTCATTCAATTTTTGTTTTGTTATTTCTTTCATTTTGTTTCTCCCTTCTTAGTTACATCTTAGTGGTCTAAAAAAACCATCAATTACGCCGATTAGGAATACGACTCCTGCTGCTATGGCGAGTCCAATTCCTAGTTTGGCGGCTCCTCCATTAATTGTTGTTAAACGTTCTTGTTCTATTTGTTTCATCTTTGATTCCTTCTTTCCATTTTTGACTCAGTTCTTTCCATAGATTTACGTTTTTGATTTTCAATCTGATGGGAATAATATTGTTTTCTACTAATAATTTTTTTGAAATCGACATTACCACATACGCATATATTATATTTTCGCCAGCGATTAATTCGGTGTCTATTTTTTGTAGTTTGATGTTGTTTTTTAATAATGCTTGTTCAAATGGTTCTAGTTGTTCTTTTGTTAGGGCGATTTTAATGGTTGCGTTTTCGGATTTCTCTACAATTCCATAAAAGGTTTGATAGATTGGATAATGGATATAAATAGTACTAAATAATAGAAGTATGGTTAAAATAAAAATCAGTATTAAGGATCCTTTTATTCCTTTGGGATAGTTGGTATTGGTTGTCCAATTTATGTTATCCATTTTTTAACACATCCTTTGTTATTTTCCCATTTGATATTTCTATAAATTGATCAAATAGATCTCTATTTTCCATTCTATGTGATACCATGATTATGGTTTTGTCTGGAAATTGTTTAAATATTCGTTTTAAAATTCTCCGTTCCATATTTTCATCCATTTGACTGGTTGCTTCATCAAGTAATAGTATGTTAAATGGACGTAATAGTGTTCTAGCCAGTACGACTCTTTGTTTTTCTCCCCCTGATAAATTGGCACCATTTTCTTCTAATAGTAAGTGATGACCAAGATGATTTTTTTTGATAATTTCATCTACCTCAGTTAATTCTAATATTTCTTGATATTGATGATCGGCTTTTTTTCCTAGTAAAATGTTTTGATCGATGGGGCCTGTAAATAGTAGTTCTTTCATGGAGATATAGATGATGTTTTGTTCTATGGTTTCCGATTTTAAGTCTACTATGTCTATGCCATCAATAAAAATCGAATTTCTCGTTGTTTCATAATATTTCATGAGTAATTTTAAAATGGTACTTTTCCCGTTTCCGCTTTTTCCAACTAATAAAATTTTGTTTCCTATGTTTGTATGAAATGTTATGTTTTTTAGTATTGGTTGGTTTGCAAAATACGAAAATGTTACATTTTTAAATTCTATTTTTCCTTTTATGTCTTGTTCATAAAGTCCTAATTCTTTTTGTTTATAGAATAGATTGGATAGTCTTTTCCATGCTACTTTTACTTTTTTCCACTCTTCTCCTAAGCGTAATAAGTTTCTAATTGGGTCTATAAAGTAAATAAAAAGGGAATGAAATAATAGTAATGATGCAATAGATAGTTGATTTTTAGAGATCAGCCATACTCCAAGTCCTAAGGTAAATAAAATTGAAAAGTCAAACAGGCTTTGGTTTAATATTTGTGATTCGTTTTGAACATATTCTAATTTTTTGGTTCTTTTCATGTATTTCGCATACTTTTTTTCAAATGTTTGTTCTACTATGGTTTTCAAGTGGCTTCCAAATACGCTTTCATAACCACTGATGGCTTCTACCATATATGATGTCACTTTGGCGTTTTCTTCTTCTAGTTGTTCTATTTTTTTGTGAATTCGTTTTTGGTAAATATAAAATATGGTAATATAAGTTAATAGTGTTATGATCGCAATTAGAAACAGTTTTTCATGTATTAAGTAAAGTAAGCTTCCACTGATGAAAAAGAGAGGTAAATCCATCAGTGAAGAAAGTATCACGGTTGCAAGAAAAGAACGTATGACACCGATGTCTTGTATTCTGGCAATCATTTCTCCAGTCGTTCGATTTTTGTAATGTCGATAAGGAAGCTCTAGTATTTGATGAAATATCGTTTTCATGAATTGGAAGTCTATTTTTTGATATACGTGGAAGAACAGTTTGTTACGAATAAAACTGCTTCCATTTTTCAAAAGAATAAATCCTGCATACAAGAAAATAGAAAAGTAAAGATACAAGGTTTCATTATGTTGTTCTGTCATTGAAATAAAGTGTTGTAATAATGTGGAATAGAAAAGAGAAAAAATGGTAACTATCATTGAGAGAAGAACCATAACTATCATTGTTTTTTTCATTTGTTTTAACAAATTTAAAAAATAGTTTTTTAAAAAGGGGTCTTTGTCAATGTAAGTAATCGGGGTTTTTGGATAAAATGTCAAAATGATATGGTTCCATATTTGTTCAAAGTTTTGAAATGATATTTTTTCAATTCCTTTGGCTGGGTCTCCAATAATCATGTACCGTTTTTTCGGGTTTATTTCAAATAGGACAATATAATGATAATATGATTCGCTTAGTAGTACATGCGCAATACAAGGGAGTATGATTGTTTCTTCTGTCAGTTCTTGAAAGTCTCCTTCCATTCCTTTTGCTTCGAATCCAAGTTGTTTGGCAGTTTCTACAATCTCGCTCGCTTTCACTCCGTTTTTGTTTACATGTAGTTTGTCTTTTAGTTGTTCGTAGGGAACATGTCCATGGTAATATTCTATGATCATAGCTAGACATGCTGCTCCACAATCTTTATAATCTTCTTGTCGTATGATTGGATATTTTTTTCTCATACTTTTACCTCCTTACTAATATATACGACAAAAAAAGGTGTTGCACCTACAACATCTTTGAATTTTTTATAATTTTTATCATTTTTTTTCCATATTTTCGCTCTTTTAGGAGTTGAAACGGTTCTAAGGGGAAGTTTTCTTCTTCGTATTCGCATACAATGATGGCGTCTTTTTTTAGGAGTTTGTGCTCTAGTAAATAGTCTAATGTGGGTTTTATTAAAGAGAGATGATAAGGTGGATCTAAGAAAACAAAGTCAAATTGGGTTTGTATTTTTTGATGTATTTGAAAGGCGTCTGATTTTAAAATGGATGCGTTTGGTATTCCTTTTGCATTTTCCCTAATGGTTTTGATGGCTACTTCATTTTTGTCTACGAATAAGCAAGATTTTGCTCCGTTACTGATAGCTTCTAGTCCAAGGGAACCGCTTCCTGCGTATAAGTCTAAGCATGTTTTGTTTTTTATTTCTTGTCCAATCATTGCAAATAAGGATTCTTTGACGCGATCCATGGTGGGTCTTGTTCCATCGATATTAAATCCGTTTATTTTTTTTCCTTTGTATATGCCACTAATAATTCTCATTTTTTTTCACTTCTTCCGTATAGTATTGTTTTTTTTGGTCAATATAGTAATGTGAGCAATCACACATATTAGTACTCCCCTTTTGAAAGAGCTTTTGGCTCTTTTTATTTTAATGTAGACATAATGGACTGTACCATTTCTAATGTTTCTAAGGCTTTTGAAAGACGGTCAGTGGGTCTTAGTTTATAATTGGTTTTGACTTCTTCTTCGAATACACGAAACATGTTTGGGTTACGATTTAATATTTTGTACCAATTGGAGTTTTCACGGATGTATCTTCCTAGATAGGGGTTATTTTTGATTGCGAATTGTGTTTCTAGTGTCATTAGTCTTCGAAGTGTTTGTATAGAGGTCTAGGTTTATACTCCGTCTTTGTTTCGGTTTTTGTTTCTTTTCCTGTTAGGTCTTGTACAACACTTAATACTCTTTGAATACTGCTAACTCCATTTTGGACACTATCTAAATCGACATTCTTAAGTAATCCCATTAGGTCTGCCATACTTGTAATTCCAGCGGTTGCTGCTATTGCTTCTGTTGACCCGCTTAAATATGGTTTCCATGTTTCTGTGTCTTCTCCATATAAGTCATATAATTCATAAAATTTTTGCCAGCTCATTTCCCCACTTTTTGTATATTTAATCAGTCTAGGATTTTTTTTTACAAATCCTTTGAATTCTTCTATATTTGCCATATAACCACCTATTTCATTATATGTAAGTGATTATAAAATATTTCTGTTTTTAGAAAAACTGTGAGTTTGTTCACAGTTTTTTAGTAACTATAATTAATTACTAGTAAAAATTGAATTATAATGATTGCAAAAGAAACAATTGATAACCATAATCCACTGGTGTTGAATCCATTTATGGTTTTTTTTCTATCCACTAGTGCGAGAACCAAAGCAATGGTAGATAATACTGTTTGTATTAATACAAATCCGATGGCAAATCCTATTCTCGTTTCTGTAGTATTGTAAATTTGTAAGGCTTCTTCTGCTACTGCTAAACCTATAAAAGCAGATAAACAATAATAAATAGCTAAAATTCCTAGTACCATACTGGCAATGCCTTTTCCTTTTGAGGTTTTTGTTCCTGGAACTTGATAGTTATTTAGTGGTCCTCCACAGTTTACACATACAACAGCGTTTTCCCCTACTTCTTTTCCACAATTGGGACAATACATAAAATCATACCTCCTACTACTATTAGTATATATTAATTATGGTTTAAAATCAATATATTTTGTGTTTTGTCTTCCATTGATCCAATATTTCGTATAAGTTGGTTTGAAGACAAATACGATATAGGTCATGGTCGTCTTTGATGGTACAATTATGTATTACATAATCTGATAATATGTTGGCAAGTGGATAACACAATAGATAGTTTATTAGACCAATATGTAGGTCATAGTCTTGATTTAAAATTTGTTTTACTTTTTTTTCATCTAATTCTTTTATTTGTCCTGTTTTTCTATAGGTTGTTTCACAGTGTAATTGATAAGCAATGTTTTTCATCATGCGCGATTCAAAATACATTCTATTTTTGTTTCTTGCTTCTATGAGTGGTTTATATATGGGGTCTTTTAAATATTGTTCTAGCTTTTTCTCCATATAAAATGCATATACTTCACATAGAAAGTGATACTCGTCTGGAATAATTACTGATGCGCTATTTCGATCTATAAAATGTGCGAGTTCATGTACAATCATAAATACATCACAGTCATTTCCATCTAGCTTTATATAAGCTATGTTATTACTAGTATCTACAAAAGATTTTTTTGCTTGATCATCAATTATGATCTTTCCTTGTTCGATTCCCTTTAAAATCATTTGATAATATTGTTCGTTATATTGTTTATAAAATTGAAGTGCAAGTGTAATTGGATCTGTAATTGTGTTTGGATACTCTAATTTTTGATAGTTATCGCTAAAGATGGAAACCATTTGCCTGATTGCTTCTTCTTCTAAAAATTTATGGTAAGTGGATTCTCTTTTTACTCTTGTTATAAATTCATTTATTTTGTCTTCTGACATGACTATACTCCTACTCTATCTTTTATTTTTTTGACGTTTGTTGGTCCAGTTTAGATATTTGTTTTTTATATTTTTTTTCTGATTGGTTTAGTTTTTCATTGATATTTCGTAAATATGTTATTCTTTTTTCTAATTTTGATGGGTTGTGGGCTAAAGCGTCGCAGTATTGGATTATGAATTTGGTATGCGCTAATGCTTTATTGTTTTTTATTTCTTGGTCTGTTATTGGTGTATCGTGTTGTTCAATTAGGTAACAAATTCTTTCTATTTCATCTTGGTTAAAATGTAATCTTTTTAGTATAGAAAGCGCTATATAAGCTGATACTTTTGGATGCCCTCTAAAGTGTCTTATTTCTTCATCTTGATAAGAATGTGGTTTCCCAATATCATGAAGTAATAATACAAGTCTTATTTCTGCATCTTTTGGGGCGTTATGAAGTGCCAGTAAAGTGTGATTCCATACATCAAGGTGATGATGAGGATGATTATGTTCAAAGCCAATCATATCTGAGAGTTCTGGAATGAAGTTTAACAAAATATTTAAATTGTTGTGAATACTAGTAACTACATCGTCAGCCATTAAAATACTATATATCGTTTCTTTTTCCATATGTTTATCCTATTTATTTTTTGTTGAAATAGATTGTCTTTTTTCTACTTGTTCTTTTATAAAGTCTAGCAAGTTTTTTCTTGGAACTTTTGTATATATAGCTTCTTCATATCCGTGATGCATTAATACTCTACATAGACTTAATGGATATTCTTTGATATAGTCTTCTATCTCCATGTTTAAGTATTTTGTTCCTGCTAAAGCTTTTATTAGTTCTCCTACTTTGATTGAATAATCATTTGCAGGATTTTTACTTTGCATTACAGATATTTCAATTAGTTCTTCCATTATAGCTTCGTTTGCTTTTGTTTGGGCTGCTAGATCACATATTTTGTACCCTTCTGGAGAAAGATATAGTATTACTGCATTATACCATTTTGAATTTACTGATTCCATAAAATAGTAGTCTGTATCTAGTCCTTGTGACCGAAGTAACTCAAAAACCCAACTTGACATGGTAAAACATACACCAGAGTTTAATGCTTTTAGTAGTCTTGCGTTTTTGGCAATTACTTCATGAAATGTTTGTTCATCTAATGATTTATTTCCTAGAAACTGAACAATTCCATCCTCATTATTAAAGTGTATTTTACTTGCCATTTTTCTACAGCAATATAAAAATGTTTCATATTGTTCTTCTGTCATGATATGACCTCCTTTTTTATTCTGAATATTCACTTGTGATACCTAGGTATTCTTCCAATGTAATCCAGTTTCCTCCATTATATAGTTTTTTGGATAAATCGCCAACATATCTTAGATGCCATGGTTCGTATTGGTATCCAGTAATATTTTCTTTTCCTTTTGGGTAACGGATAATAAATCCATATTTATAAGCATTATTTTGAAGCCACTTTCCTTCCTTTGTTTCTCCAAAGCTGAATAATAAGCTATTGACATCGATGGCAAGTCCTGTTTGATGTTCTGAGTGTCCTGGTCTTGCGGAATAGGTGTCAGCTTCTGTTTTTCCGTCTCGTGCTACATAGTTGCTATAGAGTCTATTTTGGGTGTTATAGGAACGGAACCCACTCACAATTTTTAGTTCAATTCCGTCTTCACTTGCTTTTTGTTTTAGTGTTTCAAAAGCTGATGTTAGTTCTGGTAGTAGTCCTGGTGCATAATTACTTGGTAAAGCATAGGTTTTATTAGCAATTAAAATGTTTCCAATATAATACATTCCATTTTTTACTTCAATAGAGTAACCTTTAGAAGTTTTTTTGGTTCCTTGATTTGGTTTTTCATTTTTTGGTTCTTCTATTTTTTTTGATATTTCTTTGACAATGAGTTTAAAAGATTCAGTTTTTTTATTTCCACTTTTGTCTTTTGCTTCATAGGTAAGATTGTATTCTCCCTTTTTGTGTACATCATACTCTCCAATTACATTGATTTCGATTTTGTCATGACTATTGTCTGTTACTTTAATTTCTTTTAATAAATCGATTTCTTCATTTTCATAGATTTCAAGATTTTTTACGTTTTCTATGGTTGGTTTTATGTTGTCTGTTACGGTTAAGTTTATTGGATACGTTTTCTTATTTACAGTAAAGTTTCCTTGATAGTTTCCTGTGTGATAAATATTTTCATTTTCTAGTTTTAAGTTTTTCCATGTTATTTTTGTCGTATTTGTTTTTTTTTCTAATTGATATTCTATTTTTGTTGGTACTTTTTCTCCTATTTTTAATTTGATTTCTTTTTGGTACGTTAATTCTTTTGGTTTTTTAAAAAAAAGTATTAGTGTAGTTACTACAATAATGAAGAAAAGTACTATTAAGATTTTTTGTTTCTTTTTCATTTTTTTCCTCTTTTCTACATTTATTATAACATGTTTTTTCAAAGAAAAATAATCATTTTCCATAATCATTTATTTTTTTAGATATGATCGTCTTTTTACGACACTTTTCCCCTTATTTTGGACAAATTTAAACAAAAAAATCTTAATTCAATAAGAATTTTTTTATTTCAAACTAGTGCATGAGTAAACCACATTTAGGAATTCGTATTAAAGTTAATTTCTAAACTAATCATAACATTTGCAATCTTTATAATCAATAAAATTACAACAAAATAATAGTAGAATCGATAGAAATATTCTTCGGAAAATAATTGTAAAAATTTATTGATTATCATTCTAGATCTCCTTTAAAAATTTTTATTTTATTTGGAAACATTAATAAAAATGATCAAGTTATCGATTTAAAAGTATCTTTCGTTTTTCTAAAGTCTAAAACTAAAAAACCATCATATTTTATTTTAATTAATTCATCATTCAATTCAAAAAAAGTTTCAACTTTATTATCTTTTAATTCTTTTATTTTAAGCATTATATTGCTTTCAATTTCTGTATCTAAAAATTTTTCTGTATCAAATACTTCAAAAAATACATCGTTTTCAAAAGGAATCTCATTATAATTCTTATTCAAAAAACAATTTATATTATTATCTTTTTCAAATCCTGCATCTAAATTTATATAACCCTTTTCTTTATTATCAATATTAATAAATGTTAATTGAATATTGATATTATAGCCTTTAGTTCCATTTTTTGCATATGTTCCAACAAATATTTTTTGTTCAAGAACCTCAATATTTTTATTATCTATATACAACATAGATACTCCCCTCCTTTTATATATTTCTATTACTTAGATACCATATCATTTATTATTAATCTTATTTAATAAAACTGGTGTTAGTATAGATATATAGACACAAAAAGCAAGCTAGCAGGTGTTATAGTACGTGAATATAGCATAAGTAATGCAGTTCTTTACAGATGGGTAAAAGAATATTTTTTTACTCATTTTTATCGCCTACTTAAAATTTATCTATCTATATATTTAACAAAGAAATCATCATCTTCAGAATAATGCATATCAATATCAATATTATTCATTTGAACAAATCCTTTATTTTTGTAAAATGTGTGTGCATTTTTCAATATTTGTCCACAAGCTAAATAAATCTTGTTTATTTTAGTATTAGATTTAATATACTCAATTAGATTCTCATATAATCTTGTTCCAACACCAATATTTTGATACTTTTCATCAACATAAAAACGTTTTAATATACCATAATTATCATTTCTATTTTCTAGTGCTATAGTTCCTATAATTTGTTTCTTTTTTATATCAATGGCTAACCAAAAGTTTCCATTATTTTTTATATAATAATCATTTATTTTAGATATATCAGGTCTTACTTTGTATTTTCTACCTATAAATTTATACATGCTTTCATTTATAAAATAACAAACTTCATCACTATATTTATCATCATAAGTGATAATTTTGACAAGCGCATTTTTATTAATATAGTCATAAATCTGTTGCCAATTATCAAAATTTTTGATTTTATTATTTAACTTCTTACTATTTCCAATGGTGAATGCTAAAATTCCTGAACTTGATACATTAGAGCAATTGCATATGCTATCATCTATTAGTAAATCAATATCATTTTCCAAGCATACTCTTTTTTTATTTCTGGCATTAACTATTAATTTATCATAATATATATCATTTTTCTTTAACCAAACTTCACTTTGCATATAAGGATTATCGTGAAATTCACTATCTCTAGCAGTAATTATATATATTTCATTGCCTTCATCACGCAACTTTTTTATTACTTCTACACAATGATTTCTAGGGGTAGCATTATTTGTTATTTTCTCCTGTATTGTACCTAAAAAATACTTCAATTCATTATAAGTGAAATGAAACAGTTTTTGATATACATTTCCATCATTGTATGCATCATTAATATTTAAATCTTCATTTTCTACATATTTGTTTAACGTTTTAGCATATTCAACTGCTGCATTCATTAATTTGTCATTTATATCAGTTAAAGTGTTATCTATATCAATTCCTATTCTCAATTTAATCACTTCCCAATGCATAATCATTTATATCAATTATACCAAGAATCTCTAATAATCGATATAAATGATACGCTATTACATTAAAAATGTTAAAAATAACTAGTATTCATTTATCATATAAAGACATTCAGATTTCAAAATGAGAATGATTTTTTCAAAGTTAATCATTTATTTTTTGAGATAGGATAATTTTTTCGCGACACTTTTAGTAAAAAAAGCTATCCTAGCATACAAAATCATAAATGCTGAAAATTATCTATGCTTGAAAATAAATATATAGGCAACCGTCTTTTACCCTTTATTTTTGGCGAATTTAAGCAAAAAAAATTCTTAATTGAATAAGAATTTTTTTATTTCAAACTGGTGCATGAGTAAACCACGTTTGGGAATTCATATTAAGGTTAATTTCTACATTAATTATAACTATATAGTTTTTGTATATTAAAAATGTCTCAGTTTTATTATTTTCTATTGATTTTAGCCATTCTTCATAGTAACAGCTATATTCTTCTATATCTCCCATACCTGAATATTGCCACTTAAGATTTTCATCGAATTTTTTAATTTCCTCTAAAAATTTTAAAAGTTCCTCCTTGTAAGATAAATCAGGTTTAATCAACTTAAAATCATTTCTTTTCATTATATTCCTTCTTAATATCGTTTAATGCAATTAATTGTAAATCTTTGCTATTTAAAAGTATGTTCCTATCTATTTCTAAACAATCTGCAACGTCAAACATTAGCCATGTGCTCATATATTTACTTGAATATAACATTTCTAAAAAGAGTTGCAATCCTTTTAATTTATCAATATTATGTTTTTCTTCTAGTGTTATTATACAGCCCCTAACAAACAAATAAGAGCTTATATAAGAGAATCTAAACGAACAAGTTTTATTAGGTAGTAGTTCTGCTACCCCAAAGCTATTTTCTTCTTCCTCATTTAGTAATTCTTCTACTGTCAATATTTGTTTTTCATCTAAATCAATTAAAGCTTGTGTATGATTTGTATATTGTTTTTGTAAATCTAGAATATAAAGTGGTATTGTTTCAGCAACTCCTTCTCCTAAAATTGTCGAATTTCTAAAAAAGTTGCTATGAAGTATATGAGATAATTCGTGTATTTCATTTTCAAAACAAGCAATGCTTTTTTTATTTTTTTCAAAATTCTCACACAAATTATCACTAATCCCAAAAGCAGAGGAAAAACCGTCTATATCAAAACAATTTACAGGTTTACCTCCACCATTTCCTTTGTTAAATTTATCTGGATATCCTAAAAGTTCTACATACTGATCAAATGGCACAATATATAAATAATAAATTGGCTTAGCATTAGATGGATAATTTAAATTCAACTTATATAATAATTTATAACATTCATTTGTATATTCTAAATAATCATCGTAAAAACCTTTATCATATCTAATAGCTAATTCTTTACTTAATCTTACTTTGATATTTTCATTAAAAATTCTAAGTTCTGAATTTTTTATATATTCCCTTAAGTCATCTTTTTTTAATTCATTCATAAATTTCTACCTTCTCTCATAATTAATGAAATATTTTATTTAACAATCTATTAATTAATTCTTCTGATTCCATCTCATTAATGGCAAAACATTTTTTGCCTAAATCTTTAAATGATGAGCCACAGGAATATAATTTTTTTCTATCTATAATTATGAATCTATCATGAAATATATCAGTGTTTTTAAATTCTATATTAGAATACTGATTTTTGTATTTTTTCACCAAAATGTCATCAATATTTTTGGAAATAATGACTATTTTCTTATTTACATTTTTTAAAATCTTCAATAACTCTTTTCCAGCATAATTATCAATAATAATTATTTCTTCTTTTGCAGTGTCAAATATATTTAATAAAAGCACATAAGCGTCAAATATTTGACCTTCAAAGAATATCGTATTAATTTTTTCTTTTTCTTGCATTTTATTAAATGTATTTTCTAGCTTTAATATTCTATTTTCGTGATTTAATAGCATTTCACTATTTACTAAACTGTTAGAAACATACCTTCTTAATTTTACAAATGCATCAATGATTTGTACATTTACTTTAACTGCTATATCACTTTTAAGTAATCCAGATAACATCATTATTCCTTGTTCTGTTAAAACATAAGGTAAATATCTTACACCACCATGATTATTTTCACTTGAGATCGCAAATTGCGACCTCAAGTTATAAAATTCAGTCTCTGTTAATTGAAAGCAAAAAGTATCAGGAAATCTTTTAATATTTCTTTTAATAACCTCATTAATTCTTCTTGTTTCTACTTGATAAAGTTTAGCAACATCTGATGATAACATTACTTGAACCCCTCTTATTTCATATATCATTTTTTCTACATTATTATTAACATTAACAATATTATTATTTTCTTTTTCTTTAACTGTAATATTTGACATTTAAAACCTCCTTTCAAGCAATTTGTTTTAAGAAGCACCTAAAAAATATTTAATTTAGAGCAAAATTTCAAAATAAATCTTAAAGTATTTAGGCTCACACCTAACTGTTTCTGTTTCTTAGGTACCTTGTTCATTCACTTTTCTATTCTTGATTCACCATCATACAAATTTTTTTATTTGTTCATATTCTTTCTTTTTATCTTCTAAGTAATAATTGTAAAGTAATCGGTTGCAATCAAATATTTTATGAATCAACTCTTTCCATTCTATGTTTAGAATAAATTCTAAATTTATGGGCTTTATGAATTATCATTTTCATCACCTTTGTATAATCGATTATATCAAGAACAAATATTCACATCAATGCTTTTTTACAAATTTTTGTATGACTTTTCTATTCTATAAAAATAACTAGTGTTCATTTATCATATAAAACAATTTAGATTGTAAAACGAGAGCGATTTTCTCAAAATCAATCATTTATTTTTTGAGATAGGATAGTTTTTTCGCGACATTTTCGCGACACTTTTAGTTAAAAAAACTATCCTAATATACAAAACCATAAGCATTGAAAATCATTTATGTTTGAAAAGAAATATATAGACAACCGTCTTTTACCCTTTATTTTGGGCGAATTTAAGCAAAAAAAAATTCTTAATTTAATAAGAATTTTTTTATTTCAAACTGGTGTCCCAGGAGAGATTCGAACCCCCGACCCACGCCTTAGAAGGGCGTTGCTCTATCCAGCTGAGCTACTGAGACGATTTGTTCAAATGAACAAATAAATTATACATCAAATATTTTAATTATTCAATAGTTTTTATTACACTTTTATAAATTTCTTCATGATCTACTGTAAATGAGACTTGACTGACATCGTAATTGTCTCCTACTGATAGGCAAATGGTATAAATGACTTCCTCTAATATGTTTTTTTCGTCTACATCGTTAAATATATAAGAGTTAAATTCTAGATTTAATTCTGCTCCTGCGAGTTCTGAAGATAATAATTTTACGTTTTGGTTTAAAAAGCTCATGAGATTGCTTTGATATATGGGAGCACTTGCTAGTTCATCAATAATAATATTGATTTTTTCCCGTTTGTCATTTAAATATTTTGTCACTGGAACATAGTATGTTTCGTCATGATATTCATTGATATAATAGATGGTTACTTGATTGATTTCTTTGTTACTTTTTATATCATATTCTTTGTTGATTCCAAAGTTCCGATCTAATGTTGCAGGAAGCGTGATTTTTGATTTTGGAAGATAGTTTACAATGTCTCCTTCCATATAAATAATGACTTGTTTCACTTCTGGAATACTTGTCACTGTATAAACAATGGCTTCGATGATTTTTTCTTCTTCTTTGGCTTTGACTTCTTCTAATAATTCTTTTGAAAAGTTTATTTTTAATAAGTTATCTTTATAGTCTAGACTGAGTATTTTTGTGTCACTTGGTATCACGGCTTTAAATCCATTTGGAATTTTGCTTTCGCCTGCTCCATCTTTGATTAATACTTCTAGGGTTTCTTTTATATTTTCTTCGATTGATTTTTTGGAAGAAGTTGCTACTTTGGTGCGCGCTAAAAAGTCGTTGTGATCGTATAGATAAATGGTACTTGTTACTATTTCTTTATCTACATATTCTAGTTCTGTTGCTACTTTGTCTTTTAAGCTATAGATGTTTTCTTTTGGAATTAGATATATCAAGAAGAGGGCTGTCAAGGCCGCTGTTGATACTAAAAATTTTCGAATCGTGATTTTTTTTAACATGTCTCCACCTCTACCTAATAGTATGAAAAAAATTGCAAAAGAATGCAATTTTATAATGAAATTTCACCAAGTTTTAATAATTCTACTACCGCTCCTGCGCGTCCTTTTACGCCTAGTTTTTGCATGACATTGGAAACGTGATTCCGAACTGTTTTTTCGCTAATTCCTAATTTGGCGGCAATTTCTAATGTATCATAATTTTTAATTAGTAATTCAAATACTTCTTTTTCCCGTCTGGTTAAAATATTCTTTTTCATCTTTCCCTCACTTTCTAAGTTGGGTGGTTTATATTATCTCATATTATTTTATGTTCCATTTTTATTTTGGTGCAAAAGAAAAACTCCAAATTTATTTTTGGAATTTTACGGATATATATTTTTTTGTTTTGTATTCTTCTTGAACGCTTCTCATAATGTTATTGGCAAGTGTTGTATCATGTTTTTCACTTGTTGCAACAACCCGAATTTGATCGTTGTCAATTTTGACAAATGTTTCTAAGTTGAATTTTTCTTTTATTTTCTTTTCTAGTTTTTCTTCTTCTCCTCTTGTCATATTTAGGAGTTTTAGTTTTTCATAGGCTTCATTTTTTTGTTCTTTAGTTGATTCTACACTTGTTAATATGAGTTGTAAGTCTTCCATGTCTTGTTTCATTTGTTCGTCTGCTTCTACTCGAAGGGCTGTTAAAATTTCACTTTCTTCTACTTCTACAGATGCTTCATTTTCTTTTTTGGATGCATTTACTTTGGCTGTTTCTTCTACTTTTTTCTTTCCCCCTGTAATTAATAATTCTGAAGGCATTGTAATGTAATATACGCTAAGTACTAATATTAAGCTAAACAATGTTAAAAACCACAAACTTTTTTTATTAATCATTCTTGTTCCTCCTCTAGTAACTCTAGTTAACTATATGATTAAAATAGAAAAATATTCAAAAAAAGAAAATGGTTTTTCCATTTTCTAATTTATTTTTTTGTTTAACATATAAGCCCCACCAAATAATAAGATTGAGAAAAGTCCTAATAATAAATATTGTGTAATTCCATCATAGGTATTTGGATTTTGCTCCTCCAAAATTGTTGTTTGTCCTGTTTTTTCTTCTGCTATCACATAAGTACTGAAATGATTTGTTTCAAATGTTGCATTTCCATATTCATCTAAAGTTATTTTGTGTTTCTCTAACGTATTATCGTTTTTAATATAATAAGCAACTAAGCTTTTTCCTATATAATTTGTTCCTAATGGAATAGTAATTTTAAATAGGCCTGTCTCTAATTTTGTTATAAATTTTCCTAGAGTTTCAGAGTATAAATTAATATCAAATGCTCTAAAATTATCTGTCATGAGTACTTCTTTAATTTTATTATATTCTTGTGTATTTTTACCTACTTCACTTGCTTCTACTGTGGCATCTAATGGTACTTCTAAACTATCAGTAGAAACTTGAATTGCGGTCTCACTACTTGTTTTTGTATATGTTGGTAGCTTCATTTCTTCTGGTTTTTTTATTACAACAAATGGATAAGTTTTTCCGTTTATTTTAATGTAATAGTAGTTTCCATCTGTTTGGGTTTGATCTACAAAAGTGTATTCATTTGGATCATTTAGGAAAGTATTTAAGTCGCCTCCATAAGTAACTTCGATGTTTTTATTGGCAAAAGAATTTGATAATTTTTGCTTTATTGCCTCTATATATGCTTCCTTGGTAGAAACTGTATTAGCAGGAATATATATTACATTATTCAGTTTCACACTTGAAATTTCCCCATATCCATAAGCTGTACCTTTATAATAAACAATTGAACTACCTGTTTCATCATCTCCGATAGATGGGTCTCTTTTCGCACTTACATTTATTTTAATAGAAATGCTATAATCTTTTGTGAAATTGATCACTTCTGGTACAAACATAATACTAGAAGTCAATGGGTTATATTCTGATCCTGTTGGAATCGTCAAATAATAATTTATCAAGTTTAAATCTTCTAGGATATAGTTTTCTAAGTTATTATTGAAATTCACCTTTTTGATATTGTTCACAACTTGTTGGGCGTTATTTGCAATTGCCTCATTTCTAGACTGATATTTTAATTGAACAGTACGAGTTTCTATTGTTGTATAATTTCTTGAGTTCTCTGCATCTTGCTTTTCAATAGAAAGATTACATTGTTCTGGTGTTTGAAAGTCTATATTCCATCTATATCCATCATTCAATTTGAAGTTTTTTAGATATATATCTAATATTGTGCGCTCCCAATCATTTTCATAAGAACTTTTTGTCTTATAAACTGGCTCTTTTATGGCATTTAATTCAATGATATTACTAGGTGCTGCCTTATTAAAGATTGGTGCAGTATATTCATCTGCTTTCGCACTTACAGAAAATCCTAAAAATATCAGTGCTGTAAAAAGTAAAATTTTTAAATTTTTCATAAACTCTCTCCTATCTGTTCTTAGTATATCATTTCCATAAAATTTGGTCAAGAAAAAAATTTTTTATTTTTGCCTGCCTTAAATAATTGATACTTTTAAAAAAAACGTGATATAATCAAAGCGGTGATTACATGTTCGAAAAAATAAAGAAAAAGAAAAAAACGTTTATTTTAATCATTATGATCATGAGTATGATTACTTTACTATTTTCTATTTTTCAAATTATAAATTGGAAAAAAGATTCGAATAAAACAAAAAAGGAAACTGTTAAAATTGAAAAAATTACTGATATCAAGGAAAAAGAAGACTCTAGTAATACTGAAATTATTGGTCAAGATATTTCTAAAGATGATCCTTACTGGGATTACATCAAGATGAACTTAATGGATGTTAATTTTAAAGATTTAAAGAAAAAAAACAGTTCTGTTGCTGGATGGATCCAAGTGCTTGGAACAAATATCAATTATCCTTATGTTTGGACAACAGATAATGAGTATTATTTGACACATTCATTTGATAAGTCTAAGAATTATGCTGGATGGGTATTTTTGGATTATCGAAATCATAAAAGTGAGTTGTCTAAAAATAATATTATTTATGCTCATGGTAGAAAGGATCATACAATGTTTGGTTCTTTAAATAAAATTTTAACAAATGGTTGGTTCTTAAATTCTAAAAATCATGTAGTTCGTATGTCTACAGAAACAGAGAATACTTTATGGCAAGTGTTTAGTGTATATCGAATTCCAAATACTAGTGATTATATTCAAGTTAATTTTAATAATGATGATGAATTTTCAAAGTTTGGCTCGATGATATTATCAAGAAGTAAACACAATTTTAGTACTTCTATTGATGGTAATGATACGATTTTAACGCTTTCTACTTGTTATGATGATTATGAAAAAGTAGTTTTACACGCAAAATTGATTAAAAGAGAAAAAAAATAACTTCATGTTATTTTTTTAATTCGATTTGTTCTTTTAGAAAAGATAAAAAGTCTTCTTTTTTTAGTATGATTGTTTCGTTGCTTCCATGTTTCCGATAACTGATGCTTCCTTCATCTCTTTCTTTGTCTCCTAAAATTAAGGTATATGGAATTTTTTTGGTTTGGCTTTCTCTCATCTTGTAGCTTAGTTTTTCATCTTTTGTGTCTAATTCTACTCGGATGTGGTTTTGTTCTAAATAGGTTTTGATTTCTTCTGCATATGTTAAGTGGTACTCGTTATTAACTGGAATGATGTTTACTTGGGTTGGTGCTAGCCAAACTGGAAATACACCTTTGGTTTCTTCGATTAAGAATGCAATAAATCGATCTAATGATCCTAAAATGGCTCTATGAATGACTACTGGTCTTTTTTTGTTTCCTTCTTCATCAATATAAGTTAAGTCAAATCGTTCTGGAAGTTGATAGTCTAATTGAACTGTAGAAAGTGTGACATCATGACCAATTGCGCTTTTTACTTGAACATCTAGTTTTGGTCCATAAAATGCTGCTTCTCCTTCGGCTTCATAAAAGTCTGCATTTAATTCTTGTAATACTTCTCGAAGTTCGTTTTCGCTTTTTTCCCATAGTTCGTCATTTCCAAAGTATTTGTCTTTGTTTTCTTTGTCTCTTAGTGATAAGCGAAAGCGGTAATTTGTAAAGTCAAAATCTTTATATACTTCTAAAATTAAATCGACTACTGCTTTAAATTCTTCTTTGATTTGTTCTTCTGTACAAAAGATATGGGAATCATTTTGGGTAAATGCTCTTGTTCTTTCTATTCCACAAACGGCTCCACTTGCTTCATATCTAAAATCATTGGCAATTTCAGCAATACGAAGTGGTAAATCACGATAAGAATGAAGATTATTTTTAAACATCATCATGTGATGTGGGCAATTCATTGGTCTTAATACATAGGCTTCATTGTCTAGTTCCATAGCTGGAAACATGTCTTCTCTGTAATGGTCCCAATGTCCACTTGTTTTATATAAGTCAACACTTGCTAAAGATGGTGTCATAACGTGTTTATATCCATGTTCATATTCTTTTTCAGTAATATAATCTACTAGTTTTTTACGAATTATAAATCCATTTGGAAGCCACATTGGAAGGCCTCTTCCAACAATATCTGAAAACATAAAGATGTCTAATTCTTTTCCGATTTTTCTGTGGTCTCTCATTTTTGCTTCTTCTAGCAATTTTAAATGTTCTTCTAAGTCTTCTGCTGTTTCAAAGCAGATTCCATAGATACGTTGTAACATCTTGTTTTTTGAGTCTCCTTTAAAGTAAGCGCCACTAAATTTTAGAAGTTTAAAGTGTTTTAGTTCTTTTACCGTTTCGACATGTGGTCCTCTACAAAGGTCTGTGAAGTCTCCTTGGGTATAACATGAGATATTTCCATCTTCCATTCTAGAGATTAAATCTATTTTGTATGGATCATCATGAAACATGTCTAGTGCTTCTTTTTTAGAAATTTCATGACGAACAATTCGTTTTCCATCTTTGGCTATTTTTTTCATTTCTTTTTCGATTTTTGGGATGTCTTCTTCTTTAATAACTTCATCTCCTAAATCGATATCATAATAAAATCCTTCTTCTATGACTGGTCCTACCCAGAATTTTGCATCTTTGTATAAGTGTTTTACAGCTTGTGCTAGAAGATGGGCACAGCTATGGTTTAATTTGTTTAATCTTTCATCATTTTTGATATTTTTCATTTTTATTTCCTCTTTTCTATTATTTGGTTATCATATGGTGCTATTCTTTTACTTAATATTGTTTCGGCTTTTCCTCGAATTAAATCAAATTCTGCTTCTGTTGCTAGTCTCCATATTGCTTTAATGGGAAACAGAGCAAGTAATTCTTCTAGCGTTTCTAAATCGATTGGTCCTATATAATTTTGTAATTTTTTAGATAATGAATCACATTCATATTCTCTTAATCCTAGATCTGTTTCTTTTACTATCATTTTAGATAATTCTATGATGTCTAAATCGTATAATGTATAGGCAATTTCTGTTTTATAAGCTAGATATAATTCTTGACGTTCTTTTGTATCCATTTTTCTTGATTGTAATCTTAGCATATTAAAATTGACTCGTGGCTGATATTGTTTCATCTAAAGACCTCCTTATAAATGAAAAATCCCTGCATTTCTGCAAGGAGCGAATGACGCGGTACCATCCTTTTTTGTTCTTTTTTTGATAACGGCTTTGCCGGAAATCCTTTTGGGATTCAGTTCATAGGGAGTAACTGTTTCTATTTCATGTTGGACTTCCACCATCTCCAACTCGCTTTGATGAAATTTTTTAGAAAAAGTCGTGTCCTAATCAAAACTTTTCTAGTTTTATTTTATCATTTTTTTATTTTTTGTCAATCTTTTTTAAGACGCTATCTACAAAAAATTGGAATGTTTGTTTTCTCTTTTTTTTGTTTGGAATGAATGTCAAATATAAATCTGGGTCAATGAGTTCGATTTCCATGATTTGATATTCGTCTTTTATTTTGACTGCATCAATCCGCATATATAGATGATTTTGGTATTCTTTTATGTTTCTAATTTGATGCGCTAAAGAGGATAGTTTGGGATCTATTTGTTCTAAATATGTGATGGTATTGGTTTGTGTGAAAATACTTGGATATCTAAGAACTGCATTTTTTAATTGTCCATTGATAAAAACAAGGGAATATTCTCCATTTTCAATTTCTTTGATATATGGTTGAATCATGATTCTACTGGTTACATTTTGTAATAGTGTTTCTATTTCGTCTATGGTTTTGCTGTTTTTTTTGCTTTTTCCTCCTAAAAGATAGGTATCATTTCCGCTTTCTGACATGGTTGGTTTTATTACAATACGAGAGTGTTTTTGTTTTTTTATGATTTCTTTTATGTTTTTTGGTTCTGTGAAAGTTGTTTCGATATGTTTGATGTTATATTTGTCTAAGAGTTTAAATTGTTTTTCTTTGTCCATGTTTTCTTTTATGATGTTGGCTGTGTTAAATAATGAGATATGGTTTTTGATGATCATGTTTAACCAGTTTTCAAATTCTTTTTTGTAATGATGAAATCCCCAAATGGATTTGATAATCAGGGCATCATATTGTTTGAAGTCGATGTTTTGATCTTTCCAAGAGATGATCTCTGCTTTTATTTTAGAACGTTCAAACATGCATTTTAAGTAGACATCTTCTTTTTGTTTTCCTAGGTATTCATCGGTTGAGACAATGGCAATTTTTTTTGTAAATTGTTTTTTATGAAGTGTTACATATAATTTGGTGTTCCATTTGAATAAATGAAATGGAATTCGTTTGATTCTTCTTTTGATATTCATTTTAGATCCCTCACTGCTTGATTGATTAGAAACATGTTATGTATTAGGTCTTGTTTTTCTATGGCGAAGTTACATCGTGCTACAATTTCATCGGTTGGCCAAGACATGTTAAGACCCATTAAACAGTTAATTTTGGTTTTTTTATAAAGGTAAGTAACGAAGTCGGCATCATTTTCTATGGTGATGTCTCCATCTGTTAATCCTTTTAATTCAGTGAAATCAATCATAGCAAAGAAACCAGATTCTGGGGTAATTTTGATTTTTGTTTTAGGAATTCCTTCTTTTAAGATTTCTAATTTTTTTGGGTCTTTGGTATATTGTTTTATGTCTTTCATAATTTTCTTTTGGTTTTCGTCTACTCCTGTTATTAATGCTTCTAACAGGTCTAATCGGTATTTATATTCTTTGATGGATTTTTTAAAGTATTTATGTGCTAGTTTATAACGCCTTTTGGTCCCATTAAAGGCTCCTGCTAGAGCTGCTGATTGTAACATCGAGATACAGTCTAGCGAGGAAGCAATTTGGTTTTCAATCCCTCTAATGATTGGAATGGGTGCAATGATGGCTCCTGCTCTTAGACTTGCTAAGCTATAGGATTTTGAAAGTCCTATAATGGTTATGGTGTTGTTAAAATATTTTGGAATTGTGGCTAAAGGCAGTGCTAGGTCATTTTGGTCAAATGTTAGGTCACGGTATACCATATCATCAATAACAAATACTCCTTTTTCTAAGCATACATCTCCCATTTTTAGTAAAATATCTTTGGTTTTATTGTTTAATACTTTCCCTGTTGGATTGTGTGGGTTAATGTTTAGGAAAGCGACTACTTTTGGGATATAGTCTAGTTTGTTTTCAAATTCTTTTTTTAGTTTTTGATTGATTTCATCAATTCGTTTTGATAGTTGTTCTGGGTTGATATACCAGTCGTCTTCTTCTCTTAAGTTGATGATTTCGACTCTGGCATTAAATACTTCGGTTGAAACGGCAAAGATTCCATAGTTTGGTCCTGTCATTAGTATGACATCTTCTGGTCTTGCTATCGTATTTAACACTAGTGTATAGGCGTGCATGGTGGAATATGCGAAGGCGATATTTTCAACTCCTAGTCCATCTTTTTGGTTTCGTTTGAATCCTTCTTTTTCTAGGTAATCTACGACATGTGCGCGGTAGTCTGTTTCTCCTATAATGGATGGCGGGTAGATATAAAGGTGTCTACTAAATAGGCTTCTCATCATATATTCTTTGCAAAGTGGGAATGGTTTTTTCCTTAGTGGATTCCCGTTACGGATGGAAGAATATTCATCGATTTTTGGTACTCCGTTATCGTCATATATGGATAAGTCTTTGTATAGTAGGTTATATCCATCTTCTATTTTTTTTACTTCTTCATAAAAGTTTTTTTGATCATTTCTTTTTCCTACATCACGAAATTCGGATAAGGTGGTTGGATTCCGTCTAGTATAATCTATGAGTGATGCAGAAAAGTTTTCTTTTTGGTAGTCACTATGTGTTACTGTTACGTCTGTTTTTAATATTTTTTGTATCCACTTTTTCATGTTCTCTCCCCTTTATTTTCTCCTGTTTGTACTAATCATTTCGATTTGATCTGTGAGTTGGATAATTCTAGATATAATTCGTTTGGCTTTTAGTTCATTAATTCCGTGTTTACTAAGACTGAAATGTTCTTCTAATAGTTTTAAGTCTAAGTTGGAAGTAAAAAAGGTTGGTAGTTTTTCATCCATTCTATATTGAATGAGTGGACAAAAGATTTCATCTCTCCCCCATTCTGTTGTGGCTTCAGCTCCGATGTCGTCAATGAGTAAGAGTGGTGCGGTTTTGACAATTTCATATTTTTCTTTAAAGTCATGTCCGAATGATGCTTTTAGGTCTTTTAAAAATTCTGGCCAAAAGATGATGGCGCTTTTTATGTTTTGCCGTGCGAGTTCAGAAAACATGGCAACAATTAAATAGCTTTTCCCGGCTCCAAAGTTTCCATGTAGGTATAATCCTTTTTGATGTGGATTTTTTTTATAGTTTTTAATGAAATTTTGAATCCATTTAATGGTTGGATATCTTGATGAATCTTTGGTGTCTATTTCTTTCATAGAGGCGTTTTTTAGTTCTTCTCCAATTTCAAAGAGTTCCATGTTTTTTTGGTAGCTTTTTGTTTTTTGTAGTTGTTTTTGGTATTTACAGGCTTGATATTCAAAGTTTAGATGATTTTCTGTTACAGATGGTAGATAGGCATATCCAGTGATGCTGTTTCTGCATTCTAATAGATTTTTACAGTTTTTACAGTGTTCATATTCTGTTGCGCATTCTTCTAATGTGGAGGTATATTTGATTAGTTCTTTTTTGGAAAGTGGTAAAACGGTTACTAGGTCATAGAATGTTTGATTTTTTAATGCTTGTTCATAAGATTCTGTTAATGTTTCTTCTATGTTTTTGGTCTTGGATAGTGTATCTGCTATTTTTTGCATTATGATACCTCCTTATATTCTTTTAATAATTCTTCGATTTCGGCTTGTTCTTCTTTGGAAGCTGTTTTGGCTTGGTATTCTTCTTTTAACCAGTTTGGATTAGTAGTTACTTTTTTGTTTTCTTTGTATGCTTTGCTTTTTCGGTATTCAGTTCCTGCTATTTTCATGGCTTCTTCGACTGTTTCTATGTTGCTTTTTTTCCACTGACTGGCTATTTTTTCGATGAATGGTTTTAATAGTTTGTTGTTATTGATTCTAAGTACATAATCAATTAGGACATTTACTACCCCTGGGTTTAAGTTGAAGTCTAAAAGTAAGTATTCTAATATGAGTAAGTCACTTTTGCTTGGGGCGGTATCTTTATATTTGCTGGCTAGAAAGTCATATGGTGAGGTTGTTTCGAATGTATAGATGATTTTGGCTCTATTTGAAGTATCTCCTGTTGGTTTTCTTAGGTATTCTGGTTGGGTTCGATATATTAGGTTTGGTAGTTTCCCATGATGGTCAAATTGATAGAATTTACGGGCATTCATTCGTAATAGTTCTTTATCTATGGTATGTTTTTCGTTAATGGAGTTACGGATAATTTCGATTAGTAGTTCTTCTGTAAAGTCATAAATAAAGGATAATTGATAGATTAGTTTTTTTGTTGTTTTTGTAATACTTCGTTTGTTTAATAGTTCGTCTGGTATCATTTCTAAGACGGTGGATAGTTCAAATTTTGGTTCGATATTCATGCCTAGTTGATTTTTGTCTCTAACGTTGATTGGGTTTAAGTTTATGCCGTTTGGGGTGGTTGTATATATATCGTTAAAGTGGCACGTGATTTCTTCATAGTTGTTTAAGTTTAGTTTTGGGATTTTAAAGTATTCTACAATTTTATCGAATTCTCTTTTTCCTATGGTAGTATATAAGGCTGTTGATAGAACTGGGTTTCCAAAGAATTCTTTGGCTGAGATTGGAGAATATAGTTCATATAAGTAGGTATTCATGTGGTCTTTTTTGAGAAATGTTTTTAATAGTCCAATTGCTTCTAGTTTTTGTCTAGCTTCTACAATTTCTGATAAACTAATTCCCATATTTGTCATTAGGTGATGATGTGTCCATTCAAGTGATAATAGTTCATTTTTGTCTAGGTATGAACAGAGAGTAAAATAAAAACTAATTGCCTGATAGCCAACGATTGGTTGGTATAAGGTAATTAATAGTTTTCGGTCATAATCATTTAAAATTGTTTTATTAATTACGATATATATGTCTGCTGGTAACAATCCTTTTTCCATAATTTCCACCTTCATAGAAATAGTGTATCACAAAAAAAATTAGAAAAAAAGGAAATATCCTAAATTTCCTTATTTTTTTCCACATAATCGTCATAAAAAATTTCATCCGGTTTTGATTTAAAAATAGCTGCTATTTTAATCGCCATTTGATATGATAGTCTTCTAGTTCTGTTTTCTAATTGACAGTAAAATGGCTTACTAATTCCAAGCTTTTCACTCATTACTTTGGTTGTATATTTTTCACGATATCGTAATTCTTTTAAGCGATTTGACATGTTCATCCTCCTACCAACCTCATTATACCACAAAAGTACACTTGTAGTGCACTGTTTTTCGATTTCTTTTATGAGAAAATAGTAGTGATTGGAAATTTTTTCCATTTTTGTAGCATGTTGGAGGCGGTAGTATGATTCGGAATCGAGACTTGAATCTTGAATATTCAAATTTTAGTAATAATGTTAGATACTATCGCAGACTCCATCAGTTAACACAAGAGGAGTTAGCTGAAAAGGCTGATCTTAGTACTTCTTATGTAAAACAAATTGAGTCTAATCATGAGTATAAGAATATTTCATTAACTACTATATTAAAGATTTCAAAGGCTTTGGATGTTGGTGTTAATGAGTTATTTTATCATCAGAAATAGCACTACTTCTACATTATAATGTAGAAGTATTTTTTTGTCAAGTTTTATTTTTAAGGACACCTCTATTCCAAAAAAACTGTCCATTTCCACTTTTTAGGGAATGAACAGTTGATCGTTTTGTCTTTGATATGATATTTAAAGAAAGTTCAATATCATTTAAAATTCTATTTTTTTATTGATATAATCTATTACTTCTTCTAATGGAAGGGTGATTTGTTCCATGGTATCTCTATCTCTTAGTGTTACTGTGTTGTTGTTTAAGGTTTCGTCATCTATGGTGATACAGATTGGTGTTCCAATTGCATCTTGTCTACGGTAACGTTTTCCAATGTTTCCAGCCTCGTCGTATGTTACGGAAAACTGTTTGGATAGTGTTTTATATATTTCTATTGCTTTTTCTGAGTGATATTTTTTAATTAATGGAAGTATTGCAGCTTTATATGGTGCTAAAGCGGGAATAAAGCTTAATACTTCTCTTGTTTCTTCGTTTTCTAGTTTGTCTACACGGTAAGCGTCACAAAGAAGGGCTAAAGTAAGACGATCGGCTCCGCATGATGATTCAATGACATATGGAATATATTTTTCATTTGTTTCTGGGTCTAGGTATTCCATTGATTTTTTAGAATAGTTTTGATGTTGTGATAAGTCATAGTCTGTTCTATTATGGTTTCCGTAAATTTCTCCCCAACCGAATGGAAATTTGTATTCTACATCACATGCTTCTTTGGCATAGTGTGCGAGTTTTTCATGGTCTTTGAATCGTAGGTTTTGTTTTTTGATTCCTAAATCGGTAAAGAATGTTTTGGCAAATTCTTTGTAGTATTGGTAATATTCACTATCGGTTCCTTCTTTACAGAAAAATTGATGTTCCATTTGTTCAAATTCGATGGTCCTAAAAGTAAAGTTTCCTGGTGTGATTTCGTTTCTGAATGCTTTTCCAATTTGTCCAATTCCAAATGGTATTTTTGGTCTCATGGTTCTATATACGTTTAAGAAGTTTACGAATTCTCCTTGGGCTGTTTCTGGTCTTAGGTATACTAGGGAGGTGTTATCTGTAACCACTCCTCTATTGGTTTTGAACATAAGGTTAAATTCTCTAATGTCTGTATAGTTTGTTTTGCCACAGTTTGGACATGGAACGTTATGTTCTTTGATATAAGTTACCATCTCTTCTTCTGTCATGGTATCTGCGTTTATGTTTTCGTCAAAATTTTCGATTAGTTTGTCTGCTCGATGTCTTGTTTTGCATTCTTTACAGTCTAATAATGGATCGGTAAAGCTTCCTACGTGACCACTTGCTTCCCATACTTTTGGGTTCATAAATATGGCAGCGTCTACTCCGTAACTGTTTGAACTTTCTTGAACAAATCGTTTCCACCATAGCTTTTTTACGTTGTTTTTGAGTTCTACTCCAAGTGGACCGTAGTCCCAGGTATTGGCAAGTCCGTCATATATTTCGCTTCCTTGAAAGATAAATCCATATTGTTTGCATAAGTTTACTAATTTTTCCATTGTTAATGTTTCCATGTTTTTTCCTCTTTTCTATTTTGGATCATGCAAATAAAAAGATTCTTCTAGAAGTTGTAAGGACGAGTTTTACCCGCGGTTCCACCTTACTTATTCTAAAAGAATCGGCTTTTTTTATATTGCTCTAGGTTTCCAAGCCTGTCATCGCATTGATCTATATTTATTTTACGTGATTATTTTGATTTCGTCAATGATTTTTATCAAATATGTCTTGATTCATACTTAAATTCATTCTATTTAATTTGTCTAATTTGCTTTTTTGTTAAATTTGTTGCTTTCATAATTACATTGAGGTCGATTCCTTGTTCTAATAAATTACGAGTTGTTTCTAAGTTAGCTTCTTCTCGTCCTTGCTTTCTTCCTCCTTCATTTTTTGAACATTTTGCCTCCTTGCAAAAGGAATGAATTATCTTCGTTATACAAAAGTATACAAATTTTGTCAATGAGATATTACCTCCTCACTAATAATATACCACATAAGTATGGTAGACACCTTCTGGGAGAGCTCAAAAAAAGGAAATTTTTTTAAATTTCCTAATTTACAAAAGATTCAAATACTATGATTTCTTAATGAACTCAAATTTTATGCTGTACTCGTTCATATAGATTTTTATTGATTGATTTTAATTCTATATGAAGTGGCTGCACTTAAATTGGTTGTTTCTGATCCTGATATTGAAAACATATAAGTAAGTGGTGAATCAGTGTCTACTTCATTGTCTAGAACAGCATTTCCAATTACTTTCCCAGTACTGTCGTACAATTCAAAGTTTCCTTTCATTGTTCTTGTACTTGTTCCTTTATTGGTAATTTGTAATGTAATCATCATCGTTTGTTGATCATCATATATTGTAGCATTTATAAATTTCACATTCCAATTATTATAGTTTACTTCACTATTTCCTGTTTTACTTTGTAATGAAATTTCTTTTTCTTTTGGTACTTCAATCTCTTTTTTCTCTCCATCACAAGTGTATCCTTCGTTTAAGTAATATCCTTTTGCTTCATCTATTGTTGCATACCAAGTATTATCTTTTTCTTCTTCTTTTGCTTTTCTGTGATCTCTTTCTTCTATTACTGTGTACGAGAATACAGCATCTTGGAAGTTATAGGTTTGACTTTTTCCATCTGTATTTTTATTCGTTTGTGATAATGATTGTAATAATTGTTTCATTTGGTTATAATCGTTCACATTTTCAAATGTTGCTTTTCCTTCTAAGCGTTCTGTTAAAATATTATGTGTTTTTTTATTATAAGTGATCGTTACAGTGGTATCTGTTAATGATCCTTGATTTTTATCCGAGAATGTACAAACCATCTTTTCGTTTACCGCTGTTGCTGGTTTATTTGTTTTCTTTGGTGTTTTGTTTAAGTTTGGTTCTATTACAAATAGGTATAATGAAATAATTCCAGCTATTAATAATATAATAACCATGATTATAATTATTATTTTTGAACCTTTTCCTTTTTTTGGTTTCTTCATAGGAACTGGTGGAATAGGTTCTAAATTGGTTAGTTTTGAACTCATTTGTTCTTCTTTATTCTGAATTGGTTCTATTGGGGTTCCTATACTTGTTTCTGGTTGTACTTCTTTATTTGTCTCTTCCACTATTTCTTTGTTTTCTTCTAATGGTGCAATTGGGGTTTCTATGTTTGTTTCTGGTTGTATTTCTTTATTTGTTTCTTCTACTATTTCTTTATTTTCTTCTGGTGAAACAATTGGAGTTTCTATGTTTGTTTCTGGCTGTATATTGTTATTGTTTTCCCCAATAATTTCTCCGCTTGTTTCTAATGGAATGATTGGAATTTCTATGTCTATATCTAATATTTCTTTATCTTCTTGTTTTTCGCCAATGATTTCTCCACTTGTTTCTAAAGGTATGATTGGAATTTCTATATCTTCTGCCATCTTATTTTCTATTTGTGCTTCACTATTTGTCTCGTTTATAACCTCTTTATTCTCTTCTGATGAGATGATTTGTGGTTCTAAATTTGCTGGTGATTGATCTATTTGTATTTCTTGTTTTGTCTCTTCTACCGTTTTTTCATTTTGCATGATTGAAGTTTCTACTTTTGGTTCAGGAATCGGTGCGTTATGTTCTAATGATGCTTGTGGTGTTACAATTTCAGTCTCTTCTACAGGTTTCTTTTTCATGAAAAAGTTAGAAAAATTCAGATTTGCATCAATTTCTTCTTTTTCTGGCAATGTGAAAAGGTTTGGGTATGCTTCTTGTTTTTCTGGAAATTCATTAAAACTAACAATACTAATACGATCAATGGTGCTATAATCAATTAATTCAATCTCGCTATTTTCTTTTTCTGAAAATACATCTTTAAATAATGAAAATACTTGTTGTTTTTCTGAATCTGTTTCACATTTAAATATTAAGTATTGATCTCTTACATGAGATAATTTTCCGATATAGATTTCTAAGCGAATGTCTCTTTTTTTCTTTGGTTTTTCTATAAATGCGAGATATTGATTTTGATTATAAATAATTTTTAATCCTGCTACGACTTCTATAAAGTGATCTTCTTTTGTTGTGTCTTTTACTAATTTCTTTTCCATATCATCATCTACTTTCCTATTTTATAGTTTAACATTCTATGAAATAAAAGTCAAAATAAAAATTAAAAATCGTAAAAAAAAGTAAATCAATTATCAAGTATGTGTTAGAATTCCAATCATCTCCTTATTTTATTAATATTTTTCTAAACTCACTACTTGAAAAAAATAAAATTTTATAGTACAATGTATATGGATGAAGGAAACTTCATAAAATAAAAAGAGACATGTATAACTTTTGTACGTTAAGCGTTGTCTCTATTAGATTTTGTTGATAAAGAAAACGCTTTGGACATTGTTGCCAAGCGTTTTCTTTTTAGTCTTTGTTTTTTGGAGTTCGGTCTAGAAGTAAAATTAAGATAACTAAGATTACTAAATATTCCATAATACCCTTTCCACATAAGACATCACCTCACTTTCATGAGGAACGCTTAACAGTTGATACATATCTCTTTATTCATTGTACCACATTTTAATGTAGTGGTAAACACTTGTTCGTTATTTTTCAAAATAAAAGTAAGTGTTCACTTACTTTCAAATAATGATTATGTTAATGTTACTTTACTAATATTCTTTAGAAAGTCCTTACTTTTTAAATATAGTCCTGTATATTGATCATAATAAGCATCTAAAAAACTGTTGATTTCTCTTTTGCTAATTTCTTTTACATCTAATTTTGTTATTTTTGATATATCTACATAATAGAACATGCGAATTAATTTAATTGTGTTACTGCTCACAATGGTTTCATTTTTTAAACAGTTTCTACAGATGTATCCTCCTCTTACACTAGAAAGGGTCGCTATTGAGGTTTTATTTCCACATATGCTACAAGCATCAATGATTGGCATAACCCCTAAAAAGTAAAGGTATTTTAATTCTAGTATGTTGGTAATGACTAAGGGATCATATCCCTCTTCTATTTTTTTTAATGATGCCAATAATAAATCATAAATCGTTTCATCATTGTTTTGCTTGTATACTTGTTCAGATAGTTCTAATAAAAAACTAGCATAGCTAATTTTTACGATGTCTGTTTTCAAGTTTCTAAATGGTTCAATGATATCGACACTGGTTAAATTAGATAGTTTGTTTTCGCGATAATAAATATAAAAAAAGCCATAAGTTAGTTTGTCTGTTACGCTTCGTAGTTCACTTTTTAAACTTCTGGCTCCTTTTGCCATAAATCCAATAATTCCATGTTCTTTGGTTAAGACATTGACTATTTTACTGGTTTCTCCGTAGTTTCTAACATTTAGTATGATTCCTTCTACTTTTTCAACCATAGTTATTCTCCAATGTATTCGAAGCGGTAAACTTGTTTTACATCTGGATATTTTTGATGGTCTACTTCTGATGTAAATAAGTCATATGGTCTTGCCCAAATTTCTCCTGAATCTTCATGGGTGTATATTACCATTTGTTCTAATGTTTCTGAATGTTTTGCGATTGCGATTACTTTGTGTAATGTTCCTTTAAAATGTTTATATGTTCCTCCTACTTTTACTTCCATTTTGTTCCTCCTTCTTCCATTCTAAATAATACTCTATTTTTCCTGTATTTGCAAATAATTTCCATAATAATTCTTGTTTCATGTGACTCACCTCATTATTATAGTGAGATGTATTTTTAAAATTTATTCCATAAAGTCTCTAAATCCGAATTCCGTCAGATACTTTTCTTTGTCTCTCCATTTTTTAATGGTTTTTACAAAGAGTTCTAGATATACTTTTTTTCCTAGTAAGGTTTCTATATCTAGTCTGGCAAGTCTACCAATTTCTTTAATCATTGAACCATTTTTTCCAATAATGATTCGTTTTAGGGAATCTCTTTCTACAATAATTGCAACATGAATATGGACACTATTTTTGCTTTTTTCCATTTGTTCTGTTACACATGTAATGGAATGTGGTACTTCTTCTTCTGTCAAATTAAATACTTTTTCTCTTACGATTTCGGATATTAAAAATTGTATAGATCTATTGGTAACTGTATTCGTATCATAATATATGGTATCATCTTTTAAATATTTTTTTAATGTTTTGATTACTTCTTTTGTGTTATTATTTTTTAAGGCTGATACTGGTATGATTTCTTTAAAGTCATAAAGGTCTTTATATTCTATGATTTTTTCTAAGATTTGTTCTTTTGATATTTTATCAATTTTGTTTAATATCAATAATACTGGCTTGTCCACTTCTTTTAGTTTTTCTAATATATATTTGTCGCCTGGTCCTAAGGTGTCGCTTGCATCTACTAGAAATAAAATGGCATCTACATCATCGATGCTGTAATAGGCTTGTTTGTTTAATATTTTTCCTAGTTTGTTTGATGGTTTATGAATTCCTGGGGTATCTACAAATACGATTTGTGATTCTGTATCGTTGTAAAT
The DNA here is from genome assembly GCA_947365915.1 of uncultured Mycoplasmatota bacterium. Taxonomy (GTDB): domain Bacteria; phylum Bacillota_I; class Bacilli_A; order RF39; family UBA660; genus MGBC102946. The sequence continues at coordinate 41,364 of CANAXT010000001.1, forward strand.
TCCTTGGATGATATTTCTGGTTGTTTGTGGTTTTGATGATGTGATTGCTACTTTAGATCCTATCATTTCGTTTAATAAGGTGGATTTCCCTACGTTTGGTCTTCCAATTAAGCTTACAAATCCACTTTTCATATGTTTAAATCCTCTTCATCAAAGGGATGGGGACATAGTTCTCCTACTGTAAATCTTTGTTCTTCTCCTTTTTGATTCATGCAGATAATGGTTTTATCTGGCTCCATCATTTCGGTTATTACTTGTCTACATAAAAAGCAACAAGTACTCACTTTTGGGCTATCTACCATGATATATAATTCTTCAAAGTCATTTGGGCGATATCCATCACTAATGGCTCTTGTAAAAGCGCTTCTTTCCGCACATATGGTCGCTCCATAAGAGGCGTTTTCTACGTTTACTCCTTCAAATTCGGTTCCATTTTTTGCTACTAATATGGCTGCTACTTTAAAGTCTGAGTAAGGGCTATAGGAATTCGCTAATAGTTTTTGTAATTTTTCTTTCATTTTTGTTCTCCTTTTATCTTAACATTTCTATGATTTTTGGTAGGAATATGATTGCTCCTGATAGGGCTGCAAAAAAAGCTACTATCATGACGGCTCCTGCTGCTGCATCTTTGGCTATTTTCGCTAAGGGATGTTTTTCTGGACTTACTAAGTCAACTACGGCTTCTAGTGCTGTATTCATTAATTCTGCGGACATTACTAGTCCCATAAATAGAAAACATATGAGCCATTCTAATGTACTGATTTCAAAAAAACAACCTGCAATGATTACAAATAAAGATATCATTAAATGTACTAGCATGTTTTGTTCATTTTTTAAAGTATATTTAATTCCTTCCCATGCATAACCAAAACTATGAATGAGTCTTTTGGATCCTAATTTTTTACCGTTTGATTCCAAAGCCATCTAAAATCAACTCCTGACGTTTAAACATAATGGTTTCTTCTTCTTTTGTCATATGATCATAACCTAGAAGGTGCAAGAAGCCATGAATGGTTAGAAAGCAAAGTTCTCTTTTTCGTGAATGTCCATAGTTTTGGGCTTGTTCTTCTGCTTTTTCTATTGAGATATAAATATCTCCTAAGACTCTGAAATCAGTTTTTATATCCATTCCTTCTTCTAGTGCAAATGAAATGACATCGGTTGGAGTATCTTTTCCTCTATAATCTCTATTGATTTCTCTAATTCTTTCGTTATCAATAATAATGACGTTAAAAATAGCGTTTTCTACATTTTCTTCTTTAGCTGCGTATTCTAATAGTTGATACATTGTATCTATTTCTTCTATTTTTTTTTCAGTTTCATTAAATATTTCAATTTGATTCATACGACTCCTACTTTCCAATTACATAAGTACAATATGGCAACAGCAATTACAATTATGATTAGTATATTATAAATGGTCTGTTTTTTCAAGACTTCTGGCAGTCGATCTTTTACTTTCATGACAATATAATAGATCAAAAATCCAAGTAGTGATCCTATAATGTTGAGTAAAATGTCATCTACATCAAATACTCTTCCGATTTTTAGTTGTGTGAATTCAATTGTAAATGAAGTTAAAACAGAGAGTAAAAAAATTGATAATGGTTTTTCTAGTTTTAAAAAGTAAGATACAAAGAATCCATATGGCATAAACATAATCATGTTGCCTAGTACATTTTTGAAAAATGGGGCTGATCCAATTTTATATCGAAACATTTCCTGAAATGGGATAAAGTTTGAGGTTGACCAGCTGACATCTTGGAATGTTACAACATAAAATAGACACATAATGTAGATGATAAAACAGAGAGATAATATTTCTTTATAAAAAATTACATTTTTTTTCTCTTTTAAAATCCAGACAATTCTCATTGATACTATGATGACAGAGCAGATGAAAATCATGGGCCAGGTTTCATTTAAAATTGTTAAAAAGGTTGAGCGAAACATGAAATCACCTACTCACTTTCTATTTTTTCTTCTACGATTTCTTGATAACTGGTAATATCTTCTAATACAGTAAAAAATACTTCTAGTTCTATTTTACTCTTTTTTACTTCAACTTTCAAATTTTTCGCACTAATTATTTTTTCTTTGTCAGTCAGTTGACTCTCCATTTTCTTTTTGGCTAAGTTTTCTGCTTTTGATATGGCTTCATCTTCGGTATTGATTTCATCAATTTCGATTGTTTCTTGTTGTTTTTCTTTGTAGAATGTGATGGGCAAAAAAGGATGTGATAGTAATTTTGTTTTTTTTGCTTTTTTGGTGTGAAATTGATTCCAAGGGTAAAACTGAATGTCATGGTTTAGTAGTTTTAAGGTATAGGCGGTTTGTTCTTTTCCAGTAAGGGTCGTTTCTTGATAGGCAAATGGATAAGAAACGGTTACTTTATACCATACTTCTCCATAGATTTTACCTTCTGCTGAAACGGTATTTTTGATTTCTTCGTTTAGTTTTAAGTCCCCACTAATGACAACATCTCCAGTTTTCACATAATCATTCGTATTTTTGATGATTTCTCCTTTGGAAGCTTCGACTAGTTTTAATATGGCATTTTTTTTGGCGACTACGTTTCTTTTTGCGTTTGGTTGTTCTATTTTTTCAAGTTTTCTCATTTCAACACGAACCACATATTTGGTTCCGATTGCTTCAATGGATAGCCATTCTATTTTGTCTCGATTTTTTTCTGTGATGTCTTGTTTGATTTGTTCTAGTTGTTTGAAGTTTTTTTTGATACTGAGTTCATGAATTCCTCTTTCTTCTAGTTCTCTAGTTAGTAATGCTCTTAATTCTTTATTGGTATGCACAATTTCGATTTTGAATATCACGTTGGATAGGAAATAAAGAATTCCAAATCCAATGAAAAGGGCAATCAATAAGAGTCTACTCTTTTTTATTTTTCGTTTTATTTTTATGATACCTGCGGTTCCTATTGGGTTTATTTCATAGATTGTTTTTATGTCCATCACGGTCTTTAGGTCTTTTTCGTAAATGGTTATGATCACTGTTTTATAGTTGGGATAGGAAAGTTTTAATATTTCGATTTTGTGTTTGTATAGTTTTTGAATGAATCGTTCTATGTTTTTCCCAGTTACCTTTAGAATCACTTTACTTTGAAACATGTTATCACCTAAATTCTACTGTTTTTATGGTTCCTGAAATCAATATTTCTTCTTGCATTAGTTTCGAAACAACGAGTTGTTCTCCATGGATGATTATCTCCCCTTGGTTATAATAGATACTTACTTTTTTAGAGTCAAAATGTCCAATTGATTGATAGTTTACAACACTGACTTTGTTTTGATAGATATGGATGGAAAATTCTGATTCTAAAATAAAACTACGGACTTCATCAAATAGTTTCATCTGACCACCTATTACTACTATATGAAAAAAGGAACCAGTCTATGATCCCCTTATTAATATTATACTCGATAAGTTTTCAAATTCCTTACTCTATGACGTTTAAATTTCCACCGAATTTGATGTCATAATCATCTAATATGTCGTAAAATGTGATTTTGTCTAGTGAAACGACTTCTTTTACATCGATCATGATATCCATGATTCCATATTCGTTTAGAATATAATAGAGCTTGCGTTTAAGCTCTATTAGGTTTTTATGGTTGGCATTTCCTCTTATTTTTACGTAGAGGATATTTTTACTAAATTCAATTTCGGTCTTAAACATAATTATCAGCTCCTGCTTTACTATATCATTTTTGTTTTTTTCTAGGAACCGATTCGACAAAACTAGAAAAAACTTGTCTTTTATTTGTTCTTTGTGATAAAATAGTAATACGTTTTTATTGAGGTGAATCATGAAAAAATTTCTACTTATTTTATTAGGCAAATGTGTTATTGTGTTGGGTCGTGTTATTCGTAGGGGAAGTTCTCTTCCTGGGGAACTTATTTTAAAGATAGATTCTAATTTTATGAGAAAAATAGAGTTACCAAAAACCGTAATTGCGGTTACAGGGAGTTCTGGTAAGGGTTCTGTTTCTAGTATGATTCGAAAGGTATATGAGCAAAATGGATATACGGTTGCACATAATTCTAAGGGATCTAATTTGAGTGCGGGAATTATGACTTTATTATTAGAAAATTCAACGTTGTTTGGGAGAATAAAAAAAGATGTTTTGGTTTTTGAGATTGATGAGCGATATTTAAAGTTTGTGTTTCCTGTTTTATCTCCTAGCTTTGTAGTGATTACCAATTTAACACGTGATCAACCTCCTAGACAGGGACATTTTGATCTTGTGTTTGAGGAGATGGAAAAAGCAATTACCAATGATATGCATTTGATTTTAAATGGTGATGATGCTTATCTACATAAGTTTGCTTTTCGTCATAATGGTCCAATTACTTATTATGGTATTTCTAAGAATAAGTATTCTTATTCTAAAAATAAGTTTCAAAATCTTAATTTGAATTATTGTCCAAAGTGTCATAAAAAATTAGAGTATGATTTTTATCAGTTTGAGAATTTAGGAAGTTATCATTGTAGTAAGTGTAGTTTTAAAAGACCTAGTATTGATTTTGAGGTTACTCGTTTAAATTTTGAAAATAAAGAAATGGTGATTAATGGTTTGTATACGATCCCTATTTCTTCCGAGGTTTTATATGAGGTCTATAATTTGTTAGCGGTTTTTAGTACTGTTGTTACGGTTGGTTTAGATCCTACTTTGGTCTCTAATAGTATTGGTTTGCTTCCAAAAAAGGTATGTGATGAGTATCAATATGAAGGTAGAATTGTTCATGTTTTAAGTAATAAGAATGAAAATAGTACAACTTTTAATCAGTCTTTGTTGTTTTTGGAACGCTTTCGTGATTTAAAGACAGTTGTTATTGGTTGGAAAGAAATTAGTAGGCGTTATCAGTTTGATGATTTATCTTGGTTATATGATATCGATTTTGAGTTGTTGAAAAAGCATGATATTGATAAGATTGTTTGTGTTGGAATTCATCGTTATGATATTGCAACCAGGATGAAGTATGCTGGTATATCAGAGAAAAAAATTGTTGTTTTTGATGATTTAAGAGAAGCTACTCATGAAATTAAGTTAAAGACAAAGGGAAATATATACGCTGTTTTGAATTTTGATTATGTGGAACCATTTAATCGCTATATGAAGGAGAGCTGAGATTCATGAATATTACAATTGCCCATTTTTATTATGATTTGTTAAATTTGTATGGGGAAAGTGGTAATGTGAAGGCATTACAATATCAGTTAGAAAATCAAGGAATTCGTGTAAAAATACAGTTTGTTACAATTGGAGATACGCCTGATTTTAGTAAGTATGATTTTATTTATATGGGGGCTGGAACGGAAGCGAATCAAAAGCTTGCTTTAAAGCATTTGATGAAGTATAAGGATGAAGTGAAAAATGCGATTCATCAAGGAAAGTTTTTTTTGGTTACTGGGAATTCGTTGGAATTATTTGGAAAATGTATTATTAATAAGAATGAGAAAAAGGTTCGTGCGCTTCATGTTTTTGATTTTTATACAAAAGAGGAAAATTTTAGGATGGTCGATGAGGCTTTGGTAAAATCTAAGTTTATGAAGCCCTATCTGATTGGGTTTCAAAATCAAAGCAGTGTGATTAAGGGCAATGATAATTTTATGTTTGAAGTTATTAAAGGGATTGGTAGTTTTCCAAATAGTAAGATTGAAGGAGTTCAATCAAATAATTTCTATGGTACTTATTTGATTGGTCCCATTTTGGTTCGTAATCCTGAGTTTTTAAAGTATATGGTGAAAAAGTTAGTGACAAGTAAAAATGAGAATTTTAAGTTTCAGCGCTTTAATTTGACTTTGGAAAATAAGGCCTATCAAGAGTTTATGAAAAATTATTATAAAGAATATGTGAGTATACAAAAAAGTGGTCAATTGTGATCACTCTTTTTTGTTAGTCTAATAGGACTACTCGGAAGGAGAAATTAGTAACTGCAAGACCACTATAATGATCAAAAGTGAAAATTCCTGCAAGAGTCTTATTTTCGTATCTACCACCACGAATGAACCATGGAGCCTTGACAGAGAAAATAATAGTACTATCAAAATACCATCCGCTCGTCTCACTTAGGGCATGCCCATAACATATTCCTCCGTTACATGCTGTTTCTATTGAATTGCTCGCATAATTATCATAATATTTATTTGCTGGTAAACTATTAAACCCTGCATTTCCTATTGTACTATTATATACCCCCATTACGTATTCATATGCTCCTCCGCTCATGTCATATACTCCGTATATTGTTCCTGTTGTACTTGCTCCTGTTCCCGCTAGACTGATATTATATTTATTTATGCAAGTTGTTGTTTCTTTACCATTTGGTGTCCCTGCACTACAGCCTGTTATACAATTACTATTATTGTTGATATATACTTCTTTATTTACTCCTGTGTAATTACTGTTCCCATATTTTCCATATTTACTCTGACTTAAGTACGCTACTGCTCCCCATTCACTGTTCTTCATCATATGCGAATCCGCACTCGTACTTATTCCGTAACTATTTCCTGATGCACTAAATTTTTGTGCTGTTGTAAACTGCGTACTTACATCCTGATTTGTTATCGAACTTGAATTTGGTTTTATCATTGGTGTTGTCGCATTTCCCGTTGTTTCAAATTTTCCTACCCATATTCCTGCTAATTCTTGATTTCCAAAATTAAACGCTGGATGTATCTTGTAATTATTACTTGGACTTGTCTTACTTGTTGTTATAAAGTTTATATTTATCTGGCCTGGAGTTGATTCACTTCCTCCTGCATAATTCACTATATTTACATAATCATATTCATATCTTGGGATCCATACAAAATATGCATTTATCGCACTCTCCGGTATAGAATCACCTACTGCTGCATTCCGATAACTACTTGTTACTGCTGCTGCATTTGCCCACATCTGAGTATTATAATCATACCATTGATTTGCTCCGCTTCCATTATTCTCATCTGCTCTTATCCATGTACTTCCATTCCATTTAATTGGGATAAGTCCATTTGACAATGTTGGCTTATTCGCTCCTGTCGTATCTACATTTGGCACTTTTACAACAATTGTTTTATTTGCTGATTTTTTTAATCCAGTATTTCCTGTTGCTGTACATGTTATTGTATGAGTTCCGACTGCTAAGCTACTTGTATTTGTTACTGTAGTTGATCCATTCTTACAAACTATACTTCCTGTTCCACTTATTCCCCATATTGGTGTATTAAAGTAACTTGTAATTACATTACTTGCTCCTTCTAAAATCGTTACTGGATCAGTAGATTTTACTGTATATGTTGGTTCTGTCACATCAATTTTATATTGATCACTTGTATCTTCATTTGTATTACCATGGATGTCACTTCCTGTTAATTTAATAATATAAATTCCACTCTCATTTAACTCTATATCTACTTCTGTACTTTTCCCACTTACACTTACATTTTGGATTCCCTTTGATACTCCATCTTTGATCACTTCATATGTAAATGTCTTTAAATTACTGTTGTCAGTTGCTGTTACTGTAATTGTTTGACTCTGCGTCCATAATTCACTCCCCCGATTACTAAAGTTTAGTATTGGTCCTTCCGCTTCTACTACTGTAAACTTCCTTACAACACTTTCTTCATTTCCTGCTTCATCTATTACCTTATATGTTACAGTCTGTTCTCCTAATACAGCTGATAATCCACCAATCGTTTCTACTGTTGGATTTTGATCTACATTGTCACTAACTATAACTCCAGTCATTAAGTCATAACTTGTTACTTCTGTAATCTTAATATTTGTATTTTCTGGAACTGTAATACTTGGTTTTGTTTGATCTATTTTATAGATTTTACTTAATGTATTTGTATGACTGTTGTCATCTGTTACTGTAACTACTATTTCATAAAGTCCTGTTTCATTTAATGTTAAAGTCTTAGTTAATCCTGATACCGTTTCAGTTTTGATACTCGTTCCATCTTTTTTAATCTCATATATAAAACCTTCTACTTTATTTGGTCTTATTCCACTTACACTAATTAAAACCTCCTTTTCTTTTACATAAGTTTCATTACTCTCTGTCATTGTAATTACTGGTGTCATAGAAAGTACTACTACAGTTCTAGTAATAGTTGCTACTTTATCATTACTACTTGTACTATAAATAACCTTATATGTTCCTTCTACTGAAGTATCTATATTACTTATAACTTCATCATTCTTCTTTATTTCACTTGTATATTCAAGAACATCTCCACCTCTAGTTTGAGCTGCTGCTCCTAATTCTTCATATGTTCCATCAATTTCTACATACACTGTTGCATCCCCATTTAATGTAATTACAGGATCTTTTTCATTTTCAGACAACATACATTTTCCTTTTTCATATTTAGAAAGTGTTACTTCACTATCTAAAAATCCTTTGATTGCACACCATTCATTGTTATGAATCGCTACACTAATTTCTCCATTTGGAGTTATAGTTAGCATTCCACCTTTTGGACTAGATCCACTATACTCTAATCCAACTGGTTTTCCACTATCAAAAGAAAATGTTTTTTCTTCCGATAATCCTCCATCTAAAATACTTTCCGCATATAATAATTTCGCACTTTCTATTAATCCATAAGTACTATCTTTAAAAGCGCTTTTCTTAGATTTCTCTACAATATTTAATATAATTGGTACCGCAATTAACGCAATAATTGCAAGTATTACAATTACTGCTAGTAACTCAATTAAAGTAAAACCTTTCTTCTTCATTTAGCCATCTCCATTCTAAATATATTATAGTCTAGTATAGGCTATAAATCAAGTTTTTGTTTTCTATTCCTTATTATGAATAACAAATGAAAAACTATACCTTTTCCTTCTATTACGTTATACTAGAGCATTTAAAAATTGTCAAAAAAACTTTAATATCTTCTTAAAGTTTCTATTTTTCATCATGTTTTTAATTTATTTTTTCATATAATTTAGAATATAAAATAAACGGTTCGTGCCAATTTTCATAATATCTCATAATAGCATCTCTAGAAGAAATCCTAATTCTACCAATTTTTTTAGGAAGTTGGAACTGTTTTTTTCTAAAATAGATACAAAAAAATCCTAGTTTTCACTAAGACCTTTCTCTATTTGTTCCACATGTTCTTTTGATAATTCTGTAATTTCCATAATCGTTTCCATATCAAATCCTTTATGAAACATATTTTTTACAGTTTCGCTTTTTCCTTGTTCAACTCCTTTTAGTCTGGCCTCTTCTATGTAAGTATTTTGTTCCAGTACTTTTTTAGGTAGTTCCATAAATAATCCTACGATTTCTTCATCTTTGCTGTATTTGTCTATTTCGTCCACTAATTTTTCATTTGATTCTCTACTCATTAAATCATCCCCAATCGCTTCCTTTAGTTCTTTTTCAGTTGTTGACGTGAATACTTTACACCATTTCATAATCCTCTCATCTTTACTAGTATACCACAGTTTTGATCCTAGTACCATATCTATGATATCGATTTGAAATTTTTTTGATAGAATCTCTCCTTTTTCATTGGTTAGAAAATATGATTCTTTGATGTCTTTTTCATTACACCTAAAGTTATTTAATTGAATTTGTAGGGTTCTTTCAATATGGGTGTAATCATTGTCACCATATTTGAGTCGTCTTCCATGGATACTACAAGCAGATACTAAATTTCTTTCAGTGATATATTCAGAACCTCGATTGGATAGCTCAATGTTGATTTTTTCTTGTCCAAAACGGATGACTAAATCGACTTGGATATTTTTGTCTTTTTTGTGCTCAAGTTTTAAATCTCTAGGTTGTATGGTTACATTTCCTTTGATTTTATTATATGGGATTTTTAGATAATCTGATAGAAAGTACTCTATTAAGTCAATATTGTCTGGATTATTAAATATGGCAGCAAATACGTAATCAAATGAGAGTGGAACGATTTCTCCTGGAGCTAATGTTTGCTTTCTTTTGTTCATAGTGCTCCTCCTTTCGAATATCAGATTATCATTTAGGAGTCAGTAACACAAATGATATTTTTTCAAAATCTGTTTTGTTTTATTATGTAATTTTTTTAATTTTGTTTATCAAATTTCTTTTAATTGATTATAAAAATTTTACAAAAAAATAAAGTTTAAAAAAAGATGAAAAATTTTATTCATCTATTTGTTTCTAAGTACTGCATTTAAATTTGTTGTCACATCTTTAATGATTTGTTCAAATATATCAGTTACTTCTTCATCATTTAATGTTCTATTTGGATCACTAAAGGTAAGAGCATACGCAATCGATTTTTCATCTTGCCCTACATTTTCACCAACATACACATCAAATACATCAATATTAGTTAATAATCTTCCTCCAGATTTTTTTATAATCTCTTCTATTTCTTTTGAATTAACTTTTTGATTTACAATGAAAGCTACATCTTTTTTGACACTTGGAAATTTAGGAATTTCTTTAAATTTAATTGACTTTATTTTCAATTCTAATATTTTTTGTAGGTTTAGTTCAAAAACATATACTTCTTTTTTACAAATACTAGGATGTACTCTTCCTATAAAGCCAATTGGATTTTTATCGATTACAATTCTTGCACTCATTCCAGGATGCAATTCTGCAACTAAATTTTCAATATCAAATTGGTAACGATTTTGAAACCCTAAATATATAAGTAAGTTTTCTATGATTCCTTTTACCAAATAAAAATCTATTTTTAAGTTTCTATTTTGCCATGTATTTTCTTCGTAAATCCCACTCATTAATCCTGATAACATCATATCTTCTTTGTATTTTTCTTGTTCTAAATAATAAACAGAACCTGTTTCAAAAATGGATATATCATGTATGTTTCTGGCTATATTATACTCATATACATGAATTAATGATGGAATTAATGATTGTCTCATCATTTTACGATCTTCACTCATTGGTGATTCTAATACAACTGGTTTTTGTTTTTGATGAAACAGTGGTATTTCTTTTTCGCTTACTAAAGAATAGGTAATCACTTGCTTTAGTCCTAAAGCACATAATCGGTTTCTGATGTCTCGTTCTAATTTCCTTTTTTTTGAATATGTTCCTTTTTTGATTGGTGTTGTTGGAAGGGTTCCTACTACTTTGTTATATCCATATATTTTTCCAATTTCCGCAATCAAGTCTTCTTTTATGTTTACATCGAGCCTTCTTGTTGGTACGGATACTTCAAACGTGTTATCTTTTATTTGGTGTTCAAATCCAAGACGATTTAAAATATCACTTACCTCTTCTTTTGTTATGTTCATACCTAGTACGCTATTGATTTTTTCTAAAGAAAGTTCTATTTTTTTGTCTTGTTTGTTTGTTTTATCATATTCTAATACTCCAGAGCAAACTTCTCCATTGGCATATTGTTCTAATAATTCACAGGCACGGTTTAAAGCAAGTAAAGTTCTAGATGGATCAATTCCTTTTTCATATCTACTACTTGCTTCACTTCTTAAAATTGATTTTGAAGTATAACGAATATGAATTGGATCAAAAATAGCAGCTTCAATAAAAATATTTTTGGTGTCTTTTTCTATTTCTGTTTCTAATCCTCCCATGACTCCTGCCAGTGCTACTGCCTTTTTGGAATCTGTAATGACTATGTCTGAAGTTTTTAGTGTCCTTTCTTTTCCATCTAACGTTGTTAATGTTTCTGATTCTTTTGCCATTCTTACTTCTATTTTGTCTCCTAATCGATCTTTGTCAAAGAAATGAAGTGGTTGACCATATTCTAGCATCACGTAATTACTAATATCGACTACATTATTAATTGGTCTTATTCCGCTCGCCATTAATCGATTTTTAATAAATTTTGGGCTTTCTTTGATTTCAACATTTTTTACGATTTTTCCAAGATAAATAGAACAGTTTTCGGTATTTACTTCTAATTTCATGATGTCATTCATGTTTTCTTTTGTTTCATGAAGTGTTATTGTAGGTAATTTTACTTTGCGGTTGTAGATGGCTCCTATTTCATAAGCCATTCCAATAATGCTTAATAAATCGGCTCTATCCGCAGTTAGTTCGAAATCAATAATTTCATCATCAAATCCAAGATAATGTAGTGCATCTTCTCCAATTTTGGCATCTTCTCCAAGAATGTGAATGCCTTTTGTATCTTCTTCTGTTAAGTATTTTGATTCTAGTCCTAATTCTGCTATGGAACAAATCATTCCATTGGATTCCATTCCTGCTAGTTTGGCTTTTTTAATGGTTCCTCCTGGTAAGGTGGCTCCTACTGGAGCAACTATTACTTTTTGTTTTGCTTTTATGTTTGGAGCTCCACATAAGATTTGAACGGTTTTATTTCCTAGGTTTACTTTACAAATATGTAAGTGATCTGAATTTTCATGTTTCGTACATTCTTCTACATATCCTACGATTAATCCTTTTGCTTTACAAAGGGGTTCTATGCTTTCATATTCGTTTCCTGCAAATACCATTTTGTCTGCTACTTCTTGATAAGAAATATCAGATAGGTCAATATAGTCTTTTATAAAGTCTTTGCTTAGTCTCATTTTTCTTCACTCCCTTCTACTCGATTAAAGTTTTCTAAAAAGCGTAAGTCATTTGTGTAAAAATGACGGATATCGTTGATTCCATATTTTAACATGGCTACTCTTTCTGGTCCAATTCCAAAGGCAAAGCCTGTATATTTTTCTGGATCATAGCCACATCCTCTTAATACGTTTGGATGAACCATTCCAGATCCTAGTATTTCGATCCAACCAGTTCCTTTACAAATAGAGCATCCAACGCCTCCACATTTAAAGCAGCTTACATCTACTTCTAGGCTTGGTTCTGTAAATGGAAAAAAGCTTGGTCTAAAACGAACTTCACGATCACTTCCGAATAGTTTTTTGGCTATTTCTTCTAAGGTTCCTTTTAAGTGAGATAGATTGATATTTTCTCCTACTACCAGTCCTTCTATTTGGGTAAATTGATGAGAATGGGTTGCATCATCGTCATCTCTTCTGTATACTTTACCAGGACAAATCACTCGGATTGGTGTTTTTTCTAAGTTGGCATCCATCGTTCTTGCTTGAACTGGTGATGTTTGGGTACGTAGTAACATTTCTTCTGTGATATAAAAGCTATCTTGGGCATCTCTTGCTGGATGTCCTTTTGGAAGATTTAGTTTTTCAAAGTTATATAAGTCTTCTTCTATTTCTGGTCCTTCTACGACATCATATCCCATAGAAATAAACAAATCTTCTATTTCTTCTATGACTTTGGTAAGGGGATGGATTCCTCCTATGTGAAGTTTTGTACTTGGAAGGGTAATGTCAATTTTTTCAGTTTCTAGTTTTTTATTCAATTCTTGTTCTTCTAGAGTTTTACGTGTTTGTTCAAATAAGGTATTTGTTTCATTTTTGAGTTCGTTTAAGATTTTTCCAAATTCTTTTTTTTCTTCTATTGATAGTTCTTTCATCATAGAAGTTAGTTCATTTATTGGTCCTTTTTTTCCTAAGTATTTCACTTTTAGGTCATTTAATTCTTTTACTGAAGCTACTGATTTTAAGCTTTCTTTTATTTCTTGTTTTAAAGCTTCTACTTTTTCTTTCATTTTATCAATTCCTTTCAAAAAAAATCACAATCCTATAAGGACGTGATTTGACGTGGTACCACCTTAATTTGTAGAGATCTCTACCTTGAAACTGTAACGCGTTACCGTTATATGTTTGGCATATAAAACTCCAAGCTGAATTCATAAATGGATATGATCTATTTCCACCAACCATAGACTCTCTTTTCATATCTCTATTTATTACTACTTCTCTTCTTTGTTTTTCAAATTTACAAATTTATTGTAACACAATTTTTTTATACTTACAATAGTTTTAATGTCTTCTATGACCTTTTCCTGGTCTTCTATTTTTGGTTCCGTTTTTCTTTGTTAAGACTTTTGTCTTTGGTGTTTCTGTTTTTTCTAGTTCTACATCTATTGCATATAATTTTTTTGCTTGTTCTGTTAATCCATCTTTTTCTAGTTCATAGAGGCCAGCGATTGCAGAAGTGGCTCCTTCTGCTCTTTCCATTTGTGTTAACGCGTAATTTCCTTCTAGCCAAGTTAAAGCGTGATTTGCCATTCTACCTAATACTCGAATATCATTAGAAACCATGGCTGATTCTTCAAAGTGTAAACAGCCCATATGTGTAAGTTCAAAATAAGCCATTGTCTCTTGATTTCTTGCAAACCAATCTGTTAGTGGTTCTGATAATAAAATAATACTTTCTATTTTTGGATTAAAGTTCTGGTTTAAAAACATAGTATTCACCCTCCTAATAAATTGTTTCTATATTAGCATTTTATCTAAAATATGTCAAATTTTTATATGCAACCATTAAGGAGAGTGCAGATAGAAATAGTGAGATTTCGATCCACATTGGATTTGGATAAATGATTGTACTAAATAAAACACTTCCTGCATTCGCACTTATATGTGTTATAATGGATGCCTTTAATTGATATTTTTCATGTGCAAAAATTAGCATAAAGTTAAAGATAAAAGCATAAATCATTTGAAATATATTTTGATGAAAAAGCGCGAAAATAAGTCCTGTTAATAGTATTGATTTCATTACTGGATAATATTTTTGTAGTCTATGATACGTGATTCCTCGAAATAAGTATTCTTCTAATATGGGGCCAATCAGTATTGTTCCGATTATTGATGAAAGATATATTTTTCCATTAAATAGGTCTGTTATTGGAATGATATGGTTGATACTACCTAAGATGGAATTATAGACAAAGCTAAAGGAAAGTCCTAACAGGATAAAATATAACATGTGAATAAAAGGAATTTTTATTTTTGTTTCTTTTACTTCTTCATGGTATTTTTTATATAACAGTGGTAAGAAAATACAAAATAATATGAGTAGGCATATAATGCCATATTTTGATAAGTATTCTGATAATTCTATGGTGTAATTTTCACTTCCAATCCAGTTTTCTACATTGTGCTGATTCCTTGTTATTATAAAGATTATCGTTACAATAATGGTCATAAAAAATTGGCTAACTACAAATAACAGTGGAAAGCCAATAATATTTAATAATTTTTTCATTATTTTTTTAACATCTCTGAAATGGTTGTTCCAATGGTTGCTATATTTTGTAATTCTGATGGAACAATAATTTTCGTAGATTGACCGTTTGCAACGTTTTCTAATGCTTCAAAGCTTTTTAAGGTAAGTACTGAAGAATCTGCTTTTGCTTCTTTTAAGAGTCTAATTCCTTCGGCTTCAGCACTTTTTAGTTTAATGATTGCTTCTGCTTCTCCTTCGGCTTTTTTGATTTTTGATTGTTTGTCAGCTTCAGCTCTTAAAATCGCACTTTCTTTTTCTCCTTCAGCAATTAAAACGCTTGATTTTTTTTCTCCTTCGGCTTGAAGGATTTTTTCTCTTCTTTCACGTTCTGCACGCATTTGTTTTTCCATTGCTTCTTGAATATCTCTTGGTGGCAAAATGTTTTTTACTTCCACACGGTTTACTTTAATTCCCCATGGATCCGTTGCTTCGTCTAAAATAGAACGCATTTTGGAATTGATAATGTCTCTTGAAGTTAATGTTTGGTCTAATTCTAGTTCTCCTATAATATTACGAAGTGTGGTTGCTGTTAAGTTTTCAATAGCATTGATTGGATTTTCTACTCCATAGGTGTATAATTTTGCATCTGTGATTTGAAAATAAACTACTGTATCAATTTGCATTGTTACGTTGTCTTTGGTAATTACTGGTTGTGGATCAAAGTCTTTTACAATTTCTTTTAAAATGACTTGATTAGCAACACGATCTAAAAATGGAATTTTAAAATGAAGTCCATTTTTCCATGTTGTATAATAAGATCCTACTCTTTCAATTACATAGCTTTTTGCTTGTGGGACAATTTTGACATTTGGTACAATTAGTACAATTGCAAGTACCAAGATAATGAAAAATACTTCCATACTCTACTCCTCTACTTTCTCTACTTTTAGTTTGGCACCATCAATTTCTAATATTTTGACGATGCTATCTTTGGTAATTTTTTTGTCACTGTAAGCACTCCATTTTTTCCCATCTACTTTGACTTCTCCAATGGTATTTTTGGATATTGCTTCAGTTACAATCCCCTCCATTCCAATGATTCTGTCAAAGTTTGTTTTTTCTTCTTTTGTTTTTAGGAATTTTAACAATAGTGGTCTTGTCGTAATTAGTAAAATTACTCCTAGTATTACAAAGATACCAAATTGTAATACAAAGTTATCAATGATTAATGATACTAATAGTGCGACTAATGCACTAATGACAAACCAAATTGTTGTAAGTCCTACTGTCATACATTCTGCTAAAGTAAGCAATATGACAACTCCTAACCATATATAAGACATGTACATCACCTAATTTCATTATACACTAATCTATGCGGAATTTCAAACTAAAAATATCTATTTTTATTATATTTTTGAAAATGAAAAAAAGAACCTTTATCTGTTCTGAATTCGTTTTTGAAATGTATCAATTTCTTCTTTTGATCCGCATACTTCTATGGTTTTTATTTTTATTCCATAAAAATAGATTTTTTCTATTTCTTTTTGCTGTCCTAGTTGCTTTAATCTTTTTGTTATGTATGCTTCCATTTTTTGCAGTCCTTTTTCTGGAGATTCAGTTTCAAAATGATATATATTTAGCCCCGAAAATTTAGATTGATACAATTTTGGTAGTTCATATTCTACTTTAATCAGGGATAATTCTTCTAAAAATGAGGTGATATTTTTAGAGGTGATGAAGTCTTCTGAAACATCAAGTCTCACGATTTCAAAACTATTTTTGTCTATTTTGTTTAAATAGTTTTCTTGAAATACAGGTTCTAATTTTTCATTTTGTTTCCATAATGTTGTTATGAAACAACATAATAGCAATACAACAAACCACTTTTTCATGCTTCACCTCATTATTAGAATGGATGAATTTTGGAAAAATATGAAAAAAAATATGAAATTTCATATTTTTAAAATAACCCTGTAATGGTTCCATTGGTTACATCAATTTGTTCATAGTTTGGCTTTTTTGGAAATCCTGGCATTGTCATGATATCTTTTAGTAATATGGTAATGAATTCGGCTCCTGCATAAAGGGTCACATCGTTTACATGAAGTTCATATTCTCTTGGGTCACCTAGTTTTTTTGGGTCATCGGATAATGAGTATTGGGTTTTGGCAACACAAATCGGATAGTTTTTATATTTCGATTTTGAAAGTTGCTCTATTTTTTTCTGGGCTTTTTCTGAGTAAGTGATGGTTTTGGCATGATAAATATGAAATGCTAGTTTTTCTATTTTTTCTGTTAGTGTGTCTTCTAATTCGTATTGGTATTCAATTTTGTTGTCTTGCTCTGATAGAGAGATTACGGTTTGTGCTAATGAAATAGCGCCTAATCCGCCTTCTTGATAGGTTCTACTTTCTTCTAATGGGACTTCTAATTCGGTACATATTTCTTTTATGGTTTTTATTTCTAAGTCGGTATCTTCTTGGTAACGATTTAAACAAACAACGATTGGTATTTTAAATTTTTTTAGATTTTCAATATGGGCTTTTAAGTTTTGTGAGCCTTGTTTAATGGCTTTTACGTTTTCTTCTAGGATTTCTTCTTTTGGAATCCCAGCATTATATTTTAATGATTTTAATGTTGTTACTAAGACAACCACGGATGGACGTAAGTTCCCGATTCTACATTTGATGTCTAAAAACTTTTCAGCTCCTAGGTCTGATCCAAAGCCAGCTTCTGTGACTACAAAGTCAGATAATTTTAAAGCGAGCTTGGTGGCAATTAAGCTATTGCATCCATGGGCGATATTGGCAAATGGGCCTCCATGAACAAGGGCTGGGTTGCCTTCTAATGTTTGTACTAGGTTTGGTTTGATGGCGTCTTTTAATAGTGTCATGATACTTCCTGTGATTTTTAATTGTTGCGCTAATACTTCTTTTCCTTCATATGTATATCCGATTACAATTTGATTGATTCTTCTTTTTAGGTCTTCTTCGTTAGAAGCTAGACAGAAAATAGTCATCATTTCACTGGCTGCTGTTATGTTAAAGTGTTCTTCTCTTTTGATTTCTTTTTCCATGGATAAACCTATTTGAATGGTTCTTAAAGCTCGATCATTCATGTCCATACATCTTCTACAAGTAATGGTTTCAGGATCAATATTCAATTCATTTCCAAAGTATAAGTGGTTGTCAATGGCTGCACATAGTAAGTTGTTGGCAGTTGTAATGGCATGAAAGTCTCCTGTAAAGTGTAAGTTGATGTCTTCCATTGGTATGATTTGAGAGTAACCTCCTCCTGTTGCTCCACCTTTCATTCCGAATACTGGTCCTAAGGATGGTTCTCTTAAAGCTAATATGGCATTTTTTCCGATCCTACATAAGGCGTCATTTAGACCAATACTTACGGTTGTTTTTCCTTCTCCATATGGGGTTGGAGAAATGGCTGTTACTAAAATAAGTTTTCCTTGTTTTTTGGAGTTTATTTTTTCTGGATCTATTTTGGCTTTATTGTTTCCATAAAGTTCTAAGTCTTCTTTTTTTAGGTTTATTTTTTGCGCAATTGTTTCAATCTTTTGAATTGTTGTTTGGTGCGCGATTTCAATATCTGTCATATTTTCACCTCTCATAAATTATACTAAAAAGTCGAAAAAAAAGAAAGTTTACTTTCGTTTCTTTCGTATTTTCTTTTTGATACGCTTTTTTTTATGATGGATATAAATTAGTAAGGTTATGATGATGGTACTAATGATGATAATTTCTATATGTGCTTTTATATATTTAAGTAATGAAAATGGAATTTTTTCTTCTAATATGATGTCTTGTTTGTATACGGTTGTTCCTTGATATGATATTGTTAGAGTTCCTAGTTTGGTTCCTATTTTCATGTCTGGAGTTATGTTTTGTTCTCCTTCATATTGTTTTTTTAAGTCTTTTGAGTTAAAGTCATTGGATAGGTATTTTTGGACGGTTTTGTCTGCTGTCCATTTTGTTTGTTCTTGTTTGGAATATTTTGTTTTTAGTTCTAATAAGGTTTCCCCTTTTTCTACAATGGTTTTGTTTCCATAATGTTCCATAAAGTGGTCATAAATTGTCTCTGCATCATAAAAGTTTAGTGGTTCTTTGTCATAAGGGGCACGTGCTGTTACAAGCATATAGGAAACACCATCTTTTTTGGCGATACTAGCAAGACACAAACCTGCGTCATAGGTGGTCCCTGTTTTTCCACCTTCTAAGTAATCTAATTTTAAGTTGTATCTTTTTTTATTTCTTTCTAGTGTGCTGTAAACGACAAATGATTTGTCACTCATTGTATAGGAGGAACTGGTGATTATTTCTTTAAAGTCTTTGTTTTTTAGAGCATATTCGAATATATTTGCTACTTCTTTTACGGTGGAATAATGGTCTTCTTCGTCTAGTCCTGTTTCATTCATGAAATGAGTGTTTTTTAGTTTTAATTCTTTTGCTTTTTGGTTCATTAATTTGATAAATTCTGTTTTGTTTCCTGCTACATTTCTGGTAAGTGCTTTGGCTGCATCTGCTCCTGATGGAAGTAAAAGACCATATAGTAAATCTCTATAGGTAACTTTCTGTCCTATTTTAAATCCTGCAACGGAAGCGTTTGCTTCTTCTAATCCTTGAAAGTCAGAAGAAGTTAGTGTAATTTTCTGATCTAGGTCGTCTATGTGTTCTAATGCAATTATGGCTGTCATGATTTTGGTCATAGAAGCGATCGAGATTTGTTTATCTGCGTTTTTTTCATATAGTATTTTATGTTCATCTAGGTTATATAAGATGATGTTTTCTGAGTTTGTTTGTAATTCGATTGCTTTTACATTTCCGATCTGTAGTATTATTACTGTTATGATAAGATATAAATATTTTCCCATATGTTTCACCTATATTAGTATAATATAAATTTCAGAAAAATAAAAGAAAAAAAGTTTTGTCTGCTTTTCGTTTATGGTAAAATTTTTATTTACTTTTTTTGATAATTATTATATGATAATGTAAATGTTTTTGAGGGGGAAATAAATATGGACTTGAATTTGCAAATTCCAGATAATGAACATAGGAGCTTAACTGATAGAAGAGTTAAAAAATTAAGCAATATAAAAACTAATCTATCCTATTTGAGATCAAATCATAATAATATGCTTACTAATTTGTCTAATAAACATTTGGAAAAATTACGTACTGTTCTTTTTGAAATTATGGATGCTATAATAAAATGCGATCGTGAAAAAATTAATATTGATTTTTCTTTTTTAGATAGTGTATGTGCTGATTCATTGGTAGCTGATATAAATTTAACTAGTCTAAATCAAATGCTTGAAGAATATCTAAAATTTTTAAAAGGTAAAAATTTGTCAAATGAGATTATTATGGCAAAAAGAGCAGAATTATCTGATTGCCTTCCAGAAACTTTAAAACCATTTACTAATCAACTTTTTCCTTATTATTGTTATTATAAAATTGATTTTTTTTCTGATAAAATAAGATTTTATCTTAATTATCGAATTGAATTATTTGATTTTGAGGGAGCTCTTAGAACAACAAATTTAAATTTTACTAATGTAGATTATGAAATAGACGCTATTCCTTTTGCGTATGCTCATATTGGTGGCATAATTCCTCGCATACCAATTGATGATAAAAACAAAATAAAACTATTAATCATTAATGGAGGTAAAGCAAGAATACATCCTATGTCTAATTATAGTGATATGAACCAATTTGGTTATATTACAACTATTGAATATAATAATTACAGTAGTTATTTTGATAATGAAGGAATTGAAATGTTTTATTCTACTGAAGATAATCAAAATAAAAAACTAAATTGGGCATTTAGTCCTCGTGCTATTATATCTAAAGATATTAGAAATTCTACATTTTACTATAATCTTTTAAAAAATCTATCCTCACAAATAACTCTTAATTTATTACATCAATATACTGAAATATTAGAAGAAATCAAAAGACAAATTTCATTAGCAACTGATGAAAACACAGGAGAAAAATCAAAACAAAAGGTCAAAAGCGTTAATGAAAGTAAACTTAATGGAGAAAAAGAATAGATGATATCAATTGTAAAATAAGTGATAAAGATATTTAAAATGAGAAAGTCGTTATACAAAACCATATGAAGTTTTATCCTTCTTCATATGGTTTTGTTTCTCTTACAAAGGTAAATGTTTTTCCAAGGTCATTTGATGTATAAAGTGCTTCTAAGTTCCCATAGTCTCCATCTGCTCCTTGTCCTACAATCAGATATATTTTAGAATTTTCTAAAATTGGGAGCATTGGGGTATCATAGATTTCTTTAAATGAAAACATGGGTTTTGTGTTTAATAATGATTCATCAAAGGTTCCGCTTGGTAAGTCTACTTCTTGGAATGTTTTTCCTCCATCTTCGCTTCGATATAATACTCCATTATTTCCTCCATTTTTGGTATCTGTAATAAAGATTATGTTTTCATTTATGATATTATATTCTGAAGATTGATGAATAGTTTCTAAGTTATGTTCTATATTTTCGAATGTTTTTCCTCCATCTGTTGTTTTTAAGATGCGTATTCCGATTACTCCTCCTAAGGCATTTCCAGACATAGTAAATACGTAACCTGTTTCTTGTGTTAAAAATTTGACATACAAAATTGATTCTTCTACGGGGAGTTTTAATTGTTGGAAGGTCCCATCTTGAGTATTTGAATAATAGAGTTGATTATGATCGGCCAGTAGTGTAAAGTCTTTTGTAATTTGGTACATTCCATCATTTAGTTGATATGGTTTTTCTAAGTTTAATGAAGTTGTTAACTTCGCTTTTTTGTAGTTTTTTCCTTTGTCATAAGTTAGATAGATTTCTCCATTTTCTATTTTGTAAAAATATTTGTTTTGATTGGCTTGTTTTTTTAATTCTTCTATATCTTGATAGTATTGTTTTTCATATTCAAATCTTCCACTTTTGTTTCCTTCTTCTAAGTCTAGTTGGACAAGTGGCATTTTATTCTTGACTGCATAAAGGGTTTGATCTTCTATTTCTTTGGTTTCAAATTGTAGAGCCCAAATGTACATGACGGATTGATCTAATTCATCCATCACTCCAAAATGGTTTTTGTCAAAGAAGTGTTTATATCTTGGATATAATTTAGTGTTTACTTGCACTACTTTGTTTTCTTCATCATAGACATCGATATTGATTAGACTTTGCTTTTCTAAGGCAATGTTCCACCATACATGTTTTTCTTGGTATTGGTCTAAATAGGCGTATGTCCATAAAATGGCTGCTTCTTTTAGAGTGGTTTCTTTTGGTACTTGTATGGTAAAGTCTTTCCAATCTAATGTTTTTTTATTGTAATATGGTTTTAGGAAGAAGTAAATGGATATTCCAATCATACATAGTATAAGTAAAATGATCGCTATAATTTTTTGTTTCATAATATCACCTATTTCTAATATAACAGAAGAAACGCGAAAAAGAAACTATTTCGTTTCTTTTATCATTTGTTCAATCAATTCTGATGTTTTTTCGGCACCAAACAAGTCTACGTTTAAACATAGGTCATAATGGCTGGCATCTTTCCATTTCATGTTGGTATAGTGTTCGTAATGACGTTCTCTTGCTTTGTCGATTTTTTGTATTTCTTTGTTTGCTTTTGTTTTTGAAATTCCATAATATTTGGTTGCTCTTTCTATTTTATGTTTGGAATCACTATATAGAAATATTTTAAAGACATTTTTGTGTTCTTTTAGTACATAGTCTGCACATCTTCCGATAATGATACAAGATCCTTTTTTGGCAATGTTTTGTATGGCTTTCGTTTCTGCTAGAAAAAGGGTGTCATCATTGCTTAAGTTTTGAAAGTAATTTAGGTTTAGATCTGATAATAGATTTAAGTTTCTATTTTGTTCTTTTTCTTCAATATAAGAAGCGGATAAGCCACTTTCATCTGAGACAATTCCAATTAGGTTTTTATCATATAAGGGAATTCCCAATTTTTCTGAAAGAAGTTTTCCAACATATCGTCCACCAGATCCATATTCACGGTTGATGGTGATAATTGGGCCTTTTTTTGTTTTTTCTACTTTTTCTGGTTGTTGTAATTCGATTTGCGGTTCTGCTTTTAGTTGTTTTGCTTCTAAATATAATAAAACTGCGGAAATGATGAATGCTAAAAGGTCTGCGACTGGTCCTGCATAAAGAAGTCCCATAACTCCAAATAGGTATGAAAGTAAGAAGGCTGCTGGAATAAAGATCAAGATTTGTCTAGAAAGACTTAACAAAGCTGATTTTCCTGATTTTCCAATTGCTTGAAAGAAAATTCCTGAAGCAATTTGTATTCCATTTAATATGGTCAACAATAAAAATATCCGGAATGTAAGGCAGGCAAATTCGTTATACAATTGATCTCCTGATCCAAATAGTCCAATCAGTCTTTCTGGTATGGTTTGGAATAAAATAAAGGCGATTGTGGAAATACAAATACTTAATGATAATACTATTTTTAATGTTTTTCCTACTCTATCATATTTTTTGGCTCCATAATTGAATCCTACAATGGGAGAACTTCCTGCTGCGATTCCGATGATGATGCTTGTTAAAATTTGGTTAATTTTCATAACAATTCCAAGTACTGTAATTGGAATTTCACTTCCATATTTGCTCATTGCTCCATATTTGCTTAATAGATTGTTTTGAACTGCAATGATTACTACAATTGACATTTGTGTGATAAACGAAGAGATTCCTAGTAATGATACTTTTTTGGCGCTTTCTATTGAGAATGTCATTGTTTGTTTGTTCATTTCAATTGATTTGAATTTTCGGATATATAAAATATTCATAAGAAAGGTTACAAATTGACTGATAATGGTGGCAAGGGCTGCTCCTTTGACTCCAAGATTCAATACGAAAATGGCGATTGGATCTAGTATAACATTTAATAGGGCGCCAACTACCATAGAAGCCATAGCGTATTTTGGGGAACCGTCGGCCCGAATAATTGAGTTAAAGGTTGTTCCAATCATCATAAATGGAATTCCCATAGCGATAATGTATCCATAGTCTTGGGCGAATGTTTGAAGTGTTTTTGTACAACCAAATAAGTTTAATAGATTGGGCAAAAAAAGAAGGGCGAAGATGCAAAATAAAATGGAAATAACAATGGATGAAAAGATTCCACTCCATACTCCTTTTTCTGCTTCTCGGTGTTTTTTTTCACCTAGTTTTAAACTTAGATAGGCTGCTGTTCCGTCTCCAAACATAAGGGCAAATGCGAGACAGATTACTGTAATTGGAAAGACAACGTTTGTTGCTCCGTTTCCTAAATATCCTACTCCCCATCCGATAAAGATTTGGTCTACAATGTTATATAGGGCATTTACGACTAATGATATGATACATGGGATTGAAAATGCTTTTAGTAGTTTACTAATGTTTTCTGTTCCTAAGTCCAGTTTTTTCATAATATACCTCCTTTTCCAAAGAAAAAACACAGTTTTTGCATGTGTTGTTCGTTAGTCATTATCTATTGATAATGTACGTTTCCAATATTTTACCAATGCTTTTTCATTTTAGCACATAATATTTTTAATTTCAATGTTTTTTTAATCGATTGTGATTCGTTCATATTGTCTGCTGCCTACTTGTTGTTTTTCGGCGCTTTCTATGGTTAATAATCCGTTACGAGATTCAATTCTTTCGATCAGTTTGTCTTTTCCTGGATCGTTTGATTGATATACTAAGTCAATGCAAGCTTGGTCTAAAGCCACTGGGTCTTTTGAAGCTAATATGCCAATGTCTTTCATGCAAGGGTCTTCTGCTACTTTACAGCAGTCACAGTCTACTGACATGTCACACATAACATTGATATAAGCAATGTTATTTTGATAGTAGTCTGTAATGGTTTTGGCTGCATCTGCCATGGATTTTAGGAAAATGTCTTGGTCTGTTTTAAACATATCTTCGTAAGTTGCGTTTTCTCTGCCTCCAGTATGGATGTATCTTTTTCCTTTGCTTGATGCAAGTCCAATTGATATGTTTTTGATGGCTCCTCCAAATCCTCCCATTGGATGTCCTTTGAAGTGAGATAATACTAGCATGAAATCATATTGTTCTAGATTTTTTCCTACTATGTTTTTTTTGATCATTTCTCCGTTTTTATTTTCTAAGGTCATTTCTTCGGTTGCATCTAAAATGTCTACTTTGAAGTATTTACTCCAACCATGTTTGTTCATTAGTTCTATGTGTTTTTCTGTGGTATCTCTTGCACCATCATATGCTGTATTGCATTCAACAACGGTTCCTTTTACATGTTCAATCAATGGTTTTACGAAGTCTGGTTTCAAGTAGTTTTGGTTTCCTTCTTCTCCGGAGTGTAGTTTGACTGCTATGTTTCTTTTTTGTGGGATTTCTAGTTGGTCATATATTTTTATTAAGTTTTCTGGGGTAATATTTTTTATAAACCATACTTTTTCCATTCGATTCCTCTTTTCTATTCATTCGCTTCATACAAGTTATAGCTTCCGTGATAAATTTCATGAAAGTCTTGTTGGTCAAAGTCTTTTGGCACTACCATGCAAACGTTTTTATTAAATTCGCATATGTTTGCTTGTTCTAATACTGAAGCAACAAAATAGCTACATACGTATTTATTTTTGATTTGAATTGGTATTCCAAAATATCTCAGTATGACTCCTACAAAGTCATATTTGTATTGTTGTTTATAATCATGCATATGTTGGAGTATTTTTGTTACGGTTTGATATTGTTCTTCTGTAATTTCTAGTTCATATATTTTACATTTTGTTTTGTTGAAGTTATTGAAAAATTCTCCATTTTTTGATTCAATTGTAAATCCACAATTAATTACTGAGTGAAGTGTTTTTCTGCCAAAGCTATAAATTTTATCACAGTTTTTTTCGAGAGATATCCCTACATGACTAAATTCATAACGTGTGAAAAAACGAATTAGTTTTGATGGAACGGTATTGGTATGCATTAACAGTATATATATTTTTTTAGTCATTTATCGTCTTTTTATTATTCTGTTTTCGTTTTGCTATTATTTTCATACCTCTACCTCAATCTCCATCATTATATTTCTATTATAACAAAATTGTAATATTTTTGAAATATAGTTTTTCATTTTTTTAATATTTTTTCTAATTTTTGAATTGTGTTTTTATCAGAAATTTTGATTTCTTTATGGTTATAATAAAGGGAATAGTAGATTTCACGATTCGTATTATATTGTTGTTGATTGTTTATTATGTTTTTTATTATATTCTTTAGTTGTTTTATTTCTCGATGGCTCAGCTTTTTTTGATACAGTATTTTATCTTTATATTGTATTCCTTCAAAACCTTTATAGTAGTCTTCTTTTTTGGTGATTGTTTTTTTGGAAAAGTCTATGGTGTATTTTCGGTCATAGTGTGTTCCTCCATCATCCTGTAATGTCAGAAATCGATCATATGTAATTAGGTCATATTTCTGTGTTGTTTGGCTATAATATAGTGGGATTATACAAAGTATAGTCATCAATATGATTGGGATAGTGTATCTTATTTTCATGATTTTCTCCTTTCAAACACAAAAAAAGCAATTTTTGTGTTTGCTTCGTTATTTTTGTAGCATATTTAATAAGTTAATTTTGAACATGTCTTTTTCTGAATGTTTTTTAGAGACCATAACGCCTTTGAAGGTTTCTAATTCAGATTGATGCCCTTCTGATAATATATCTTCTGGAGTTATTGTATTTAACATTATAATTGATTCTTTTTCATAAACGATGTAGTGCAGTTTGATATCGCCATGAACTTTTGAAAACATTGCATCTGTTGGTAGTTTTAATTCATATGATTTGGTTCCTTTTGTTTTATTCGTAGATACGATTTCACCTAGAAAGTTTCCTTCTTTTAATGCTGGATAGTATTCAAAGTATAGTTTTTTGTAAGCTAACATATTGTATTTTTTTAAAGAACGTTCTAGTTTTTTAAATTCATTTTCATTCACATATTCAAAAATCCAAGATTCTTTCATACAACTAACTCCTCCTCTCTTAATTATAATATGGTCACTATTAGCTTCTATTATTGTACCAAAAATTAGAAATGAAGTCAATCGTAGCTCAAGATACTATGTCAAAAGTAGTAAACAAATGACAAGTGGATTTTCTAAGTTCACAAATTTTGTAAAAATTTCAAAAAAGTATTGACTTCTATTTTGAAACGAGTATAATTAAAAGTGCCTACTTGATTTGCAGGTGTAGTTCAATGGTAGAACCCCAGCCTTCCAAGCTGGCTACGTGGGTCCGATTCCCATCACCTGCTCCATATTGAATTTTAAAGAACCATAATAAGTTCTTTTTTTATATTTTGTTCCACGTAGCCTGCTTGGAAACAAAATGTTTCTATACAGCTATTCACGATCTATTATTCATCACTTCTATAATATCATCTGAAATATTATACCATTTGGCTTGTATGTAATGTCTATCTTTTTCATATCGAGGATTTTTATTTAGGCATCTTGCCATTGGTTGTAATGATAAATGACTAATATGTAATCCTGATGAATATTCATCTTTTTTATTCAAAAGAATTTGTATAACTTCTTCTTTTGTAATCCATATAAAGTCCTCCATAATTCCATAGATAATACAATCTATTGATTTATCGCCTTGATTTCCTTTTAAAACTAACTTATCGATTGCCTTTCTAATAAAGTCCGCTTGATTCATAACTTTGTTTATTTGATTTATTTCATCTTGATACTTTTCTTTATATTGTGCTACTGAAAATCTTTCCGCTCCTGTTCCATCTGTCGTTCCATCAGCATAATGATATTTCAAAATATTTACAATAGTCTTTTGATCAAATCCATTGTTAGTTAAAAACTTCAAAAACATTGAAATTGGTTCTGCATGTACAGAGTTCTTTACTCCTTTTTTTATACTAATTCTTTTTATAATATTGTTAATTTTAATGAAAATATCTGCTTTTTCTAGTTGATCATTTTTCCACGCCCATATTATATCATCATCATGGATCTTTCCAAAAATAGATTCTAAGAAATCATAAAACATTGGATTTACTTGACATACTTTCTTTTTATTTAAATACTGTACAAATTCGTCTTCATTCTTATAACCACTAATGTTTTTATTAAATGGTTTTACTTCTTGCTCCATTTAATACTCCTCCCTTCTCTTTTTTCCCCTCATATATATTATTCCACGTTTATATGTCAAAATCCTCATCATTACGATATATTTTTTTATTATATTTCAAATATAATAACTATATCAAAAAAACAATTCAAGACTACAAGCTGAATTGTTTTTTCTTATTCAAAATCTACTTTTAAAAATACTTTTTTTCCTTTTTTTAAAATTAATGAATTTTCGTTTAAATCTTTAGTTGTAACTAATTGTTCAGTAGATTTTACCTTTTCTTGATTTAAAGAAAGACCATTTTGTTCAATCAATCTTCTTGCTTCTGATTTAGAAGATACTAGATTTGTTTCAATAAGTAAATCAACAATATTGATATCTAATAAATCTTTTGAAATTGTAATTGATGGCATATTTTCTGAAATGCTTTTATTACTAAATAATTCTTGTGCTGTTTGTTTCGCTTTCATCGCTTCATCTTCACCATGAACTAATTTAGTAACTTCAAATGCAAGTAATTTTTTTGCTTCTCTAATATCTTTTTGACATAGCTTTTTAATGTCAGACACTTCCATTCTAGTAAAGAAAGATAAACTTCTTTCAACATCTTCATCAAACGAATTTATCCATGCTTGGAAAAAATCAAAAGGAGTAGTTTTATCCCTCGATACCCATAATGTACCTGAAGCAGTTTTTCCCATCTTTTCTCCATCTGCTTTTATAAGTAATGGACAAGTAAATCCAAATAATGGATCAATTTTCTTTCCTTCACTAAAGCCAATTTTACGAGAAAGGTCTGCTCCCGCTAAAATGTTTCCCCATTGATCTGAGCCACCAATTTGCAACCTACAGCCAAATTCTTTATTTAAGTAAACAAAGTCAAATGCTTGCATTAACATGTATCCCATTTCAAGAAATGTTAATCCACCATTTTCTAATCTTTTCTTATAACAATCAGCAGATAACATATTATTAACATTAAAATGGACTCCAATGTCTCTCATAAAATTTACATAAGTCTTATCACAAATCCAATCTGCATTATCAACAATAATAGCCGGGTTTTCTCCATCAACTTTTACAAATCTTTTAACTAGCTCTTTTACCTCTGCCTTATTATGAGCAACTTCTTCCTTAGATAACATTTTTCTCATATCACTTTTACCCGTTGGGTCACCAATCAAAGCAGTAGCTCCACCAATTAATATAATTCCATGATGTCCGAAATCTTGTAACCATCTAAACATAGTAAGTGCGAAAAAATGTCCTATATGAAGACTATCAGCAGTAGGATCAATTCCTAAGTAGAAAGTCATAGGCTTTCCATTGACTAAATCAATGATTTCACTTTCGTGTGTTAAATCTTTTACATATCCTCTTTCTTTGAGAATATCAAATAATTTCTTTTCCATATTTTTTTATTCCTCCTTGGTATTTTGTATAGTTAATTAAATTACAATCATCAAAGTAATAATAGTAATAGTCACTATCCATACAAACCACCTCCTTGAAATAAAAAAAGAGCAAAACATCCAAAAAGGACGAATTGCTCGTGGTACCACCTTTATTTGTAATAATAGTTTATTACCTCTTATTGATAACGGATACTATCCGATTTAAAATCATCATTTGTAATTCATTATTTTAATTTTGCTTATTTTCACCAGCCATAAGCTCTCTACAAATTATTTTAAAATAATTACTTTGAATGAATCACTTTTTAATTAACTGACTAGATTATACTATATTTTATGCAAAAGTACAAATATTCCCTCAGTTTTCTAAAAATTACTCACTTTCTTCTAATCTTTTTTCTATATCTTCAATACTTGGTAAAGTATTTTCCAAAAACTCTGGTATCTCTGATAATATTTTATATTCACTGACTCCAATAGGTTTATTAATATCCTTTAATGCAAGTTCTGCAGTTACTTTTTTCTTATCTTTACAAAGCAAGATACCAAATGTTGGGTTATCATTTTCATCTTTAATATACTTATCAACAGCACTTAAATAAAAATTTAATTTACCAGCATATTCAGGTTTGAACTCAGTTGTTTTTAATTCAATTACTACATAACTTCTAACTTTCAAATTGTAGAATAACAAATCAATATAGTAATCTTCATTTTCTATTTCTAGATGATATTGCCTTCCAACAAAAGCAAATCCATTTCCAAGTTCTAATAATAATTTTGTTATATTAGTCGTTAGTTCTCTTTCAATATCTAATTCTTTCAAATCTTTATTAGCAGTTATAAAATCAAATATATAAGGATTTTTTAATAACTCTTTTGCTTGTTCATTAGTTGGAGTTGGTAATGTTTCATCAAAATTAGTGGTTTTATTTTCTAGTAATGCTTGTCTTTCATATAATTTACTTGCTATTTGATGAGTTAGTATTGAAACAGACCATCCATTTTCTATTGTTTCTTTTGCATACCATTTTCTGATTTCTTTATCCTTAACTTTATCTAATAATACTTGATTATGATTCCAAGACAATTTTGCAAGGACTCCTTGCAAAAATTCATCATTTTAGAAATCACTTTATTAGGAAAATCATTTCCTAATAAATTTCTAGAATCTTCCTAGTAAATTTTATAACAAGTATTGATTAAATAATAAAATTATCATATATTCTAATTAACGAGTGAGGGATATTTTTAAGATTTTAGGTTTAAAACCCTATTATCATCTGCTCCATATTGAATTTAAAAGAACTGTAATAAGTTCTTTTTTTGTAATCCATATAAAGTCCTCCACATAAATAATCATTGATTTTGATATCATTTTCAAAATTTTAATTTTTCCCTTTCAAAAGCAATTAAATAACATCATATTTATATTAATTTGTTAAATATACATAAGATTGAGGATAATAATCAATTCCAAAATCTTTTAATGTTTTTGGAGAGTCGTATACAATTACTTCTCCTAATTTGTAAGCAAAAGCAATATTTTTATTTTCAAAATATTTCATATATTTAGTCTTTGAAATACCAGAATAATCCTTTGTATCTTTCCATAGTTGGTTAGGTGAATTAGAAATTATTTCTTTGACCTCCACTTCTGCTATGACTTTCTTTATAGGAGATGTACTATAGATAACAATTCTATCTACTTCTTTCTTACATTTAGTTTTTCTATACTCATATAATTTAGTCTGTTCTATAATTTTATTCGCATACTCTGGTTTAATAGGTAATAAAATAGTACACATGCTATCTATCCTCCCATCTATTATAATTATAGCACAGAACTTGATTGTTTTTTATTCCTAATTTTAACAGTTTACAAGTTTTTGTACTTTACTTGAGTCTACTTTGACTATTGATATAGGAACATTTATAAGTATCTCGTTTTCAATCAATTTATTATATGATATAGGATTTTCAAGTGTTGTGTAATACTTAAATAATATCAGTTTGGAATTTGAGGAAAAATTAGACTTGATTTCATTTAGTGAATATACAGTTCTTTTTTTTGCCATATTATATAAATCCCCAGGAAATAAAAAATTAGTAAATATGGCATCTACAATGCCTATCGTAGTAATACTCCTTTTATACTCGCTGGCATAAAAGAGCAAAATATCGCCTGGTCTTATCTGCTTTGTATGTGCTTTACAGATGTATGCTTTTTTAATAGCATTTGCATATGTATTCATTCCATTTAGATCACCGAAAGAAAGCTGATTGAAAGTTTCAGATTCAGGAAATAACATTTCATGATATTGTTGTCTAATTGGTACAATGAACGTATTTCTATTTGACCAATTAAAGTTAGGATAAGTATTATCATTCATATTTTTTACAAGGACTAGCTCTTCTTCAATGGTCGAATCTGATTTCTCAGTCATTTTCGTAGTTTTTTGTACAAAGCCATATTCAGAAAGTAAATATATTAAAGCTTCTTGTTTTTCAAACACAGTAACATATATCTCATTAACTTTATTTTTTATTGCTTCGTTAATGATTATTCTTATATAACTCTCACCAATTCTATTTCCTGTATTAGCAACTTTAAACGTTGCTATTTTTAATCTAATATTTTTTTCAAATGGTTCCTTAAAATTTGAATAATCTTCATTCTCATTTTCGATTTTAGTCATTAAAAATGAGGATACATTATTTTTGTCATCACGAGTTATATATGCCTTTTTTCCTTCTTGAGATTTCTTTTTATACCAATTTTCAAATCCTTTATAGTCACTTTTTAGAGAATCAAAAAACACGTCATCTAAATCTATATTATATAAATATTCAGATTGTATAAATGCTGGCGTTCTGATTTCTTTTTCTTCTAAGGGCTTAAATAATTTTATTGCGTCATCAATGCTTAATACTCTATTTCTGAGATTTATTTTTTTCGCTTTATTTCTTAATTTGCTATCATTAGTAATAAAATAACTAACACAATCTTTATACACTGCATATAGCAAATTATTATCGATTAAATCATTAGGTATTTTTGAGCAACCGACTAGTTCATTAAAATCATCAGTTGCCTTTGGTGGTCTGTCTATTATATTGTAAATTTTAACTTTACTATAAAGTATATTTCTTTCATTAGAGTTTTTTATATGACTCAAATCCTCTAGGGTTGATGGATGAATTACAATTTTATATTTATTAGAATCATATAGAATCTTTGTAAGTTCCAGTACTCTTTCGTCTACTATTGAATGGTCTTCTCTATATATTAATAGGTTTGTATCCAGTAATATTTTTATCATCACTTTCCTCCTTTCAAGAATTTTTTCCTATTATTATAGCACATTAATTCAAAAAAGTATGACTATATCTTGAAAGAATCGTAATATCTGTTATAACTATTTATCAGTTGATTGAATCAATTTTTGGAGTATAATTTTTCACATATGATTATTCATAGGTAAAGTTTATGTATGGGAAGTTAAAGAAAGTGAAAGAAAAGCTTGCGAAGCTGAAAAAAATACTTAATTTCAAAAAAAACAATGGTAATATTTAAGATTTCAAACTCTGTTACAGTTTTCGGTTGGTATAAAAATTTATAGAATAATTATATTTATATGAGTTACCAGTCGTAAACTACAACAGGGTTGTATTTTAGATAAAATGAAAGATACACTCAAGTTGTATAGGCATTGGAAATGCCTATTGTATTCAAAACATTTGCCGTTTTTATTATTATCATAATCTCGGCAAATGTTGTAGAATACCTGCACCTCAGCAGAGACATGTGAGAAATCACATTTCTGCGATAAATTTATTACAGATTTTCAAAATCTGTAATGTGCATTTTTTCTTTATAAAATAAGAGATAATTCGTTTACTACTACATTGGAATGTGGTATAATATATTTGGAATACAAGACTTTGTTGGGTGTTTGCCGAACTTCCATTCTTATGGATAGAAGGGAGGCTTGAGATATGAAAAAAAGAGTTTTTATTATAAAGATTCTAAATAACATTATTCTCATTTTGTTCCTTCTACTTTTATTAGTAGTCGAGATAAAGAAATAGCACCCTAATTCAGTGAATTAAGGTGCAAACCAATTTGGCGAGCACTCAACTTTGCTTACAAGTCAAGTGTTCCACTTTTTATTTTATGAGGTTTTCCTCATCTGTATACATTATACTAGATTTTTTTATTTTATGCAAGTTTTCGAGTTGGAAATTTTTTTGTTAATTATCACATTTAATTGTAGATACTCCCTTAGCTTTTTTGATTTTATATTTCTTCCACATATTATTATATATGAAATAGAAAATTATCATTCCCGAAGTGCACAATATTAAATCATCTACATCTGCAACACCGATTTGAAATATAAATTGAGTTATTTCAATTATAGAAATAATTCCTAAAGATAACATAAAGTTCATAGTAAACTTTTTCACTTTAAACAATTCCATTAAGAAATATTCTAGTGGCATAAATATGAATAAGTTTCCAAATATATTTATTATGATCGAATATAAATTTCCATTTTTTAAAATTTCAATTATCGTTTTTAATGGTATTAAATTTATGCTTTCAATATGATGATATCGTGCAAATAGTACCATGTTAAAAAGTAAAATTATGTAATATATAAAAACAATAATTTGCGAAAATTTTGTTACTTTCTTTTTATCTTCTATTTTTTCAACGTAATTATCATTATAAATTTTATTTCCTAGTATGATACATATAGAAGCCATTATCATTATCAATAATCTTATAAAATAATTTACTTCTATACTAGAATTGTATTCTAATCTTAAATAGAAAAGAAACAAAAAAATAGATAATATATATAGCAGTATTGTCAATTTAAAATGTGTGTTAAATTTGTTTGATTTATTTATCTTCTCATATTCAATTAATTGTTCTACTTCGTTTTTATTTTCCTCTCCATTCAACAGTTCTGAAATCTCTATATTCAGTACTTCAGATAGTGGTATTAATAATGATATATCTGGTGTTCCTCTACCTGTTTCCCATCTGGAAATTGCTTTTTCAGTAACAAATAATTTTTGGGCTAGTTCCTCTTGTGTAATTCCTAATTCTTTTCTTTTTTGTTTCAATAAATTAGATATTTTACTTAGATCCATTACTATCCCCACCCTTTAATTGACAATAATTTGTTTTTAAATATTCTTCATATTTATTTTTAGATACTTCGTTTCGTTCGTGATAAGATATCCATATTATATCATCGATATTCAGAATTTCATAATATTTGCCAATACTATAATGAAATTTATCCATCATCCCAGCTGAATAAGTATACACTTCATCATTGTTTTCACAATAATAGTGCATATCTTCATAGATATCAGTTCTTCTAGATTCTTCATTTATGTTTGTCCCAATCCATAATAAAAATATAAAATATAATGGAAGAAAAAATATTGTTGTCACTATTGAAATGCTAATTGAAAACATTTTCATAAATTTACTTTCTCGAAATCCCATGATACATAGAATTATGATATTAGAGAAATTAAAGTAGCATTGTAAAACATTTTTGGAGCTTATCCATATTAAAGAATAGATAACACATACTGCACTTTTATATTTTATTTCTTTATGAAAAATAGCAATAACCGGCATGTTTATCATTATTAATAGACTCATCATGATTTGATATAATCTTCCACCAATGATTAAGTTTTTAAATATTAAATTATAAACGATAAATAATATTTCTACTATTACAGCATAATAACGAATTAACCTTTTTTTCATTCGGATTCCTTCTTTCTGACATCATCATATTATGAATACCAAAAGAAGTCACCCTATGAATCGTAGAATTTTAAAAAAATTTTTTATATGTATATTTCTCATAATTTTCATTGTAATTATGTTATAATATAAATAATTACAGGAGGCTTTTATATGGAATTAAAAGAAAAACTAAAAGAGTTAAAGTTAAGAATTTTGGACTTACCTAATTCTACAAATAGAGGGTACGAATTTGAAGCTGAGCTTAAAGATCACCCCATTGGTAATCAACACATTTACAAGCTTCATTATGTTCAATATTATAGAATGGGTGAACGCTATGGATGGCATGAAAATAATATCGGTATGGTCGATTGGCCATGTAGTCCTTTTATGCTACCTGAGAAAATGAGCAGAGAGGATGCTTTTAAAGTTTTATCCTATTTAACCGACTTTGTAGAAGCTAAATTACATTTACGTCCATGTTCGTATCAAAGCGTTTCCACATTAGATGGTATATTAAACTTAGAGAGACTTGGTTTTACAAGGCCACATTCAGATCCAGCTCCTACTGAAGTACTCTCTTTATTTACAGTGGATGGAAGAGTCCAACTTTTCAAAAAAAGTAGATATTATAGAAACTATTTTGAATGGTATACAGAGAATGTTACATTAGATGAAGTAAAGGACATCTATCAAAGATGTGGAATTGAATTTTATGATGTAAAGTTTAACAATCGACAATTTGTAAAAAAATAATCAATTCATACTTTATTTTTATTCAAAAAATTAGAACAACTCGCTTCTAATTTTTTGTTTATACTTATTTACTTACCAATCTTATTTATCAAAATCTTTTTGACAATATTTATTATAAATTATCATTTGCAATAATATACTGAAAGATAAAATGGCTGCAACAATTCGTAGATTATTTAAATTAAAAGCATATAATACTGATACTAATAGGATCAATTCACTTACTGCCTTCCCAAGTCCATGAATCACTTCACTTAGGTAAGTATATTCCAATCGATATGTTGCTAATGTTTTATTGGAACTAATATTAAATACTGCGGTATCTACCAAAATCTGAGTAATTTTATAAGCCATATTAAACACGATATTATAAATAATAAACATAGCAAATGAATTTGTAAAAATAATTGGAATTGTTACTATGAATATGGCAATAGCTGATACAAAAAAAGCATTTTTGTTTTCTTTTTCTTTTAAATATTTTTTGACAAATAAAGAGGTTATTAATCCAAGGAATGCGAAAATAGCATTTAGGTTACCCAAACTGGATTCCGAACCCAAGGTTAAAAAAATAATAAATGTAATGGTAGTATCTAATCCTCCTCTAAATCCCATTCCTTCTAAGAACACAATCTTATATATTTCTTTTGCTTGTTTGTCCTTAAGTGCATACTTTATATTTGACAATTTGATTGGACTCAAATTAAATTCATATTTATCCAGGTGAAAACTTGACAGTACCGCAAGCAATACTAATAAAATTATGATGACTAATAATATGGAATATGAGGCATTTACAATGATATAGCCCATTCCAATTGTTGAGGCAATCGATATGATACTAGTAACAATACTATTATAAGAAAATATCTTTTTAAACTGAGTATCATTTTTAAAATTATATAAAATCATCTTATATGGAGACCAATATAATAAATTTGTAGCAGAATCTAAAAGTGCATATAGATATATATAGTCTCGAATGTTATGACCAAGACATAATAAGACAAATAGGCATAATCCATTTGAGAATAGCCCTAGACGGTAAACATTTAATACATTTTTTTTATTTAATAATTTTAAAGATAGAAACGAAAATATTCCAATTACTGAATATTTTAGTGTATAATACAAAACCACACTAGCGAAATTACCATCTGTAATTTTTAAAAAATAAATGGCTAGAAATAGTGAGGTAAATTTGCTTACAATGCTATTAATAGAATGCGTAAATACTATTTTTTCCATGCTTTTACTCCTTTATATTGAAAAATGTGTCTATAGTCTTTAAATCTTGTTAATTTTTTTATTGTTCCCTCTTCTTTGTTGTAAACTTTCTATTATTACAACTTTTCCAGTATATATGTGATTTCTACATACTACATAGTTTCTATTTTTCATAATCTAATTTTCATTTTCAATTCTTTCAAAGTCAATTTTGTCATATTTTGGAATGATATCTTCTGGTTTTCCACTATCAATGATGTTTCCATTATCAATGACAATAATGTCGTCCATATCTTTTAATGTAGATAATCTATGGGCAATACATATTATAGTTTGATCCTGAAAATATTGATGAATATTTTGCTGAATTTTGAATTCCGTATTGTTATCTAAACTACTTGTAGCTTCATCAAATACAACAATTTTTGCATCTCTCAAAAAAATTCTTGCTAATGCGATTCTTTGTCGTTGTCCTCCAGACAGTTTAATGCCTCTTTCTCCAACAATGGTATTATATTGATCATCTAATTTTTCTATAAACTCATGTAGTTCCGCTTTTTTTGCTGCATTTATAATTTCTTCCTCACTCGCACTTGGTTTTGCAATTTTAATATTTTCATATATCGTTGTATGTAATAATATGGTTTCCTGCGGAACATACGTTAATTTTTCATATATAGATAATGTATTATAATCATAAATATTTTTTCCATCAATAAAAATTTTTCCTTTTTGTGGTTTATAGAATTTAAATAGCAAATTTACAAGTGTCGTTTTTCCACTTCCACTTACACCAATAATTCCTATTTTTTGTTTTTCTTTTATGGTTAAGTCGAAATTTTCTAAAATATTATTTTTGGAATATTTAAATGTTACGTTCTGAAATTCTATGTTTCCATGATCTACTACAATGTTTTCTTTCTGACCATCTTCTATATTGATATCATCATATAATAAATCATAACAGTTTTTGAGTACAACTAGGTATTCTCCAATATGAATATAAGCCCAGCTGAAACTTGTAGTTGAGGTTTTTAATGATATCATGGCATTAATAAAGAAAATAAGGCTTCCCAAAGTCATTAAGTGATTGCCATATTGATGGATGGAATATAATAATAACATGACAAATGTAACAATATAAGCAAGATTGGCTAGGGCACCATATGTAAATTCCTTGGTAGATGCCTTGTTTCTATAATCGTTCACCTCTTCTTTTTTGTTTTTTAATGTTTTAGAAAAGCTTTCTACTGCGCTATAGACTTTTAAGGTAGTGAAATTCAGTACTGCATCATTCAATACTCCATCATATTCTCTACTAATTTCTTGTGATTTTTGAATGAGTGGCAAATATGCTTTCGAAAAATATATGACCCTTGTGATGATAATTCCTATAAATAAAATGGATGCTGTTAAAAATATTTTTAAGTCGATTGTGTATAATATAATGAGACTACTAATCATAGAAGTTAATAATGAGACAAATCCAGTTGTCATTCTGGTATTCAATTCTCCTATTTTTTTATTGACTTCATTGATGGAAGAGGTAATTTTTCCACTAAAGTTATTTATAAAAAAAGAATAACTTTTTTTATTTAAATGGCTAAACAGCTTTTGAGATATATATGGGGTTTGTTTTTTGACCATATGAATGGTTCTTACAATATTAGAGATATAATAAAATAGTAGTTCTAATATGATAATCAATATTAATGTAATTGCTACCTGGTAAAGATTAGGAACTTCGAAATTGGGATTGCTTGGGAGATCAATCATTCCTTTTATAATATACTGTTTTATTAGGTTAAATATTTGTGATATGATCATACTAAAGATCATAACAAACGTTAATAGTTTAACTGGTTTATACAAAGAAAGCAAAAAATGAATGAAGTCTTTATTTTTTTTCATATTGATCACTCCTCAAATTTTTCTATTTTTGTAATATTAAGCCCCATGATAAAAATAGATAATGTTAGCAATATCATAACTAAATTTAATAGTGTTTCATTTCCTGTGACTCCTGCTAGTAGTAATAGCGTATATCCAATGATTCTACCACTATTTAGCATTCCTTCTCGAATTGCGAAAAATTCGCTTTGATGGTTTTCTTCTACGATTTTACTATTTGATAAGTTGAATAGTCTAATTTCTTTGGTCATAACTAAAAGTGTCGCAAATACAACATAACAAATGTTATAAAGAATCACTGTGATGTTATTTTTAAAAAGTAATAAAGCAATCACAGATAAGATTGGTAATATACTGGAAAGGACAATGATGTTTTTATCACTTTTATTTTTGTATATTTTTC
Organism: uncultured Mycoplasmatota bacterium; assembly: GCA_947365915.1. Classification (GTDB taxonomy): domain Bacteria; phylum Bacillota_I; class Bacilli_A; order RF39; family UBA660; genus MGBC102946. Next base: position 81,101 of record CANAXT010000001.1, read on the forward strand.
CATATATTTTGATCATTATCATCGATATTATGGTTGTAATGGAGGTGATAATACCTAGGTTCATATTGGTTTTAAACGATTGAAATATCAATATAGTAATTAATATTTTCAAGGCTCCTCCACTAATATTCATGCCAGTAAAGAATTCTACAATGCACATTTTTTTTATTTGGGCATTGTTTCTTAATAATTCCCATGTTTTTTTGGGATTAAATTGTTCTAGTTCAGTTTTCTTTTCTGGCATTAATATAAATGATAATATTATTTGAATGATTGATATCAGTAATATGATGATGGCTGTTAATTCATAATTGGTAACAGTAATGATTGATCCTAATATAATTGGACAAAGGATACCGACAATGGAAGATACCGTTTTCATTCTTACTGTGAACTCTGTTCTTTCAGGGTTATCTATTCTATTGATGACAAATAGGTTGTATGGAAACCAATAAGCGCTACAGGATATTCCGTATAATAGTGATATCAATAATAAATGGTTTACTATATTTTCTTTTAATATAATAATGGTTAAAATATATAAATAGTTTAATATAATACCAAGTCGAAACATTCCAATTCTGAATTTACGTTTGATAATACTTGCGATTAAAAAGCTCCCCAAAGCTAGTAATAGGTATGAGAATATATAGTATATGGATAGGTCTGTAATACTTTCTTGCGACGTTTTGATAAAGTATGTTGTTAAAAATGGTCCTAGAAACAGATCCATGATGTCTCTCATTGCGGTAATGGCTATGATGATATTTCCTTCTAATTTTTTCATATGTGAATTCCTTTTTATGCTTTACTATATTTTGAATCATCAAATGCTAGTAAAGGGCAGAAGATGGTTGAAAAAAACATTAGTAATATGCAATCAGTTTCATCTTTTTGAAATGATTTTCCTAGGTAATAATGGAGGAACAATGAAAATACTAAATTCCCAATTGGAATAAATAAGAGAGGCGCATACCATGGGGATCCTAGTACATCTTTTGTTAGGCATCCCACGTTATAAAATGGGATTAAGGCAATCCATCCTTTGTTTCTGATTTTCTTTTCAATTCCCCATATGCTTACGATATAAATCAGTATAATCATCAATATTGGTACTAAAAACCACCAACAGGCTTTGAAGTTTAATTGATATCGATAACCAAAGTGTTTGAATAAATCGATAATTTCTTTTTTGTATTCTTTGTTTGCGCTTGCATATAATATAGAGTTTTTATTTTGTGTGACTTTTTTGTATTTTTCTCCACTTGTGGTTAATTCTGAATATACGGAAAAAATATCAATGTTAAAGTTACCTATCACATTGTAATTGTTTGCAACATCATTTTTTTGGTTTAGCAAAATTTGGTTTCGTTTGTCTGTATTTTTTGTCACAATATAATTAATATTAATGGGACAATTTTCTGTTGCTAGGTTAATTTCATTGAATTCTGCGATATCTGCCATATCGCATCCTTTTGTTTTCATATATCTTATGAGTTCATCTTTTTCTATTTCTTTTGGAAGATGGAACCAAAATAAGGAAATAAACCCTATGATTGTACTAATTACTATAATTGCGTTACAAATGATTGTAAAAATTAATCCTTTTTTCATTTTACTACTCCTAACTGGTTCCATTATATCAAATTTTCTTTCATTTTTCAAAAAATAAGCTCTATCCTAATTGCTAGGAGTAATATTAAAAGTAAAGGAAACAATTGTACCTTAGAACCTAGGTTGTATCAGATTCCCCTTTGCGAACTAGTACACAGCTAAAAAATATATATCGTTTTCGTGAATTTGGTATTATTCAGGTTTTAAGAAAGCTATTTTCCTTCTTCTAAAAAAAATGATCTTAAATATGTCTGATCATTTTTTAAGCATTGTTAATTTTTTTATTGGGCCTTCTTCTTGGTTCGGAGTAAAAACGCCCATTCCATCGTCTGAATATCCAGCCAAATCCATTAATGTTTTATCTCCTCTATCATCTAAAAGATCCCAATAGTCTTCTGGAAATACGGCCTTTTTTAAACTAGAAAATATTCTACCACTTTTTGAATTTCCAGTAATTACTTCTTTCCAACCGAATAATTCACAATGATCTTTCGCAAACCTTCCTGTAAAGAAAGTTTCACGGATTTTTATGATATCTTCCCATTTTAAATCTTTTTCATATCCATAGTATTCTAAAAGAAGTCCTAGACTGCATACTTTATTAATTACGATACCATTTTTTGAGCTTAAACAAGTTTCATCGGCTGTCAAATTTAAAATTGGATAATTTGGAGATTGATATAGTAAATCATTTGCTCTTTTACTTTCATCTAAGGTGAATAGCATGCTTCTATAGGGTCTTCCAAAATTAACGTTTAATTGTCCTGGTTTGGTTCCAAAGAAAATACTTTCTCCTTCATAACGATATATGCGAAAAGCTTTTACAACTTCTCCAACATATATGTTGTCTCTACATACTACATAGTTTCTATTTTTCATTAGTTTCTCCTTCTATTAAAGTCTTTTGCTACTTTTTTCGCGTTTTTTTATTTCGGAGCTATTATACTAAATAAGTTACGGTTTTACAAGTCCTTTTACAAAATAAATTCAAATACCAGAGTCTTTAGAAATCTCTAATTCTAGCCAATTCATTAATTCCTTTAAAACTTCTTCTCTATTTTTTGAGGTATCATAATATTTGATTCCATATTTTGGACATTCTTTTTTTAGCATTTCATTTTTTGAATGCCAATCAATGGCGTGTTGTTTTATGTAATCTTTGGATAATCCAAATGTCCAATCTTCCTCTGTATCGTGTTGGATACAAAGTTCTACTATCTCTTCTACGCTTAAATCTCCAAGTCCTAAACATACTACAATTGTATTTTCAAAATGAATCATTTCATGTACTAGTTTTGGATGCAATTGCCCACTTTCTAGTATATATCCATATTGATTATCATCTGAAATACAGGCATTAAAAAATTCTAATAGTGTCTTTTGAAAGTATTCACTGTGTTCAAATTCTTTTTGCTTATCTACATGTGCTCTATAGTATGCTTCTTTGTTTTGTGCTCTTATCATTGCCCATTTTAGGGTATCACTATGTATTAGGTTGGAAGTTTTGAATTTTTTTTTCAGCATTCTACTGAGTGTGGTTTTTCCGGCTCTTCCAATTCCTATGATTAAAATATTTTTCATTTTGCTTCTTTCAATCGTTTTTCATATTCTTCTTGTAAGACATAAATGTCTTTACTACTCATAAATATTAAAACAGCGTTTTCATATTGTAATAATTGGTCTACAGAGTCTATAGAAATATATTTTCCATGGTCTAGTTTGTCTAGAATCACTTCATATGTAACATCGTCATATCCTGTTTCTTCTCGGTCAACCCCAACATCCATAATGTAAGATTCATCGGCTAGATTTAAAGCTTCTGCGAATTCGTCTGCAAATTCTTTGGTCCTTGATAATGTGTGGGTTTTTAAAATGGCAATAATTTTTTTATTTGGATATTTTTGTCTGGCTGCTTTGATGGTTACTTTGACTTCAGTTGGATGGTGGGCATAGTCATCAATGGTTACGATGTCACCGATTTCTTTTTCTTTAAATCTTCGTTTGGCTCCTTCAAATGATTTTAGATGTTTGGCGACTTCTTTGGCTTCTAGTCGTTCATAGTAACAAACGCCAATGACTGCTAACGCATTTAAAAGCATGTGTTTTCCATAAAGGGGCAAGTCAAAGTGTCCATAATAGTTTCCTTCTACGAAAACATCGAATTCGGTTCCTGAATCTTTATATTCGACATCTTTTGCGATGATATCGTTATCTTCTTTGAGTCCATAATAAAATATAGGTGGGTTTACTTCTAGTGTATGAGTATATGGATCATCTCCACAAGCAAGTACCATTTTTTCAGCTTTGTTTGCAAAGCTTTGATAAGCGTCAATCACATCATCGATGTCTTTATAATAATCGATATGATCCAATTCTATGTTGGTTATTATGGCATAGTTTGGATCATAGTCTAAAAAGTGTCTTTTGTATTCGCAGGCTTCTAATGCGAAATATTGGTTTTCTTTTTTGGCGAAACCTGATCCATCTCCAATTAGGTAGTTACAACCAATCATATTTTCTAAGACATGAGACATCATCGCTGTTGTTGTTGTTTTTCCATGACATCCTGATATGGCAATGGTTTTAAATTTATTGGTTAATTTCGCAACCATTTCTTGATAAGTATAAATTTTAAGGTCTAAATCCATTGCTTTTTGTACTTCTATATTGTGTTCATTAAAGGCGTTTCCTTTTACAATAATCATTCCAGGTTCAATATTATTTTCATCAAATGGAAGAATTCGAATTCCTTTTTCAATCAAGTCTTTTTCGGTAAAGAAATGGTCTGGTTTATCACTTCCTTGTATTTCATAACCTAAGTCTTTCATAATTTGTGCTAGTGCACTCATACCAGTCCCTTTTATTCCTATAAAATGATACATATTTTCATCTCCCTAATCTATTATACTGCATTTATCCTAAAAAATTAAGAATAAATGGTCCTAAAATCAGCATCATAATGAGTGGTACAACAAATAAAACGGAAACAATACTAATTTTATTTGGAATTTTATTGATTTGTCCTTTAATTTCTAATATTTGTTTGTCTCTTAAAAATGCGATTTGATTATACATGGTATCTAAGATACTATTTCCAAAGATATTGGTTTGTGTAATGTTTAAGATAATGTTGTTGACGGTTTCTGATGGAATCCGTTTTTTCATGTCTTCTAATGCTTCTAGTAATGATTTTCCAAAGTGTACTTCTAATAGTGATCGTTTGAATTCATCAGATAGTTCTGAGTTCACATTAGCAACGGTTACTTCTAGCGAGTTTTCTAGGTTTCTTCCAGATTCTAGTGTAAGTGTTAGAATTTCAAAAAAGTATAATGCTTCATGGTCCAGTTTTCGAATGCGTTCTTTGAGTGGTTTTGTGAGCACTATATAGTAATAAGCATAATACCAGACAAGGGTAATGGCAGGTGCGAAAATATAGGCATGTTTTGATTGATATAGGACAATCAAAAAGACAATCAGTGAAGATAAAAGTCGTAAGTTAATGAATGTTGTGGCATCAAATTTGGCTTTTTTGCCCAACATGTTAATTCGCATTCCAATGTTTTCTAAGTCTTCTTCACGGTAAATTTTTCGAATGAAATTGTTTTTCACGGTTTTCACATCCTAACTGTCATAATTTTTCTAACACAAATGATATATACAACATAGAAAATGACGATCACAAATGATAATAGTATTCCTAGTGGTGTTGTAAAGAATGGTAAGAAGTATTCTTTGTTTACTAGGCTTACGAAAATAACAAATAAGATTGGTACACAGAATAATACATACATAATCAGTTTGGAACTGCTAGTAAGTGATTCTAATTCTAACCATAGTTTCTTTTTGTTGAAAAGTGATAGTTCAATGGAAGAAAATACTTTGATGATATTCCCTCCTGTTTTGTTTAAAATACTTAATGAGGCGGTTAGATAGTTTACTTCTTCTAGTTTGATTCGGTCTGCGAATCGTTCGAATACAGTTTCTATGGATAATCCATAAGAAAGTTCTGATCTCATTTTTCTAAATTCTTTGGCGATTGCTCCATCTAGTTCTGTCATAACGAGTTCAATTGCTTGGGTAATACTTCTTCCTGATTTGAATGCATTATTCATGATGATAATGGCTTGTAATAGGTCGTTTTCAATGTGTCTTCTATGAAATTTATATTTTGATATGTAAATAATGTCTGGGGCGAAAAAGCCTAGGAAAAATGGAAAGACAATTTCATATGGATTCATCAGTTCTAGTTGAATGGTTGAAGAAATCACTGCGATCATTACAAAGATGAAAGCGATTAGAAATTTGGCTGATACAAAGTCAATTCCTGTCCTTGTTTTTGCTCCCATGATTCCTACATATTTATCATATCGATTGGCGTATTTTTTTAAGAATACTGATTTTGATAGTGATTTACTGATTTTTGATAAGAGGTTACAGTATTGGTTATAATATTTATCAAATAGTGATAGTGAGTTATCGTTGATGGGTTCAATACTGTATTTTCGAATTCTTTTTTCTAGTTTTACGCTTCTTCGGTAAGATAGTATGGCTAGAATGATGGTTGTTAGGGCAATAATCATTCCAAGTTGAATTAAAATGACACCAAATGTATCATTTTTGACGACGTTAATGGTCATACTTTTGGTGGTGGTATTGCCTGCTTGGTCCGTTACGGTATATTCTAGTTTTTTGATTCCTAGTTCTTCAAAGTTTAATTCATCAATGTTTGTTGTGACTTGATTTAGTAAGTCTCCATCTTGATTGTCATAGGCTTTTACATCTGCCATTGGATATAAGGGGGTTCCTATTTTCATTTTCATTGATTCGTTTTCTAGTTTGATGATTGGTGGATCTTTGTCGATTTTATAGATTCCACTTTCTATGATGGTTTTGTAGTTATAGTAATCAAATGTTTGAACTTTGATTTGATAAGTTCCTGTTTCTTCTAATACAATATTCACTGGTTTTACTTGGTCTATGCTTTCTGATTTGATGGGAACTCCATCTTTTGAAACGGTATATTCATATCTCCTTACTAATGCGTTTGGAGTAAATACAATGTTTAGGTTTTGATTGGTTGGTTCTGTATGGGAACCTAGGCTAAAGTTGGAGTTGATTCCATCCATGTTACTCACCTACGCTTTCTTTTTTTGAACAAATATGTCGTCTAGGGTATCGTTTCCTCTTGATTTGATTGTTTGATATACGTTTGGAATTCGTTTGTGTAATATAAATTCTCCTAATACTTCTCCGTTTTCTTTGACTCCGTCTTGTTTGAATTCAAATATTTCTTCTAGTTGAATGGTGTTATCTACAATTCCTGTTATTTCACTGATACTGGTTACTTTTCTTCTTCCGTCGGTTAGTCTTGAAATTTGTACGACTATGTTAATGGCTCCTTCGATATATTCTCGAATGGCTCTGATTGGTATTTCCATTCCTGCCATTAAAACCATTGTTTCTAAACGGTTTAAGGCGTCTAATGGACCGTTGGCATGCATAGTCGTTAATGATCCATTATGTCCTGTGTTCATGGCTTGAAGCATATCAAATGCTTCTTTTCCTCTGACTTCTCCGACGATGATTCGGTCTGGTCTCATACGCAATGAGTTGATGACTAGGTCTCTGATGGTGATGGCGCCTTCTCCTTCATAGTTGGTTAGTCTTGTTTCTAGTGAGATAACGTGTTCTTGTTCTAGTCTTAGTTCTGCTGCGTCTTCGATGGTAATGATTCTTTCTTCTTTTCCGATAAAGGAAGATAATACGTTTAATAGTGTTGTTTTCCCGCTTCCTGTTCCTCCGCATATGATGATATTGAGTTTGGCTTTTACGCAAGCTTCTAGAAATCTTGCCATATATGGGGTAAGTGATCCTGTTCTTAGGTAGTCTTCGATGTTGGCAAGTTCTTCTTTGAATTTTCGAATGGTTAGGATTGGTCCGTTTAAGGATAATGGTGGGATTACAGCATTTAATCTCGATCCATCTGCGAGTCTGGCGTCAACCATTGGGTTGGCTGTATCAATGGTTCTTCCGAGTGGTTGAATCATTCTTTGAATGGTTCTTAGGATATGGTCTTCGTTGATGAATGAGATACTATTATCTCTAACGACTCTTCCTTCTAGTTCGATATAAATCTCGTTTTTTCCGTTTACCATGATTTCGGTAATGTCTTTGTCTTCTAATAGTTCAGTCAGTGGTCCACTTCCTGTAATTTCGTTGTCGATTAGGTTATATAGATAGTTTCTTTCGACGTTAGATAGGTCATATCCGTCAATGGTTTTGTCTATTTGGGTTCGGACAAAGTCGGTCATGTCTCTTGCTTTTGTGATATTATTGTCGATTAGGTTTTGTATGATTTTAGTTCTAAGTTCGTCTAAAAGAATTTTGTTTGGAAATGCTTCATAGTCTGAGATATAGGAAACTTGTGGGGTTTCTATTTCTACTTCGAATTCTTCTACAAATTTTTTCTTTGCCATGGTTACCTCTTTTCTAGTAATGCTATCATGTTTTTAAATGTGCTGATGGTTTTTTTGTGTTTGTTATTTAAAATTGGGATTTTCCCATCTAATATGTATTTGTCGATGTTTTTTGTGTGAAAGCTTTTTGGTATGATGAAGTCAATGTTGTTTTTTATGATGTTTTTGATGTCTACTTTTGAGAAATAGTCTCTACCTGTTATGGATTCATTTAATATAATTTGGTAGTTTTCTTGTTCCATGTCTTTATGAATGGATACTCTTGTTGCCATATTTTTTAAGTCTAGTGGATCATTGTTGATAATATATAGGATTTGGTCACTGGCGTCTAGGGCGACTAGTGTAATTGGGTTTAGGAAGTGGTTGGTATCGATTAAGATGAAGTCATATCGGTAAATGATTTTTGATAGGACAACAGAGATATATTTACTGTTGATTTTGCTTGCGTTTCTTGGGTCTTTTGGGGCTGGTATGACATCGATATAGTCGTTATATTTTACTAGGTAAGAATCAATTTTTTCAAAGCGATTGCTTCCAATATCATCTACTAGGCTATAGATATCTGGGTCGTTTGCGATGTTTAAAAATGGTGCGATTGCTCCTGCGTAAAGGTCTAAGTCTAGTATAAGTACTTTCTTTTTTTGGGTGCTTAAGATACCTGCTAAATTTAGTAGTGTGGTGGTTTTTCCGGTTCCGCCTTTTACTGATGTAATGGTTACAATTTTTGCTTTTTCTAATGCCATGTTATCCCTCTATTCTTTGGTTATTATTTTTTTTCCATCTATGATTTTTCCTTGGTATTGTAGTTTAATTATTCCTTTGTTTTTGGTAAAAATATAGTTTGTTCTTTTTTCTATGTTGATGGTTATAATTTCGTTTTCTATGGTTAGTCTTAGGTCATAGATATTTTTTATGTTTTCGTTTAATAGGTATGTCATGTTGGTTTTGAGTGCAGTTTCGTCTTGGTCTAAGTGATCTAGTGCGTAGTAAATCGTTTCTTCGGTTGCTCGTTCGATGTTTCTTTTTTCTATGTAAGAAAGTCCTACATCAATAATTAGGCTTGCACTAATGAGTAAAATTGGTAGTAGTAAAACAAATATGGCCAGTACTTGTCCTTTATGGTTCATTTAGGATCACCCTTTTGGCTTCTATTTGGTAGTTTTTCCCTAGTATTTTGTTTAGTCCTGGTGTGTTAATGGTTATTTTTTTGGTTAGTGTGATCGATGTTGTGTCTGAATTGGCTTCGATATTAGAAGTTAAGTTGTTTTGTTTGATGTAGGTATTGATTCCTGCTTCGTTTTTTTGTTTAACTAGGTTTACTATTTGGTCTAGGTCATTTTCTAAGGTGTATTTTTTATAGATAATATTTCCAAAGTCTATGATTCCTAACAGAAGTAGTAATAGTATTGGTAATATTATAATAAATTCTACTAGGGCTTGTCCTTTGTTTTTCATCTTACCACACTCGCATATTCTATATAAAATTATATCAAATAATTGTGTTGTTCACAAGATAAAGTGTGTTTTTTTTGTTGTGTTTGTGTATAGGTCAAAAATTGCTTTTATTTTCATTTGTAAATCCATATTTGAAATGTTGAATGTCCTTTAATTTATATTTATTTTGTTTGGGTTTGACTTTTTGTGTAGATAATTTTTTATTTTAAATAAATTACATGGTCGAAAAATGATCAAATAATTCAGTAATTAATTTAAGGCTAGTCTTTTTTTTATTTACATTTTAGAAAATTTTCAGACTGTAAAGTATAAGGTGGCTTCCAATATTTCCAATATTTTTATTTAAATTAGAATACTTATTTATAAAGTAAATTACCACAATTGATTGTGATAATTTACTTTAATTTTTGACGAATAAAAAAAGAATCTTTCGATTCTTTTTTAGATTACGCTTTTAAACTACGTCTTTTACGAACAATCACAATGATTAATGCTAATGAAATAAGTGCAGTTGCTGCTAATGGAAGTATATATGTTACCTCTCCTGTTGCTGGACTGGTTGCTTCCCCTACTTTTTTATATTTTACACAAATTGAATGATCTCCAGTCATGTTGTCAAATGTGTAAGTTCCATCTGCACTGATCTCTACATATCTACGGTCCATTAATACACTTTCAATTTCGTATCCTTGTGCTACTTCAACTTTGAAAGTTTGTGTACAACCTTCTGCTACTTCTACAAATACTTCTTTTCCTGAAGCAATTGTAATAAGTCCTGTTGCATCTGCTTCTGTAATTGTACAACTATTTTTTGTTGTTGTAATTGTACCATAGTTAATTCCACTTGCATCTTGTCCATTAATGACATCAATTTTACCTGCTTTTGCTACTCCTGAACCAATTCCTAAGGCACAAAAAGCAATTGCGAAAAAGCTCATCATTTTTAAAGTTCTTTTCATAAAACACTCTCCCTTATTCTTATGTTATTATTATCCTACAAAATAGAAATAATGTCAATCCTATTTTACTCACTTGACACATTTTCTGGTTGTAAATAGGAATATAATCTTTTTGCTATTAAAACAAGACGTTTGTTTTTTTCGTTTTCATCACATGTTGACAGTGTTAAAATATGATCCTCTAAATTTACTTCTAAGTTGTTGGATACAATCGGTTCTATGTTTTCCAAATAAGATTGGAAAGAGGTCTCACTATTAAAATTAAATACATAATGGTCCTTAGAAGCATCAAATTCATATACCATGTATATCTCATATTGGTAAGTTGCTTTTGGTGTCATAATCCATACATATTTATGATTATTTAAAAATTCTAAGTCTTTGTATTTCTTTAATGATCCAAACATGGTTCCATTTTTTAAATTGTGTCCATATAATACGGTATTGGTAGAAGTAAAGTCAGATCCATTTCTGTAATCTCCAAATATAGAACCACTGATGTTGTATTTTTTATTGTAAAGATGGGTTAAATAGTATTCATTGTCAGATCCTTGTACTACTGGATAGTTGATTGGTGTGTCATCAATCCATATCCAAGCGATTGTTTCCTCATTTTCTTTTTTTACTTCTGTAAAATCCATTTGAGGAATGCTATCGTTGATCGGGAATTCTTTTTGGTTTGGATCTGGATCTAAAATTGGTAGTTTCCATTTTCCTTCTATTTTTCCATAACTATTTGAAGCACTCCAATATTGGTATACTGTTTTTGCTAGTAAGAATAGTGAGACTGAAAAAATTAAAATTAAAATAATCAATACTACCATAGATACTTTTTGACTGATAATCTTTTTCTTTAATACATTTCTTCTAATGTCTCTTGCTTCATTTAAGTCTAATACTTGTGTTAAAGAAAGATCGGATCCTTCATATAATTTTGGATTGGTCATATATTGAACATTTCCATATAGTCGATTTAAGTGTGTGTTACAAGCAAGCCATTTTTTTTGATCTTTTACAATATACTTACTAATTTCTTTTTGTTTGATCTCATAAAATTTCAGCATATATTGATTTAATTTGGAAAGAAGTACTTCTAATTCTTTGGGTGCTAAACGTTTGGTTTGGATATTTAAATTAATTTCTCTTACAAAATATTCTCTAAAAATTTTGTCTAATAGGTTTTCTGTTTTATTGTCTTTTATTTCATAGTGTAGTAATGAAACAAATTCCTCTATAAGTCGTTCTATCGTTAAATGAGATTCCAATATGGTTCTTTCACAGTAAAAAGCTTCTTGTTCATATAAATCTAATAATTCTGCTATTTTTTTTCGGCTTCCTTTTGAATCATATTCGTCTTTTAAATATGGTTCGTTCTCAATGACTTCATTTGCTGTTTTTACCGTTTGATCTAATAAGTCATTCTGTGTAATGATTAGGGTATCTGGTTGTTCTGAAGTGTCTCCCCCACTTTTCATTTGTAATTCATAGTCAGCCATTTTTTGCTCATAAATTTGGGGTGCTACTTCTTTTAAAAAGCGGAAATAATAAATAAGACTCCAATATTTCATTTCACTTTCTATGCTTAAGTAAGAATATTCTTCGTAAAAGAAGGTAGATCCAATTATTTTTTTTATGGTATCTTGCTTTTTACTTTTAATTTCTTCATATTTATTATGTCCCAAAGACTTCATTTTATATCTTTTTTCGACAAGTTCAAATAAGTGTGGTAAATAATTTGTATTTTCTTCTAGTGTTTCTTTGATGACATTCAAATTGATATACCATTGTTCTTCTTTGTAAAGAAATGGTTTGTTATCATCAATGGAATCTATTTTTACAGTTTCTTCTATTTTTAATTGATGAAATAAGTCTAGTATTAAAAATCTTAAAATTTCTGCATAAATGATTGGCTTTAATTTTTGATCTTTTTGAAATAAGTTCCAAAATATGTAACAGACGTATTCATGTGGAATATGGTGATTTTTGTAAATCATAAAATAAGTTAAAAAGTCTCTTAATTCATAGTCATTTAATGGTTTTCTTTTTTTTACTTGTTTTTGGTAAAATAAGCCAATTTCGTTTCTTGATTTTTCAAAGTTTATGTTTTCTAAAAAGGTTTTAAATTCTTTGCATTCTTTTGGATATTGTTCTAATAGTTCTAGTAATTCAACACAAGCTTCTGTTTCATAAAATAAGAAAGGGTTTTGTTTTAGTTTTTGTAAGTATAATTGATTTAATATTTTTAGTGCGATTCCTAGGTATTTAAAGTTCATTGTCTTTTCTAGTTTCAATACTGAGGCATCCAATAATTGTTGAAAGTTTTTTAAGTAGTATGATTTTGTTCCATTTAAAAAAGGGCAATCATTTGGATCTAACAATTGCTTACATAAGTCATCATTTTCTAATATTTGTAATAACTCATTAATTGTAATATTCCCTTTTTTCATCTTTCTACTCCGCTTTTTCTTCTTTTATTGTTTGACTTAATTTTCGGTAATGATTTGCGTAATGAAGAAAGTAGTTTGCTTCATCGTTTTTTTTACATTTTAGTGCTTCTTTATATTTTTCAAAGTAGTAAACCATTTTTTCTAAATCATTTAAGTTTTGTTCAAAATAATTTTTCTCCATATCATCACCCTATGATATATTTATTTTAACACACAATGATATACAAATCAATGAAATATTTTGTGTTTTCCATTCCAAAAAAACTCCACAATGGAGTTTTTTTGGAATGATTTTCTTTTAATAATTTAAGCTTTCTGGATCCAATAAAAAATCAAATACACTCATTGTTATAATTCCAAATTCATTTCTTGTTCTTTTTATATAATCTTTCACAATGATAATCTTTTTGAATGAATCGTTAATTTTTAGTAGTGGGCGTTCTTCTTGTTCTATCTTTTCTTCTGTTGGCATATGAAATGCAGATTGGATATAAATTTTATTATTTCCTTTATTTGCAATAAAATCTACTTCTAATTGTTTGTATACAAATTCTTTTTCTTTTCTAGTTTTTAATTCCACAACTCCAACATCAACTTCGTACCCTCGCCTTTTTAGTTCTAAATATATTACATTTTCCATTATATGAGTTTCTTCATATTGTCTAAAGTTAATAAAAGAATTCCGAAGTCCTAAATCACTAAAATAAAATTTGTATGGGGTACTCATATATTTTTTTCCTTTTACATCATATCGTTCTGCTTTTTCTATTAAAAAAGATTCTTCTAAATATTTTAAATAGGCACTAATGGTTTTTGGATCTATATTTAATCCCGCAGTTGATTTAAATGTATCTGAGAGTTTTTTTGGATTGGATAATGAGCCAATGCTTGATGAAATAATTTCTATTAAATTGATTAGTTCTGCATCATTTTTTATGTCATTTCTTTCTACTACATCATTGATATATACATTTTTTTGTTGTTCTTTTAGGTAATTCATTTTCCTTTCATCGCTATTCATAGATACAACTAGTGGTAATCCACCATAGGTGATGTATTCAACCCATCCATCTAGTTTGTCACCTTTATAAACGGACATAAATTCACAGAATGAAAGTGGATAGATTCTAATTTCTTCTCCACGTCCTCTAAATTCTGTAACAATATCAGTCGATAAAAATTTGGAATTGCTTCCAGTTACGTAAATATCAATGTTTGGAATTCTTAATAATCCATTTAGTACTCCTTCAAAGTTGTCTACTAATTGAATTTCATCTAGTATTACGTAATAGGTACTGTCATCTATTATTTTTTCTTTTATATATTTACTTAAGTTTTGTGGAGTCCATAAATTTTCATTATCGGAATCATCTAGTGCGACTTTGATGATATGGTTTTTATTTACTTTATTTTTTAAGAGATATTCATAAAATATGGTGTTTAGTAAATAGGATTTTCCACATCTTCTTATCCCTGTTACTACTTTTATCAGTCCATCATTTTTTGCTTCTATTAGTTTATTTAGGTAGTAATCTCGTTTTATTTGCATATTATCATTCCTCTCCTATATTCATTTTATATTATTTTGTGAATTTTATCAATCTCTATTCCAAAAAAACTCCACAGTGGAGTTTTTTTGGAATGATTTTCTCTTAAAATATTTTTTTCATAGATTCTAGACAATATGTTTTTGCCATATTTGGTTCAATAATTTGAAATGAAACAGTTTTTGGGTCTTTATTTTTTACGAGTTTTACTTTTAAATGACTTCCTAATTGACAAAGTAATGGAGAGTTAAAAAATGTATAGTGTCCTGATTCATGATAGGTTCCATCAATTTGGTCTTTGTCTATCCATTGTTCGATACAATTTCTAAGTTCTATTAAAATGCCTTTGTCACTACAGTCTTTGACTACTGCATCCATGGTTTCTCCAATATGTGATAATAAGTATTCTTTGCTTTTCAGTGCGAATACTTGTTCTTCACAGCTATTAATTCTTTTTTCAGATCTGGTACTTTCAAATAACAGCATTTCTAAATCGTCTATTTCTTCTTCTGTTTGTGGTTTTTTGCCAAGATAGTTTTTGCGAATAATTCTATGTACAGCAAGGTCTGGATATCTTCTAATTGGTGATGTAAAGTGTGTATTTCTAGATAAGCCTAATCCAAAGTGACCTAAATCATCTATTGAATATTTGGCTCGTCTCATGCAGCTGATTAATAAGTCGGCTATGAGTGGATAGTTTGGGTGACTTCTATATTGGCTTAATACGAAGTTGAATGCAAGAGAACGATTTTGGGCTTTCCATATTGGTTCAATCGATACTCCAAGACTGGTTAATTTTGGTTCTACCCCTTTTAATTTTACAAGATCTGGTTCTAAATGGATCCTGTGTGGGTATACGAGTCCTGACTCATGTAACATATCGGCTACACTTCTATTAGCTGCTAACATAAATTCTTGAATGATAAATTCGGCTTTGCCTCGTTTCCGTGGGTAGATGTCAACTGTTCTTCTTTGATTATCTAATACGATTGTTGGATCTGATCGTTCGAATTCAATGGCTCCTTTTTGGAGTCTATTTTGATACAATTTTTCAGAAAGTATATACATTTCTTGTAAGGTATCTCGAAATGGTTGATATCCTTCTATTTTTTGTCCATCTAATACAAGATTGGTGTCTTCATAAGTCATTCTTTTTTTTGATTCAATTGATGCTAGGTAACAAGAGGCATCTAAAATTTCTCCACTTTTGGAGATTCTCATTTCATGAGTGAGTGTATATCTTTCTACATGTTCTTTTAGGGAGCATAAACCGTTAGAAAGCGATTCTGGTAGCATGGGGATCACGCATCCTAAAAGGTAAGCGGTCATTCCTCGTTTTCTGGCTTCTATGTCTAATGGGCTTCCTTCTTTTACATAATATCCCACATCAGCTATATGAGTTCCTAAAATGTAAGTTCCGTTTTCTTCTTTTAATGATACAGCATCATCAAAGTCTTTTGAGGTGCTTCCATCAATTGTAAATATTTCTTGATTTGTTAGGTCTATACGTTCTGGGTCCCCTTTTGTTGGTTCTTTAAAATGGGAAGCCTGTCTAATGGCTTTTTTTGGAAACATGGTTGATAGTCCTTTTCGTTCTGCTAGTTCCATAATTTCTGGGTCTTCTGCTTCATTTTCTAAGATTTTATATATCATTGCGTTTTTCCCATTTTCTAGTCTGAAACGAACTTGGGCTCCTTGATAAAGATTTGGAATGTTATTACATGGTATTAACGTTTTTCCTTCTTGGTGTTTTATTTCTACAAATGGTTGATTGTTTTCTAATACGAATTTCCCGATTTGTGTTTCTTTAAATGTGTATATTCTTTTAATTCTGGTTTTATGTTTTTCGTTTTCCCAAAGTTTACACAATATGAATTCTCCTATTTTAATGTTTCCTAAGTTTTTTTTCGTAACAATCATGCTTGGTCGTTCTATGAAGTGTACACAAACTTGATTTTGATCTTCTAATTCTAAAATTTGTCCTATTAATATTTCCATATTCACCCTCCCATATTTATCATACCACAAATGAAAAAGGAACATCAATGATGATGTCCAATTTGTGTACTAATGATTAAAATTAAAATTCCAAGTATCAATCCATAAATGGTTTCTTTTTTGTTTTTGGTATTGATAATTTGTTCTAGGAGTTCTGCTAGGGCGATATAGAGAATCATTCCTAATGTGATACTAAGTAGTATTCCTAGAATGAAGTCTTGGTTGATCCATCCTCCTAGTAAAAACATAATGAGGCCACCTAGGAATGTGGAGATGGAAATGAGAAAGCTCATTATTATTGGATGTTTATTTTCTAGTGTGGATCCGATAATAATTCCCATTGGAATGTTATGTAGTCCTACGCCAATTCCTACTAGTATTCCTGCGGATACGGAATTGGTGGTCGTTCCAAAGATGGCCATTCCTTCGATTATGTTGTGTAGGATCAGGGCAATACTAGAAATAATTCCTATATGGTTTAGGTGTTCTCTATGTTCTTTTTTGGAGTGTTTTTTTCCTTCGTCATGGGCATGATGTGGAATAAAATGGTGAAGAAATTTCAAAATGATTATTCCTATTATGGTGAATATTATTAATATGAAGTATGATTTTTCTAAGTGCTCTATTGCTTCTGGTAAGAGTTCTAAAAAGGAAAGTCCCATCATTACTCCAAAGGCTAGGGAAATGGAAAATGAAACAAATTTTTCGCTATTTTTTGTTTTTAATCCGATTATTGTTCCAATTATGATAAATAGTCCTAGTATGAGTGTTAATATGAGGGCAATCCATTCCATTATGATCCTTCTTTCTAAAAAGAGCGTTTTTTACGCTCTAGTTCCATAAGCTTTTTATTTTTTCTTTGGCTTTTCCATATGTGTCTTGTATTTTTGGTTTCGCACTTTCATATAGTTCTCCTGCTTTTTCGATTCCTTGTTCTACTTTTGGTATGGCTTTTTCTATGAAAGGTTCTATTTTGTCTGATACTTTGTTACTGAATGCTTCTCCTTTTTGATAGATAGAGGTGCTTTCTACATAGTCACAGAAATTACTTAGTCCGTCAATCATAGAAACAGTATCTATTCCATCAAATCGTTCTTGAAGGTCATCTATAGTTTGTTCTACATCAAAGTTATCTAAGTTCTCTTCTCCACTTTGTATTTTAGAAATGCAATAACTACTGACTTGGTTGGTTTTGTAGTGTGTTCCAATTTGGTCATATGCGCTTTGGTCATATGCCACATAGGTTACGTTTGGATAAAGAAGAGATATGGTTTGTTCTCTACTTTCTCCTTCTTGGGTTCCACAGTAGTAGATTTGTACCATTGGGTTCTGTTCTAAGGTTTGTGTGAAGATTTCTTCGCTATAATCTTGGTCTTGTTCTAATTGATTTCTGATGTCTTGTGGATTCGCTGATTCATTTATCAATTTTTTTCTTTCAGAACTCGTGCCTGTGTAAATACAAACTTGGTTGTCACCTTCTAATGAGGTTAGATATTCTATGATTTCTTCTTTTTCTTCTTCTTTGCTTGGTGCGATTACTTTTGAAATGTTTACTGCATAGTCATTGATATTTGCTAGTTCTTGTTTGGTCGTAATCACTGGTTCTGGTTCATCATATTTGTTTTCTTTGGTTAATGTACATCCTGATAGTAATAATGAGGCAGTTAATGCGAAAACGACTATTTTTTGTTTTTTCATTTTTTCTCCCCCTGACGGAAATATTATATAACAAAAAAAGGTTTTTGTAAACCTGATTTCTATTTGCGTAGTTGCTTCCCTGTTCTTCTTATTTGGGCTTTTACGAGTTCTGTAAATAGTTTGAATGCAATTAAGGAAATCATCATAAGTCCTGCTAGTAAAATGGTCATTTTAAGGTTTAACCATACTAAGGAATAAAGTTTTCTTAGGAATATGATTTGTAATATAAATAATAGTATCATACTTGTAAATAATGTTTTTTTGAGTGGATTAAATGGAATACAAAGATGATATAGTAATCGGAATCCAACAAATGCGTTCATAAAGACACAAAGTGTAGATATTTGTGAGTCTGTGAAATAAAATAGTTTGCTTGCTAGCATGATTAATAGAATGTTAAAAACAATGGTTAATGCACTTGGTATGGATTTACTAAAGACGTTTTTTAGGAAGTTTCCTTGAATTCTATTTTTGTTTGGTTCTAAAGCTAGTACAAAGGATGGTATTCCAATTGTTACTACACTAGTAAGGGTTAATTGAATTGGAATAAATGGATATTGAAGTCCTAGGACTGCGAAAACGACGGCTAAAATGGTGGCATATGTTGTTTTGGTTAAGAAAAGGGTTGCAGATCGTTCTATGTTGTTTACGGTTTTTCTTCCTTCTGCTACTACCATTGGCATGGAGTCAAAGTTAGAGTCTAATAAAACTAGTTCTGAAACGTTTCTAGCGGCGTCTGTTCCACTATTCATAGCAATACTACAATCAGATTCCTTCAAAGCTAGGACATCGTTTACTCCATCTCCAGTCATGGCAACGGTATGTCCTTGTTCTTTTAGCGCTAAAATGAGTTGTTTTTTTTGTATTGGGGATACTCGTCCAAAAATGGTGTATTTTTTGGCTGCTTCTTTTAGTTCTTTTGATGTTTTTATGGTACTCATATCGATCATAGATTGATAGTTTTCAATTCCTGCTCTTTTGGCGACGTTGGAAACAGTTTGGACATTATCTCCTGATATGACTTTGATATCTACGCCTTGTTCTTTAAAGTATTTTAAAGTAGAGGCTGCTTCTTTTCTAATTTTATCGCGAATTAATATTAGGGAGATTGGTTTTATTTTATTTGGAATTGTTCCTGTCCAATTTTCGGTATGAACTAATACTAGAACACGGTTTTCTAAGACGTACTCTTCTAGTTCTTTTTCCATGATTTTATATTTTTCCCCTAGTAAGTATTCTGGAGCTCCTAAAAGGTAAGTTCCTTGGTTTTTAAATTCTACTCCAGAGTATTTTCGTTCTGATGAAAATGGAATTTTGGTTTTTACTTCCCAGTTTACTTTGCTATGATATTTTTGTTTTAAGGCGTTAAAGGTTGGGTTTTCGTCTTCTAATGTTTCTGTTATGGCGCACAAAATTTGATTGATTTGTTCTATGCTCGTTCCTTCATAGGGAACGGTTGCATATACTTCCATGTTTCCTTCGGTTAGGGTTCCTGTTTTGTCTAGGCAAAGAGTGTCGATACGTGCTAGTGTTTCGATACAGTAAAGGTCTTGTACTAATACTTTATATTTAGATAGTTTTACGACACTGACTGCTAGAACGGTACTTGTAAGGAGAACTAGTCCTTCTGGTATCATTCCTAGAATGGCTGCGACTGTGTTTACGACTGCACTTGAAAAGTTGTTGTCTTCAATTCCAAGTTGTCTTAGGAATAGAATTATTCCAATTGGTATAATAGAAATCGATATCATTTTGATGATTTTTTTTAAGGAAGTCATCAAAACAGAGTTTACTTGTTTGATATAGCGGGCTTCTGCTGATATTTTGGCGGTATAGTTTTCTAGTCCAATATGGGTTACTTTGGCGTAAGTACTACCACTTACAATAAAACTTCCTGATAATAATTGGTCTCCTTCTTTTTTGATAATTGGTATGGCTTCGCCTGTGATAAAGGATTCGTTTACTTCTACGGTTCCTGTTTGAATGATAGAATCAGTTACTACTTGACTTCCAAGTGATAGGTATACGATGTCATCTAAGACAATTTCGTTATGATTGATTTCTTCTATGATATCATTTCTTAACACTTTTGATTTTTTAGAGGTGATTACCGATAATTTATCAATGGTTCTTTTGGCATTTATTTCTTGTATGATACTGATGATGGTATTACAAAAAACAACTCCTAAAAAAAGTAAGTTTTTATAAGATCCAACTAAGATTAGGGATAGCGCTAAAGCGAAGTTTAAGAAGTTAAATAGTGTGAAAATGTTCATACAAATGATTTGTTTGATGCTTTTGGTTGGTACTGTGGTGTCATAGTTCACTAAGTTTTTTTTGATTCGTTCTTCGACTTCTTCTCTTGTTAGTCCTGTTAGTTCTTTCATGTCCATCCCTCCTTTTTTTATTATAACAAATTTTGTTTTAAATAGCATGACAATTTTGTCAGAAAAAATTTTTATTTTCTAATTTACTATAGAAATCAAAAAAACCTCGATAACGATGTCTTTTCATGTTTATTTAATCAAGAGATCAGAATTTTCATTTTAGATATTTTAACTAGGTATTACTACCTGGAGTGAGATTGTATTTTGCGATAAGTATGCTACCATTCCTCTGCTCGATGGGGGGGTTAATTTTTATAATGTTTTTCAAGTTATTTGGTTTTCATAATTTAATAGACAAACAAGCTATATATTTAGTCTAAATAACATAAATTACTTATTTTCTATCAATGTGTCATTCTTTGTATCTAATTTTTGAATACCAATAATATTTTTATCATTTACTAATATTTCTAATTCCTTTCTTGCCATTTCATTTAATTTTTCTATTCTTTGGCTTTGAGGAATATTATTATCAATCATACTAGCATTTAAAACTTCAAGATTACTTAAAACTACTAAATGAAGAATATCACTATAATCTCTTATATTACCGCTTAAATTTGAATTTTGTTCTCTCCATTCTTTTGCTGTCATACCAAATAAAGCTACATTTATTACATCAGCTTCGCTTGCATAAATAAATTGTTTTTGTTTTTCAGTAAGTTTAGGAACAATATTTTCTTTAATACTATTAGTGTGTATTCTATAATTAGTTTTAGATAAACTTCGTCTAACAGACCATTCTACTTTTTCTTGATATGCCTCATTTGATTTCAATCTTTCAAATTCTTGTATTAAATACAATTTAAATGCGGTATCAATCCAAGAAGCAAACTCTAGTGCTATATCAGGATGTGCAAAAGTTCCACCATCATATTTTCCTCTTTTACTAATAAAACCTTTTGAATTAGTCATATTTATCCATCTTGAAGGACTCATCGTAAATGACTGATTTGAAGAATCATTTTTAAACTCGCGAGATTCCGCTAGTTTAAAATTTTCATTAAATAACTCTTCCCAAAGACAATAAAAGTCAAATGAGCTCTTATTGCTCATCCATTTGATAATTACATCTCCAGGGTTATTAGGATTCTTATATCTTGCTAAGTCTGTTAATGAAATATAATCAATATTATTTATTCTAAGCACATTAATCAAGTTTTCTTTTACATTCATCGTTGCTGTAACTTTATTATTCATATCATTTCTCCTCTCTTTGTATTTACTTATTGATAATATGATTTGCAAAAAACTATTTCAAATCAAACATGATATTGATACTTACATTTAAATCTCTTTCTATAATTGTTTTTGATTTTGATAGATTCTAAAGATATATCCTTTTAATTGTTTTCCCACTGATATCACCCCTGATATATTCATCATGCCACACAAACATAAGTTCGTCAATACATTTAAAAAAAATTGAACTTTCTCCTTATGAAGAACAAAAGTCAAAATAAATTTTGACGCCCTTATCTCACGATAAGGTTTTTCTGCTTCAATGAAACTAAGTTTCTCCACAGACCAATGTCGGATAGTCGCTCCCCTATTTTTTTATCTACTTTTTACATGACTTCTAGTTCTTTCATATATTTTTTAATTCCTTCAAACATGATATTAATACTTGCATTTAAATCTCTTTCTAATTCGGTTTTACATTCTTCACATATCCAATTTCTAATTTTTAAATCTTTTAGTTTTTTATTTCTATGTCCGCAATGGTTACATATTTGTGAACTCGGGTAATAGGTTTCTATTTGATAAAATTGTTTTCCTTTCCATTTTGTTTTGTATTCTAGTTGCCTTAGTAATTCATTCCATGAAGCATCGTAAATTGATTTTGAAAGTGATTTCTTTTTTACCATTTCTGTAATTTTTAGTTTTTCTGTTACTACAATATCATGTTCTTCTGTTAGTTCTCTACTAATACTATGTAGGTAATATTTTCTAGCATTTTTTAGTTTTTGGTAAGCTCTTGCTAATTTTTGTTTGATTTTGTATCTGTTTTTACTTCCTGGGGTTGCTCTTGATAACCATCGGTTTAATCCTTTTATTTTTTTCTCATATCTTTTGATTTGTTTTGGATTTTTATATATTTTTCCGCTTGATGCTGTTACTAATGTTTTGATTCCTAAATCTATTCCTACGATACTCGTTGGTATTTGTTTTGGTATTGTTGTTTGTTCTTCTATACATAGGCTCACATAATATTTGTTTGCTTCCTTATATACTGTTGCATTGATAGTTCTTCCATCTATTTTTCTTAATTTTCGATATCCTCTAATTTTCATTTCTTTTAGTTTTGGTAAGGTGATCATTCTTTTTTCTAAATCTAGTTTGATACTTTCATATGTTATTTTTTTATATGTGTTAATAATATTATTCGTTCTATAACTATTTCTACTTCTATTTTTACTTTTAAATTTTGGTTTTTCTCTTTGTTCTTTATAATGTTTTTGATAAGCATTATCCAAATCAAATATACTTGTTCTGAGTAGACAGCTGTCTACTTCTTTTAACCATTCATATTGTTTTATTAGTTCTGGTATTTGTTTAATAAATGTATAAGCACTCATTTTTTCTGTTTTACTTTTTTCTAAGAAGTAGTTATAAATAAATCTATTAACTCCAAAGCTTTTATTGATTAATTGTTTTTGATTTTGGTTCGGATAGATTCTAAAGATATATCCTTTTAATTGTTTTTCCAATGATATCACCCCTGATATATTCATGATATCATACAAACATAGGTTCGTCAATGTTTTTTTTCTAAAAAACGCACTTTGTCGAGTAGACAAACTCGACTTACCTCTCTTTCCTCATTGT
>CANAXT010000002.1 GCA_947365915.1 uncultured Mycoplasmatota bacterium
CTTTCACTTAAACAATGAGGAAAGAGAGGTAAGTCGAGTTTGTCTACTCGACAAAATATTATGAAACCAATCATTGGTATTATTACAAGACCAGATCAACTACCAAGTGGAAATAAAGTAGAAGTGATTTATAAAAACATTCGAACTGCCATTATCAAAAACGGAGGAATTCCAATTGGAATCACACCAACAACCGAAAACTATGATGTATTAGATCAAAACGCTTGGAATGATCTTTTACCACTCCTAAAAAAATGTCATGGTTTTGTCTTTCAAGGAGGAGATAACTTTTACAATTATGACTTAAAAATACTTGACTACGCCTATCAAAACGACATTCCAAGTCTAGGCATTTGTCTAGGAATGCAACTCATGTCTATTTATAAAAATGGAACTCTAAAAACAGTAGAAAACCATTACGGAAAAGAACCCTACGTTCATAACATCATCATCAAACCAAACACCAAACTAGCATCATCACTATTACAAAACCAAAAAGTAAATAGCAGACACCATGAACAAGTCCTCAAAACAGACTTACAAATATCTGCTTATTCAGAAGACGGAGTAATAGAAGCTGTAGAAGATCCTGATAAAAAATTTTTTATCGGTATACAGTGGCATGTTGAAGATATGATCGCATATGATAAAGTAATGAATTCCTTATGGAATGATTTTATTTTAACATGTAGGGAGTGTATAAATGAAACCAATTGATTTGATAAAAAAAACAAATGGAATCTTACAAGATACAACTGTAGAAATTCCATCTTCATTTCATCGTATTGTAACAGATACGAGAGAAATAGAAAAAAACGATATCTTTGTTGCTTTAAAAGGAACCAATTTTGATGGACACAATTACATAAAAGAAGCAGAAAACAAAGGAGCCTGTATGATTTTTGTAGAAGAAAAAGTAGAACCATTAAAAATCCCCATTGTAAAAGTAAAAGACACATATCAAACACTATTTGATCTTGCCTCATATTACTTAGAGCAACATAGCACGTTCACAGTTGCAATAACCGGAAGCGTTGGAAAAACAACAACCAAAGAATTAATTAGTAGTATATTATCCAAAAAATATCAAGTCTTAAAAAGCAAAGGAAACAAAAACAATCGAATTGGAATTCCCCAAACCATATTTGAACTAAATAAAAAAACAGATTGCCTGGTTGTAGAACTCGGAATGAATCACCGACATGAAATTGATCAATTATCCAACCTAGTAAAACCAAATATTGCAGTCATTACCAACATTGGAACAGCGCATATTGGCTATTTAAAATCATTACACAATATTTATAAAGCAAAAATGGAAATCATCAGCGGAATGAAAGGTGGCATGTTAATCATAAACGGTCACGACACTAGACTAAATAAAATCAAAAAAATAAACTGTGGCAATATAAAAAAAGTTTATAGAAATAAAGGAAACATTCAAATTGAATTAATAGAACAAAGTGTCTTTGGAAGTAAACTATCCATAACAAATGGAATCAATAAAAAACAGATCTTCTTTAAAGTACCAGGAGAAGCCAACCTAGAAAATCTAGCGCTTTCCCTTTCCGTAGGAGAACTACTCGATGTCCCATTTGAACAAATGGTAGAGGCAGTAGAAGAATATGAACCATTAGAACAACGATTATCTGTAAAATCACTTCCAAACGGAAGTATATTAATCAATGACAGTTATAACGCAAGCTATGAATCTATAAAAATGGATCTCGACTTATTAAAACAAACCAAAGAACACAAAATCATTATTCTAGCAGACATTCTAGAAGTTGGAAAAAAAAGCAAATCCATCCATCAAAAAGTAGGAATGGACATCAAAAAAATAGAAAATGCAGAATTCTATTTTATTGGAGAAGAAATGAAATATGCTTTTAAAAAATGTAAAAAAGGAATGCATTTCAAAACCAATCAGGAATGGATATCTCATTGGCAAAACCAGAAAAAAAGTAATGAACACGGTATCATACTGTTAAAAGGATCTAGAAAAATGGAGCTAGAAACACTGATTCCATATATTTATGAAAATAATTCCGTAGAATAAAAACAGCTTAGACTTATAAAGACAATTTATGTCTTTTTTTTGTTAACAAGACATTGCTTTTTTAAATAATTTATAATATAATAGGAAAGCTTTGAAGGGGGATATATATATGAAATTAACAAAAGATCAGTTAAGCAGTCTAGAAAAAGAACTAATATCCATTGAAACAGTAACCAAACAAATAATGGAAGAACTTCCAAGATTTGATGCTGGATATTCAGATTTTCAACTGGGAGACATCATGGATGCTTCTACACTTTCTAATGTTCACAAACTCGCAAGCAGAAGAAAAGAAATAGAACAAATTTTAGAATGTGCAGACATTATAAAGCCAACAACGAACAAAGTAATACAAATTGGAAGTTCTTTTGAAGTGGACTTTGGAGATGGAATAGAACAATTCACACTAGTAGAAACACTAAATGGAATTACACAATATCAAAGCACAGTCTCAGTCAATTGTGCATTTGGAAAAAGTGTTCTTGGAAAACAAGAGCAAGATTCATTTTCCTATCCTATTTCAGAAGGAGTTATGGAAGGCGTAATTACAAAAATTTACACAAAAAGATTATCCAAATAATATTTTGACAAATAAAGTAAACTTAGATATAATATCGCAAGGGATGTGACTTATGAAAATAAAATACGAATTGCAAAAAAAAGACAAACAAACAAAAGGAAGATATGGAATATTACATACCAATTATGGAAGTTATGAAACACCTATGTTTATGCCAGTAGGAACATTAGCTAATATCAAAACAGTGACAATAGAACAAGTAAAAGAAGAACATGGTGCAATCATATTATCCAATACCTATCACTTATGGTTACGACCTGGAGAAGATATTATAAAAGAAGCAGGGGGACTTCATAAATTTATGAACTATGATGGACCAATCCTAACAGATAGTGGAGGATTCCAAGTCTTTTCTCTTGCCAAAAATAAAAAAGATATTGCAGAAGAAGGAGTTCATTTCAAAAGCCATTTAGACGGAAGCAAACTCTTTTTAACACCAGAAAAAAGCATTGAAATTCAAAACAAATTAGATAGTGACATTGCCATGAGTTTTGATGAATGCCCACCAGCAAGCGCCGACTACAATTACTTAAAAAATAGTGTAGAAAGAACCATTCGCTGGGCCAAAAGAGGAAAACAAGTCCATAAAAATGGAAACCAATCGTTATTTGGAATCATTCAAGGTGGACCACATGAAGATTTAAGAAAATATTCAGCTATAGAAACCGTAAAACTAGATTTTGATGGATACAGCATTGGAGGAGTTGCCAATGATGGAGAATCCAAAGAAGATATGTATAAAGCAATTGACTATTCCATTCCATATCTACCAGAAGATAAACCACGTTACCTAATGGGCGTAGGAGACCCGATTGATATTATAGAAGGAGTCATTCGGGGGATTGATATGTTTGATTGTGTCCTACCAACCAGACTCGCAAGACATGCCAATGCGTTTACTAGAAAAGGGAAAATAAACTTACGAAACGCAAAATTTAAAAGAGATTTTTCTCCATTAGAAAATACTTGCGACTGTTATACATGTAAAAACTATACAAAAGCTTACATTAGACATTTAATGGTTTGTGAAGAAACATTAGGAAGCACCTTACTATCCATCCATAACATTCGCTTCTTAATCAAATTAACAGAAGATTTAAGAGAAGCAATTAAAGAAGATCGTTTACTTGACTACAAAGAACAATTTGTGAAAGAATATCAAAAACATGAATAGAAACTATTGCATCAAAACTTCAAAAATAAAAAGACAAGTAATGATTTATTTAATTACCGATCTTCATTATCAAGAACCAAAAGACCTAGAGAAATACCACTTCATTACAGAAGAAATAAAAAAAGAAAAACCAGATTTCTTAGTAATAGGTGGAGACTTATTAGATGAAGCCATAGTCGAAGAGGAGCATTTAATCATAGATAAAATCAAAGAATGGGCAAGCATCACAACAACACTAATTTGTATTGGAAACCATGATTTAGTACTTCATAAAAAACAAACCATATATCATCGTAATGAATCATTTTGGGAAAAACTAAAAGAAACACCAAATGTATTTGTATTAGACAATGAATTCTATGAAACAGAAGATTTACGTTTTATCGGTTTAACACTTCCACATTCTTATTACTACCATTACAAAGAAAATCCAAATTATTTAATGAGATACTTAAATCGTAACCAAAAAACAATCTATCCAAACGATAAATTAAACATTTTACTATCTCATTCTGCGTTAGGTTTTATCAACCAAAACGAAAAAACGCCAATTTATATGTTAGAAAACATTGATATTATTTTATCAGGTCATACCCATAATGGACTGGTCCCACAAAAATTAGAAAAAATAATGAAAAATAGAGGATTTGTTTCTCCATTTAAAGATTTATTTCCTAAAAAAATAAGAGGCGCTTTTGACCAAAATAACATTCATTTTATCATGAGTGGAGGCGTTACAAAATTATCAAAAAAAAGTGGACTTTCTATGTTTGACCAGTTTTGGAATCATGAACTTACAAAAATTATAATTAAACCAGAATAAATCTCAAAGCATTTCACTTTAATAAAAGTGGGAAAATCATATAAAAAATAATATTGTTTTTTATGACGACTTCAGAAAAAATATCAAAACATATATAAATTATTTTCAAAAAGTTCTTATTTATATCAGAAAAAAGAAAAAATCTCAAAGTGAAATGCTTTAAGAAAATTAGGGGGAAAAAATATGCAAAAGAAAACATACTATATAAATACAAATAAACAAATAGAACAATTAAAACTGTTTTTATTTTCTGATGTCCATTTTAGAGAAGAATTTCCAAAACATAAATTAGAAGCAATTGAAGCAGCAGCTGAGCAAAGTAAACCAGATTACATTTGTATTGCAGGAGACCTAGTTAATGACGCAAAAAGACTAGGAGATTTAAATGTGTTACTACAATTTTTAATTAATCTTTCTCATATCGCCCCAATTGTAATGTCACTTGGCAATCACGATTTATTAACACTTGGAAAAGATAAAAAATGGATTCATTATTTTAATGAAGAATATTTTACAATGCTTTATACTGTACCAAAATTTCAATTATTAGATAATTCAAGCTGGAAAAATAAAAATATTGTATTTTCAGGAATTACAATGCCATCAGTTTATTATGAAGGAAAACACGAATCATTAAAATATTTAAAACAATATTTAGATACAGTAACATTACCTGAAGATTCACCACTTTACCAAATTCTTTTTTTCCACTCACCAATTAGTTTACTACAATTAAACGAAAAAGAGGAACACTACTTAAATGGAACTGATCTAGTTCTTTCAGGCCATATGCATGGAGGACTAACACCACCATTTTTAGAAAATCAATTAGGAAAAAGAGGATTAGTTGGTCCAACCACCTTACAAAGAAGAACAATATTTCCAAACTATGTAAGAGGACATGTAAAATTCCAAAACACAGAAGCCATTATTAGTACAGGAATTTCAAAGTTAAATATCCCTGCAACTGACTTAATATTGCCACCAAATGTAAATGAAATCACAATATCAAAACAGAAGGTATATACAAAATAGCTTCTGTTTTATCAACCATTTTTGAAGCAATAACAATCAAAATTGGTCGATAAATTGCTATATTTTTAAGATAGTGTATAATAAAAATAGTGATCTATAATGAAAGAAATTTATAAAAGAGAAGAATACTTAAACAAAATTAGAGGTTTCTATGATGATACAATGATTAAAGTAATTAGCGGAATCAGAAGATGTGGGAAATCCTTTTTTTAGAAAGTATTATAGCAGAATTAAAAAGTAAAGGAGTTAAAGACAAAGATATCATTTATATCGAGTTAGACAAAAAAGAATTTAGAAATATAAAAACACCACTAGAATTAGAAAAAACAATAGACCAGTTTATTACAGATCAAGACTTTAAATATTTATTAATTGATGAAGTGCAAAATGTAAAAGGCTTTGAAACGATAATCAATGCTTATCATGAAGATGGAAACTATTCAATTTTTCTAACAGGATCTAATTCATATTTATTGAGCGGAGAACTTGTGACAAAATTAACTGGACGATACATTGAAATAGAAATGTTGCCACTAAACTTTTATGAATATGTAGATATGAAAAAATTTATGGGAAAAGAAATGAATTCCAATATATACTATGAATTTGAAGAATTTGTCAGAAATGGAGGATTTCCTGGATCATTAAGTTATGATAATTATGAAGATAAATTAATATATACTCAAAATATCATTCGTCAAATTTTTGATAAAGACATAAAAAATCATAGAAAAATAAAAGATAAAGCTCTTTTTGAAGTAATTCAAAAATTTATTGTAAATAATTTTGGATCTATTATATCAGTAGGAAGTATATATAAATACTTAACGAAAAAAGAAAAAATGGCAGTAGATAGATGAACCATTAAATCATATATATAAATATTAGAAAATGTGAAAATCATTTATGCTTGTGACTTATTTGATATGAAGTCAAAAAGAAAGATGAAAAACAAAAAATACTATCTAGCTGATTTAAGTATTTATTTCGCACTGAATACAGATAACCGAATCAACTATGGACCAGTTTTAGAAAATGTATTATTTTCATATTTAAAAAGCAAAAACTACCATTTAAGTGTTGGAAAAATAGGGAATTTAGAATGCGATTTTATTGCTAGACGTGGGATAGACGAATATTTTTACATTCAAGTAACAAAAAACATAGATGATAAAAAAACAGAAGAAAGAGAATACAAACCATTTTTATGCAATCAAAGAAATGTATCCAAGATATTTATTTGTATCAGATTTGATTTTACAAAAAAACATCGATGGAATTTATAATGTAAATATAGTAGACTTTATTTATAACAAAGAAGATTTAAAATAAAAGATGTATAAAATTTAAAAAACTGTTCATGATAGAAGTGAGGGATATCCCTCATATAAGCAACTCTATTCTAAATATTCTAAAAAGACTGTAATGAAATAACTTCATACAGTTTTTTTGACAAATTCGAAATACTCTAGTATAACGTAGTGTGAATAAAAAGTATAGTTTCTATTTTATGATCCATAATAAAAATAAAAATGGAACTTGATTTATAGAATTCTATAGTCTATAATAGTCTGTAGATAATAGAAGGAGATGGACTATGATAAAGAAAAAGGGTTTCACATTAATTGAGTTATTGGCAGTGATTGTAATACTTGCAATTATTGCTTTAATTGCGGTACCAATCATATTAAATATTGTAAGTAGGTCTAAGAAGAGTGCTTTTTTAGATAGTGCCTATGGACTCGTAGAAAGTGCGAAGTTATTATATGCGGAAAGTATCTTAGATGGAGGTTTATCAGAAGAAAAGACATTTTCTTTTGATAATGGAAAACCTTCAGGATTAGAATATAGTGGATCTAGTCCAAAAGGTGGAATGTTAATCGTAACTCCAAATGGAGAGATTAGTATAGCTGTTCATAATCATGAATGGTGTGCGATTAAAGGCTTTTCAGATGGCAAAGTAACATTAACAAAATATGAAGAAGGAAAATGTATGTTATCAGAAAATGAAGATGATCCTGTGATTGTCTTAAATGGAGATACAACTATTTATGTAGAGTTAAATGGAAGTTATAATGAGTTAGGAGCCAAAGCAAGTACTAGAGGTGGGGATGTTCTTGAATATAGTACTGAGATGAAAAAGGGTGATGAAGTTGTAAGTAATATCGATACTTCAGTAGAGGGAACTTATAAAGTTACCTATAGTACAAGTAGTAATGATAAAACAGTGTCTATTACTAGAACCGTTATTATATTACAAATGATTCCTTCTATTACAATGACAGAAAGTAATGACACTTATGTAAAAGAAAAGGAAGTATTAATTAATGTAAGTGGAATAAGACCGAATAAGGTTGAATCATTTACTTATGAAATAAAAAAAGATGGAACAAGTATTCAAACAGAAACAGTTACAGGTTTGACTCAAACTCTAACATTTAATGAAACAGGAAACTATGAAGTAATCGTAAGTGTAACAGATAATAATGGTCATAGTAATACATTAAGTAAAATGTATAAAATAGATACAACAAAGCCAAGTATCACAGTGCCAGAAAATACGGTTATCAAAATAACAGAAGTAACAGGATATGATTTGATGACTGGAGTAGTAGTGAGTGATAATGTAGATTTAAGTCCAAAAGTAGAAATGATAGGTGGATTATCTGCAATATTAGGAGAGCAAACTGTTACTTATAAAGCAATTGATGAAGCAGGGAATGAAGAGAGTGTAACAAGAAAATTCACAGTAGTAGAAGCAGAAGGACCAATTTTGAACTTTAGTAATATGGGAAGTGAACTTTGGACACAAGATCAAATAATTACAGTGACAGCAACGGATAACAGTAATTTAAAAACATTTACATATGAAGTGATTAAAGATGGTACTTCAAAAGGCGTAACCAATGTAGAAGTAAGCGGAAAGAGTGCTTCTGTAGATATACCCTTAAATGAAAGTGGAATCTATAGTATTAAATTAAATGGGAATGATGAACACAATAACACAAATACATTAAGTAGTGGAGAATATAAAATAGATGTAACAGATCCAGTAGTAGGAAGTGTAACACCAAGTGGAACAATGGGAAGCAATAGTTGGTATACAAGTAATGTAACATTTACAGTAACAAATGGAACAGATGGGTTATCAGGACATAAGAGTACAACAGTGTCACCAACAAGCTTAACAAGTAATACATCAGGAACAAGTGTAACGGTAACAACAGAAGATAATGCAGGAAATAAAGTAACAAAGACATTTGGGCCATACAAGATAGATAAAACAAAGCCAACCTTTACAGTAAAAGATACAGGAAGTGTAACAGTAAATAAGGGAGCAAGTAATGCAATACAGAGTACTTACTTTGAAACACCAACATGGAGTGTGAGTGGAACAGGGTCAGTAACATGTAAAAATGGTTCAACAACAGTA
This sequence comes from uncultured Mycoplasmatota bacterium, assembly GCA_947365915.1. Classification (GTDB taxonomy): domain Bacteria; phylum Bacillota_I; class Bacilli_A; order RF39; family UBA660; genus MGBC102946. The sequence goes on from CANAXT010000002.1 coordinate 9,105, forward strand.
ACAAACACTAGCAGCTTAGCAGTAGGAACGCATACAATAACATGTACAGCAACAGGACAAAACGGATTAACAGCACCAGCAAGTAAAACAATAATCATAAAAGCTCTAGTAGCAGATACAACAGGAGCAAACAAACCAACTTTATCAAATGGGTTAGTACCAATCAAATGGAATGGAAGTAATTGGATAAAAGCAGATATAAATAATTTAAGTGATGAAAATCAGTGGTATGATTATAATTCACAAATGTGGGCGAATGCAGCAAGTGTAACAAGTAGTTACCGAAATGTAGCAGTAGGAACAGTAATACCAGAGAGCGCGATAAATGCATACTTTGTATGGATCCCAAGGTATGAATATCAATATACAAATTTAGGAACAAACTATGCAGGAGGAAGTGCAGCGCAACCAGGACAAATTAATATCAATTTTATAGCAACAAGTGAGACAAGTCCAAGTATAAATTATAAAATCCATCCAGCGTTTATGTTTGGAGACAAAGAATTATCAGGAATATGGGTAGGAAAATTTGAGACAACAGGAGATGCGAACACACCAACAATAAAACCAAACTTAAGTTCACTAAGAAGCCAGAATGTGAGTACGCAATTCACAACAGCGCAAAAATTCGGGGCCTCAGGAAACACATATGGAATAAGCACATCAGCAGATGCACATATGATGAAGAATAGTGAATGGGGGGCAGTAGCATATTTAAGTCAAAGCAAATATGGAAAATATGGAAATAGTAGTTATAGTGGAGTAAACAGAGAAGTATATATAAATAATTATTGGAACAATGCAACGTTAACAGGGTGTAGTGCAGGAGCGCCAAGTACAAAGCAAACAAGTTCATGTACAAATGCATATAACGTAAGCCCAGAAGGAACAGGAGCAAGTACAACAGGAACAATATATGGAGTATATGATATGAGTGGAGGAGCATATGAATATGTAATGGGAGTATATAGTAATACAATAGGAAGTAGTGGCTTTAGTGGTTTACCAGCAACAAAGTACTATGATAATTATACAACAACAACAGCAACAACGGCATGTTCTAACGGAATATGTTACGGACATGCACTAAGTGAGACGAGTGGCTGGTATTCTGCTCATGCCAACTTCGTCGGTCCAACTTGGCCATGGTTCCAACGTGGCGGGGACTATAGCAATACGACAGGGGCAGGAGTGTTCAACTTCAGCGTCGCAGGGTACTATGGTAATGCGCGCATAGACATCTCGTTCCGAACAGTCCTCTTAGACTAAAAAAAGCGACTAACAAACAGTCGTTTTTCTATTCATTTTTAGAAGATTTATTAATACCAATCATACTCCCAAACACAGTAGAAACAATAAGCAAAACATAAAACAAAACATTCTTTAAAGAAAAACTACTATGTAACCCCAAATATTGAAACAAAACCAAAACAACCAAAAAAATACCACTTAACTTAAGACCTTCTAACCAACCTTTTTGCTTACTTTTTTTCCCAATCACAAAGCCACCAACAAATAAAGCAATAAGCGGAGTTAAAATTTCCAACACAGATAACACCTTAGAACCAATCAAATTCATATAATGCAAAAACGTAATCAGTAACGTAATTCCAAACAAACTACCCAAAATAAAACCAAAAGAAATACCAATATTTTTTAAATAAGTCATAAATTACCTCCTAATAAATCTTATTCAATTGTATAAAAAAATAGAATACCATCCATAATGAAGTAGGTGATCAATATGCATTTAATTTGGAAAAGCATTGTACTATACTTATATATTATCTTTATTTATCGACTAATGGGAAAAAAAGAACTTGGAAAACTATCCATCACAGACTTTGTCGTAACCATACTAATGGCTGAATGTGCCATCTATTCCATAACAGAAAAAGATGTATCTGTTTTCACTTCCATTATTCCCATTACATGTCTTGCCCTAACCCAAATCATAATCAGTTTTATATCTTTAAAAAGCGACAAATTCAGAAAATTCATTGATGGAACCCCATCTGTCATCATTAAAAATGGAAAACTCATCTTTAGTACCATGTCCAAACTCCGTTATACCTTAGATGACTTAATTGCAGGATTAAGAGAACATGGAGTCAAAAGCGTAGAAGAAGTAAACTATGCAATATTAGAAAACAATGGAAAACTATCCATTTTTCCAAAAGAACTAGAATATCCAATGCCAATCATTTTAGATGGAGTAATCCAATATGAAGTAATAGAAGAAATGGGAAAGGACATTGCTTGGATCAACAAACTATTAAAACAAAAAGGAATCACATTAGAAGAAGTCTTCTATGCCTTCTACACCAAAGACAAAACATTTATCATTACAAGAAAAGAACTACTTTAAACTTTTTCGTACACATTTATATTGATGTAATGTTACATAAATAATATTAGAAGCACTTGCAATTACTAACCCCCACATACCAATTTTGAAAAAACAACACACATACAAAAGAATTGTTCGAATCACCATCCCCCCTAATGTTCCATACATAGCTTCCTTCGCTTTTCCCATCGCTTGCAAACTAGTCGTCAATGGTGCTTGAATATAATGCAATAAACAAATAGGCGCTAAAACCTTAATGTAAGAAATACCTTCATTTGTATTATAAATAAGCTTTAAAGGAATCTCAGGACAAACTAGAAAAATAACAGTAGCAGGAATACCAACCAACAAAGAAAAGAAAATTGCTTGCCTTATCTTAGACCTCGTATACTTCTTTCTTCCTTTTCCATAACTCTTACTAACAATCGGTAAAAGTGCCTGTGAAATCGCAGCCGTGAAAAAAGAAGGAAGCAATAACAAAGGCATCACATAACCATTGAGAATACCATATTCTAAAACAATAAATTGATTTGAATAACCAACATGAAGTAGAGTTGTTGTCAAAATAATCGGTTCTAAAAAATATCCAATACTTCCAATCAACCGACTTCCAGTAGAAGGAATACTAATCGATAATACATCTTTTAAAGAACTCTTATGAGGAATAAAATCCTGTTTTGAAATCGTAAAATTTTTCGGAAGAAAAAAGAATAACACAAAAATAGAAGTACATTCACTAACAACATTTGATAATACTACAAAAGCAACCGCATACTCAATTCCACGAGTCAAAAAAATCGGAATTCCAATAAACAAAATAATGAGACGAATTACATCTTCAGTAACATTAGAAATCACATGAGGAACCATTCTTTCTTTCCCAAAAAAATACCCCCTCAAAATACTAGAAATACTAATAAAAGGAAGAACAAATCCCATACAAAGTAACCCATAAAAACACTTACTTTCATGTAAAAGATGGTCCGCAATAAAATGAGAAGAAAAAAACAAAAAAATAATAATTCCAACATTAATCACCATAGAAATAGGGAGCGCGGAAAAAACCAAATTTTTATTATTATGATGATTATCCGCAACCAACTTACTAATCGCAATTGGAAACCCCAGCTGTGCCAGAGCAATGAATAACATAAAAGTAGGTAATAACAACATATAAATGCCAATACCTTCCGTTCCCATAAAACGAGTCATCACAATTTTAATAACCATACCTAAAATTTTTGTAACAAAACCGCCAATCAATAAAATAATAGTAGATTGAATCAACTTATTTTTCATACACTCACCTTATCCTATATCTAATTTATGAAAATAAAAATTATCTTAGTCCAAAGATTGACTAAAAAAAAAAAACGTTGTAAGATAAATAGTAGGTGATACTATGAAAGAAAAAGGCTTTACTTTAGCAGAACTATTAGGAGTCATTACAATACTTGCAATACTTGCTTTAATTGCAATTCCAACCGTAGATAAACATCTAAAAGAAGGAAATAACGAACTTTATGATTCACAAATAAAATCGATTGAATCTTCAGCTCAGATGTGGGGAACAGATCATATAGGTGAATTGCCAGAAAAAAATGAATCTAAAACCATACCACTATCAAAAATCCAACAAGATGGTTATATTGGTTGGGACATTAAAAACCCAAAAACAGGAGAACCATTTGATAGCAACTTACAAATAAAAATTACCAATACAAATAACAAATACAAATATGAAGTGGTCAAATAATTTATGAAAAATAGATATAATCTAACAGGAGAGCAAAACGCATTGATTGCCAAAAGAAATATCGTTGATTATATATGAAAAAGTACCAATTTAGAAGGAACAGGAACAAGTACAACAGGAACAATATACGGAGTATATGACATGAGTGGAGGAGCGTAAGAATTCGTAATGGGGGATATAATAATACTATAAGTGCCTCTGGTTTTAACAGTCTACCAGAACCAAAATATTATGACAATTATAAAGCCACAAATATAACAACAGCATGTAACTTAGGAATATTTTATTTCGATGTCATTGATGGTGGTGCCCATGCTACTCATATTTTTCGAATAGCAATGCTTGGCCAAAAACAATAAAACTTTAAACAAAAAACATTTTCTAAACAAAGTAAAACTGAAATTATAAAAACTTCAGTTTTTTTCTTTTCTCCCAATAAAACTATCAAATATCTCCTTTTTTCGCAACAAAATATCAATTTTCCGTTGAAGGAATTTCACTTTTGATATATAATGAATGTATATGATTTAATTTTAGGAGGAAAGCGATGACAGAAGACTTTAAAACCGAAGAGGAGTTGTACGAAAGAGTCAAGCCTGCTTTGATAACCAAAAGAGAAGAAATGAAAAGAAGCGGATACGCATATATCCGAGAAGAAGACATCTGGAATTACTTAAAACAAAAAAAATGGACTCATGATCAAGGACTGTCACTATATCAAATGGTAGATGACATTTTAAACAGTGAATCCATATTCATTGATGACTACTTAAAAACAAAATTAAATCGAAGAGAAAGAACAAAATATTTTAAAGAGAGGGATTAAACATGAAGAAAAAAGGAAACGTGATTGGAAAGTTCTTAATATTAATCATCATTTCAATCGCAGTAGGATTTACATTCAAACCACTATTAAACAGTCTAAACTTCGGATTAGACCTACAAGGAGGATTTGAAGTATTATATCAAGTAAAAAGTATTGATGGAAAAAAAGTATCCAAAGATATGGTCACAAGTACCTATAAAACAATTGGGAAACGAATTGATGTCCTAGGTGTAAGTGAACCAAATATCACCGTCGAAGGAGAAGACAAAATTCGTGTTCAATTAGCAGGAGTTACCAACCAAGAACAAGCAAGAGAAACTCTAAGCAAAGCTGCTAGTTTAACATTCAGAGATACAAACGACAACTTACTTATGACAGCCGATGTCTTAAAAAGTGGAGGAGCTAAAGTTGGAGAAGATAGTGAAGGTAGACCAGCAGTCGCACTCAGTGTCAAAGATAAAGACAAATTCTTTAAAATGACCAAAAAAGTAAGCGAAATGCAAGACAAAAGACTTGTCATTTGGTTAGACTATGAAGAAACAGACTCATTTGCAAACGAACAAAATAGATGTGGAAGCCTAAGTGCATCAAAATGCTTATCCGCTGCAACCGTAAGTCAAGGATTCGCAAGTGACGTTATCATTCAAGGAGACTTCACATTAGAACAAGTAACCAACCTAGTAGAACTAATCAACTCAGGAAGTCTACCAACCAAACTAGAAGAAATCTCATCAAAAACAGTAGAAGCATCATTTGGTGAAAACTCACTCGAAAAAACATTTCTAGCAGGAATCGTAGGAATCGTACTTATCATGCTTTTCATGATCATAATCTACCGCTTTGCAGGAATCATATCTAGTATTGGAATACTATTCTATACACTCATTACATTCTTAATATTCTGGGTAATCGGAGGGGTTCTCACATTACCAGGAATCGCAGCACTTGTCATTGGAATTGGAATGGCAGTAGACGCATCAGTACTAAACTTTTCTAGAATCAAAGACGAACTATATGAAGGAAACAACCTACAAACTGCCTTTAAAAACGGAAACAAAAACTCCTTTTGGACCATTTTTGATTCCAACTTAACAACACTACTCGTAGCCATTATACTATTCATATTTGGAGAAAGTAGTATCAAAGGATTCGCAACCATGTTAATCATAAGTATCTGTGTTACTATGTTAATTATGGTATTCCTAAGTAGAACATTACTAAAAATATTCGTCAAAACAAAATTCTTTGATGACAAACTAAAATTTTTCATCGGAATCAACCCTAAAAAAATCACAAAAGACAAAGAAGAAAGAATCAAATCAATGCCATTTTCAAAAATAGACTTTGTAAGGGGAAGAAAATGGTACTTCCTAGTAAGTATCATTATAATCATTCTAGGAACTGCCTTTATCGGAATCAAAGGACTAAAACTTGGAATAGACTTTAAAGGAGGATCCTCAATTACATTAACAACCAACCAAAAACTAGATGAAAAAACATTAACAAATGATATAAAAGAACTCAAACTAAAACTGGATCATATTGAAACATTAAACGATGACTCTACCATGATCAAAATCACAGACACATTAGACAAAGACAAAGTAGCGCAAACTGAAAAATACTTCAAAGAAAAATACAAAGCAAAAACAGAAATCGGAGTAGTATCAAACGTAGTAAAACAAGAACTCGTTAAAAATGCAGTAATCTCTGTATTGCTAGCAATGATCGGAATCATTCTCTATATGGCCTTCCGATTCACATTCCATTACGCAATCAGTGGAATCCTTGCCATATTGATCGATGTATTCGTAATCATTTCACTATTCAGCATTTTAAGATTGGAAGTATCTAGTATCTTTATTGCAGCAATTCTTTCAATCATCGGTTATGCAATCAACGATACCATTGTTACATTTGATAGAATCAAAGAAAACATAAAGAAAAAAGGAAAAAAGAATATCAAAAACGAAGAACAACTAAAAGAAATTGTCAACTTAAGTTTAAGACAAACATTTATGCGTAGTATTATTACAACCATTACAACACTAATTCCAGTCGTATCATTAATCGTACTTGGATCACATGAAATATTCAACTTTAATCTCGCACTTCTATTTGGACTCGTATATGGAATATTCTCATCCGTATTTATCGCCAGTGGACTATGGTATCAACTAGAAAAAAAAGAAATAGGAAAACCAGAAAAAAAGAAATGGTATGAAGAATAAAGAGACTTGTTTCTCTTTTCTCTTCTTAAAGAGGGGTGTTACAAATGAGAAAAGACAATCCAAACTTAACATTTGAAGAATTAAATCAAACTATAAAAACATATATTAAAAATGAACAAGAATTAAAACTAATTGAAAAAGCCTATCAATATGCAAATAAAATGCACTATGGAGTCAAAAGATTAACAGGAGAAGATTATATTACCCATCCTTTAAATGTTGCCCTAATCTTAACTTCCATAAAAGCAGACGCAGCAACATTATGTGGAGGACTTTTACATGACGTCTTAGAAGACTGTGATGTCACCAAAGAAGAACTAACAAAAGAATTTGGAAACGAAATCGTAAACCTAGTAGATGGAGTAACAAAAATCAACAAACTAAACTTCTCTGGAGACAGTGAAGCAACCACATTCAACCATAGAAAAATACTAGTAGGACTGTGTGAAGATGTCAGGGTAATCATTATCAAACTTGCAGACCGTCTTCATAACCTAAGAACCATCTGGATCATTCCTGAAAAAAAACAAAAAGCTAAAGCCAAAGAAACACTAGATATCTTAACCCCTATAGCAGGTAGACTAGGAATGAATAAAATCAAAAGTGAATTAGAAGACTTATCCCTTCGATATTATAAACCAGAAATCTATTTTTCTATCGTAGAACAACTCAATCAAACCAAACAAGAACGAGATAGAAACGTATCCGAAATGGTTTCAAAAGTCTCTTCATTATTAGACAACCAAAACATCAAACACGAAATCAAAGGTAGAAGCAAAAGCATCTATAGCATCTATAAAAAATTAGACAAAGGAAGACGATTTAGTGAAATCTATGACTTACTCGCTTTACGTGTATTCGTAAACACCGAAGCAGAATGTTATCAAGCACTAGGAGTCATCCATTCAAAATATAGACCAATCCCAAACCGTTTCAAAGACTACATTGCCATGCCAAAAACCAACATGTATCAATCATTACATACAACCGTATTTGGAGTCGATGGACAATTATATGAAATCCAAATCAGAACCTATGAAATGGATCAAATTGCTGAAAACGGAATCGCTGCCCATTGGTCATACAAAGAAAAAGGCAGTGTCAAAGCCAACATGCAAAATACAATGGAACAAAAACTTCAAATCTTTAAAGCCATTATGGAACTAAAAAACGACGAAGAAAACGCTGAAGCCTTCGTAAAAAGCGTTCAAGATGATGTCCTAAAAGATAGTGTTTATGTATTTACCCCAAAAGGAGATGTCATAGAGCTTCCAATGGGAAGTACACCAATTGACTTTGCTTATAAAGTACATAGCGACGTAGGAAACAAAATGGTTGGAGCAATCGTTAACGGAACCATCGTTCCATTAGACTACGAATTACAAGACAACGACATCCTAAAAATCAATACCAACAGTACTGCAACACCAAGTAGAGAATGGATCAAAATCGCCAAAACAACAGGAGCCAAAAATAAAATCAAATCTTTTTTCAGTCGAATCGAAAAGAAAAACTCCTCTAAAGAAGGAGAAGAAATGATCAATAAAGAACTTAGAAAGAAAAAACTTTCTATCACCGAATTTTTCTCAAACGAAAACGTAGAAAAACTGTTAAAAGAATTAAAATATAACAACTTAGAAGAATTATTCGTAAATGTTGGAATAGGGAAAATCACCCCAAACACTGTTTTAAATATCATATACAGTAAAAACAAAACCAAACAAGAACTCATTTTAGAAAATGTCCAAAACAAAGAAGTTAAAACACCAAACGTAAAAAACGACATTCTAGTAGATGGAATCGATGACATCAAAGTAAATGTTGCTTCTTGTTGTAAACCAGTCCCAAATGATCGAATCATTGGCTATATTACAAAAGGATATGGAATCTCAGTACACCGTATGGTATGTCCAAACGTAAGCGAATTAGAAGAACGTACAATCAGTGTAAAATGGAATACAAATATCTCCAAAAAATATCCAACCAGCTTATTAATACATATCGAAAAAGGTCATGACTTATTATTAGAAATCATTTCCAAAACAACCAATTCGAATATCAACATCAAAAGCATCAACAGTATTAACGCTTCTATATATGAATTAACCATTTTAGTAGAAAACAAAGAAACACTAGCGAAATTCATTCATGAATTAGAAATGATGAATGACATCATCTCAGTAGAAAGATTACTAAAATGAAACTAGTCATTAGTAGAAGTAAAAAAGCAAGCGTTACTGTAGAAAAAAAAATAGTAGGAAAAATCGATACCGGATTACTCATTCTAGTAGGCTTTACCAATGGTGATACCATAGAAGACATAAACTACTTAATTGATAAAGTAATACATCTAAGAATCTTTGATGACGAAAAAGGATTACAAAACAAATCACTACTAGATGTAAACGGAAGCATCTTAAGTGTTTCTCAATTTACCCTTTATGCAGACACAAAAAAAGGAAGAAGACCAAGCTATGTAGAAGCACTAAAAAAAGAAGAAGCAGAACAACTATACCAACTATGGAATCAAAAACTATCCGAATTTGTAACCGTAGAAACAGGCATTTTTGGAGCTCATATGGAAGTAGAACTCTTAAACGATGGACCAATTACCATTATCATGGAAAGTAGGGGAAAAACATGTTAAAAAATAAACCTGATTTTAAATTAATTAATTTAACACTCATAACATTAATTGTATTTTTAATATATCAAACAGGCAACTTATGGGGAGGAGTCGTAAACACCATTATTAAAATCATCGCGCCTTTCTTCGTTGCCTTCGTAGTCGCTTATGCACTATATCCAATATTAAAATTTTTACAAAAGAAAAAAATTCCAAAAGGAATTGGTATTTTCTTAATACTAGGTGTTCTAATTGGAACAATTGTCATCCTATCTGTTTTAGTAGGACCAATGCTATTTAATCAACTATCCAGTTTATTTAATAGTATCATCGCTTTCTGTAAAGAAATCACAACCAATTACAATATCGATTTAGGAGACATCCAAACTTCACTTTCAGAAATATTCAATGACATTATTTTAAAACTTGGAAAATATGTTTCAGATGGAGCCATAAACGCCATTGGAGTATCCATCAATTACATATCATTTATCTTTATCGCATTTGCAGCCGCAATCTACTTATTAGCAGATATGGAACAAATAAGAGCACATGTCAAAAAATATGTACAAAGAAAAGGAAATCGACCTTATCTATATATTAGAAGATTAGATAACGAAATGCAGAATTACTTAAAAGGATTTCTTAAAATCGTAGTAATTAGCTTCTTTGAATACTCTTTTGCCTTTTTTGTCATAGGCCATCCAAACGCAATCTTATTAGGTGTGTTAGCTGCCTTAGGGAACTTAATCCCATACTTTGGAGGAATCATTACCAACATCATAGCAGCCATTACTGCCTTTGTCATCAATCCAGCACTATTCATTAAAACATGTATTGCCTTCTTTGTACTATCCAATGTAGATGGTTATTTGATCAACCCAATGGTATACGGAAAATCAAACGAACTTCATCCAATTGTAACTATATTTGCAGTATTCGCAGGAGGAATATTATGGGGAATGACAGGGATCATTTTAGCGCTACCACTTTCCATTATTTTAATTACAACCTACAAATTTTTTGGTCAAGATATTAGTGAAAAAATAGGAGATATAAAAGGGAAAAAGAATTCATAGGAGGACAACATGGAACAAAACGAATTACCCCAAATTATTTTTGAAAACTTTAAAATAACAATAGCGCTCGGAAAATGGTTAGGAATCATACCCACATTAGACCATTTTCACATATCAAAAAAAATATTACAAATAAAAAATATCCAAAAAATATTTGGTCAAATACTAAAACAAGCTGGAATCGATTCCAATGAAACTTGTATACTAACCAACTTTCGAAAAAACGATTTTTCTGTGACTTGTGAACTAAAAAATAAAAACCAAAAAATCAATATAAAATTAGGACTTTATTACTTTCGTGGAATTCCATACTCCACACTTTCTATCAAAAGTCCTACAGAAACAAAAAACTTCAACTACCTAGAAGCAACAACAGAAAAACCAATGGAACTATCTTTATATGCAAGACAAATAAAAAATCCAGAAACTGGAAACATATGTGATCAACGCCTTTATTCTTCACACATCGAATTTCAAATAAAAAGTAAAGATAATCGATTTAGTTTCATTGTAAATAGAGTAGGAAACTGTGATCCAGAAATATTTAGATTAGAAAATGAAGACGAATTAATAAAATACTTTCTAAACTTAACATTTCCAGCAAACATCAGTGAAATATATCAAAAAATCAAAGAAATATCAGGACTTTCTACAGATCAATACCCATCATTCAACTTATCCATCGAAAAAGCCAATCAAAGAATTAGTTCAATATCCATAAATACAATGATAGATCGATTTACCATGCAAAAAGGAAATCAAACCATTACCGTATTTCATGACAATTGGTCCTATCATTCAAATAATATTTCTGTAAGTAAAAAAGACAAAAACATTCATTGTGAAATAGATGCTACCATAGATCAACCATTATCTTCAGATCCCCACCAACATGAAATCGCTCAAGTAGTAGAACAAGCCAAACAATTTGTAAAAACATTATAGAATTTTATAGTGTTTTTTTCGCACATAAGTAGATTTTTTCTTACAAATTTGATATCATAAAAGTGGTGATACATATGAAAAATCCATTTGAACAAATCTTAGAAACATGTGAATACGTAAGCAATAATGCCAAACATATTACCATTGACGATCAAAAAATAGATCAATTTATCGAAAAAATCAAAAACAAAAAAATAGAACATTGGCTTTCATCGAACCCATATGGAATGCTTGACCTAAAAATAGAAGAAATTGTACATTTCTTAATCATCTTTGGATCCATCGACTATTCATTTTGGGGAGAACCAAAATGGACCATAGAAACAAAGGAAGGACCAATAGATGGAGCATTTGCCCAAATTTATGCGCTCATAAACCTAAGAAACCAAAAAGGTCACTTAGACTTTGAAAAAATCACTTATGAAGAATTTCAAAAAGCCTATCAAGGAAATACAGAAATCCCACTCTTAAAAGAAAGATACCAAACTGTAAAAGAAATCAGTCAAATTATCAACAAAAAAATGAATAGGAACTTTTATGAACACATAAAAGATGCAACAACAGACATAGAACTATTTCAAATCATTACAACTTACTTTCCAAGTTTTGAAGACAAAAGAACCTATAACAACAAAACCATTTATTTTTATAAACTTGCCCAATTAGTAACATCAGACATATTACAAATTAGAGAACAAAAAGAACACATCAAAACAGACTATTCTAACATCGTAGGATGTGCAGACTATAAAATACCTCAGGTTCTAAGAGAACTAGGAATTCTCATATACGATGAAGAACTAGCACACTTAGTAGATCAAAAACAAGAACTAAAAGAAAACTCCATATGTGAAACAGAAATTAGAGCCTGCATGATTACAGCAATCAACAGAATCAAACAAAAAACAAATAGAGCAGCCATCGAAATCAACGATCTTGTATGGTCATTTGGACAACATAAAACCAAAGACTGGAAACCATATCACAGAACAAGAACAACCTCTTATTAATATAGGATTGAAAAAAAAAAAAGAATCGTTTATAATAGTAATTGGGAATAGGAGAGTCAGACATGAAAAAAAGAAATGGATTCACATTAGCAGAACTATTAGGAGTCATTACCATACTAGGCTTACTAGCACTTTTAATCATTCCAGCCATAGACAAAACCGTAAAAAACAGTAATGAGACCCTATATCAAGCCCAATTATCAACCATCGTAGAAAGCGCAAAATCTTGGTCTGCTGATCACATTACAGAACTACCAGTTAATGGAGGAAGTATCAACATTACATTAGATACCTTAAAAACAGGAGGATATATTACAATCGATATCGAAAATCCAAAAACAAAACAACCATTCGATGGAAATCTAAACATTAAAATTACAGAAAAAAATAGTCAATATCAATATAAAGTAATGGACTAAACTTAGGGGGAAACAAATTATGACTACACAAGATCAAGTAAAAAGATGCGAACAAATCGTACAATATTCTCTTTTCAATACAGATCAATTCGGAAACACTTTAGCGCGCATCATCTCAAGCTATGAAGGTATTCCATATTGTTATCAAACCGCATGGCATGATACAACCATGCAAAACATATCCATCACTAATATGGCGGTGCTTATAATACCAGAAGAAATCACAAAAAAACATTATTTAAAAGATGATTTCAAGAACCGAAATGACATACTCATATTACAAAAAGACAAACAACCAACCATTAGATTTTATAAGAGTTTTGGAAGTACCGTATATTCAACTATTGAATTAAAACAATTCACATACATAGAACCATTGATAGAACAAATCATTGCTTACAGAATCAAACATCATACCAATAAAATTCCAGAAGAAATACTAGAAGAATTTATTGGGCAATTTCTATCAGAACGAATTGATCAAATCAAAGAAAACTATGCCAAAAGAGAACAACAAGAAATAGAAGAGGTTACAAGAAAACTAGAACAAAAAAAACGTGCAAGACAATACCAACTACAAAACATATTACACCCAAAAAAATAAAAGCCTACCTTTTATTTTTCTTTTACCAAAGAGCGAATTTTTTCCGTATTTTTAAAATTTAATTTCGCACATTCACGTAATCGATCAAAACCATACTTATCAACAATCTTCATCCCCATAAGATCAACCTCATGAGAAGCACCTTTTGGTAAAAACACCCCCAATGACTCCCCAAGCTTATCAAATTCTCTAATAAAAATATAACGACTAATTAAAGAAGCACAAGCGACTGCCAAATTTTTATCTTCACCCTTTGTCAAAAAAGTAATATCACGAACAACACTTGGTAATCCCTTCAAATAATGATAATAAACACCAGGAACCGCAAATTGATCCACCACAATATAATCATAAGAAGGACACTTTTGCTTCATAATACCAAGCGCTTTATTATGCATAATTGCCTTAATCTTATTCATATTAATATCATCATTATAACGATCATTATACTCACGATTTGAAAGAACAATACTATGATATGGGATCCTTTTAATTAACTCAGGAACAATATCCATAATCATCGTATCTGTCAATTTCTTAGAATCCTTCACACCCAAGCTCTCCAAAAAAGGAATCTCTTCTTTCGGAACATAAGCAGCCGTTACAACAATAGGTCCAAAATAATCTCCCGTTCCAACCTCATCAGAACCAATTGAAGTAGAATGATAAATCTTAGGATCCACAATCACTTCTTTCTTTTCCTTTTTCTGCTCACTATTACTCATTTCAACCTTTTTAGTCGGATTCAAACTTTGCTCCATCTCTTTCCACATAGCAGCATCAATATCCGCACTAACTCCTTGAAAAACCACTTTACCAGACTCATATAACGTAACAACCGTATCCGCTTCTTCCGCCTGAAAAACCGCATAGGGAGGAGTTTTAGCCCGACGTTTATCTTCGAAATATTCAATCATTTTCTCCCTTGTATTGTCGCTCACCTTTAATGTAATTGTCATAATCTAGCCTCCATACCTACATTTTACCACATAACCAAAAAAAATTCTTTCTTTTTAGACAAAATTATAATATAATTTTAATAGAAAGGAATGATCAAATTGAACTGGATTGATATAATCATCATTATATTTATTTTATCAGGAGCAGCCTTAGGCTTTAAAAGAGGAGCACTAAAACAACTTGTTTCATGTGTTGGTTTAATACTAGTTGTGATACTTTCATTTTTACTAAAAAATCCAGTATCCATATTCTTATATGAACACCTACCATTTTTTAAATTTGGAGGCATCTTAAAAGGAGTAACCGTATTAAACATCGCATTATACGAAATTATTGCATTCTTAATTGTCTTTTCAATACTGATGATTGCATTCAAACTCATTTTACTAGCAACAACATTTTTTGAAGCCATATTAAAAGCAACCATTGTCCTCGGAATACCATCAAAAATATTAGGAGCAATCATTGGTGTAATCGAATACTTTATCATCACATTTATCATACTTTATGTTCTTATGTTACCAGTATTCCATATACCAGCCATCAATGACTCTAAACTAGGAAAAAACATATTAAAATCAACACCAATCCTATCAAGCATGGTAGAAGATAGTTTAAAAGTATTTGATGAATTCACAGATCTAAAGAAAAAATACGAATCCAATACAAGTGCTAACCAATTTAACTTAGAAACACTAGACTTATTTCTAAAATATAATATCATCACAATTGACTCAGTCGACAAATTAGTCCAAAAAAACAAATTAGTTATTGATAATATAGATAGTGTACGAAACAAATATAGAAAAGAGGGATAACATGGAAATCATTCATGGAAACGAACAAGACTTTAAAACACTAATTAATAATGAACTCGTATTAGTAGACTTTTATGCCACTTGGTGTGGACCTTGTAAAATGTTAGCACCCATATTAGAAGACATCGCATCTTCTCGTGATGACATGAAAATTGTAAAAATTGATGTCGATCAAAATCCAAACTTATCAAAAGAATTCGCCATTATGAGCGTACCAACATTAGTACTATTCAAAAATGGGGAAATAATAGCAACAGAACATGGATTCATGCCTGCTAGTGCATTAGAAAATTGGATCAACGAAAATAGGTAAAACCTATTTTTTTCTTGACCAAATATAGATATTTCAGTATAATGAGAAATAGATGTAGCAGGTGATAAAGTGAAAAAAATAACAATCATATTTCTATCTTTGTTGGCCATCAGCCTAAGTGGTTGTAACAAACAAAAAGAACCAATAACAGACGCTTTAAAATTTAAACAAGAATATAAAATAGAAATTCCAGAAGACAACGCCATCGTATATTCTAACCCAAAAGAAATCTTATCCGTTCTAAAAAAAACAGGAATCATCTATTTCGGATACCCAGAATGTCCATGGTGTAAATCAGCTGTTCCAACACTATTAAATACCGCCAATATGGTAGGAATCGACAAAATCTATTACTATAACGCCAAAGAAATCAGAGATGAAAGACACTTAGAAGAAGGAAAAATCATCACAGATAAAGAAGGAACAAAAGAATATTACGAATTAATAAACGCTTTAAAAGACGTTTTACCTTCCTACAAAGAACTAGGTGACGAATCCATCAAACGTATCTACTTTCCAACCGTCATTTTCGTAAAAGACGGAAAAATATTAGGAATACATACTGGAACAGTAGACTCGCAAAAAGACCCAAACACAAAACTAAACAAAAAACAAGAACAAGGGCTCTCATCCATTTATAGTGATTACATGCACAAAGTATTAGGCGATGTATGCGATGAGAGTTGTTAGGAGTAAACATGGAAGAATATAAAGAAATAGAAAAAAGCATCATCAAAAAATACCGAAAAAAAATATGGGGAAGATTTGTACGAGCTGTAACTGACTATCAAATGATTGAAGAAAACGATCGAATCGCCGTCTGTATCTCTGGAGGAAAAGACTCCTTTTTACTTGCCAAATGCATGCAAGAACTAAAACGACATGGCAAAATAAACTTTGATTTAGAGTTTATTGTAATGGATCCTGGATATAATAAAAATAATAGAGCACTCATAATAGAAAATGCCAAAAAAATGAACATTCCTATTACCATATTTGAAAGCAACATCTTTGAATCAGTAAGCTCTTTAACAGAAGGAAATCCATGTTATCTATGCGCTAGAATGAGAAGAGGATTCTTATATAGTAAAGCAAAAGAACTAAATTGCAACAAAATTGCCCTTGGACATCACTTTGATGATGTAATCGAAACAGTCCTACTTTCTATGTTTTATAGCGGAGAAATCAAAACCATGATGCCCAAACTCCATAGTACCAACTTTGAAGAAATGGAACTAATTAGACCTCTTTATTACGTCAAAGAACAAGATATCATCGCATTTAAAAATACCAACAACCTAAAATTCCTAAACTGTGCCTGTCGTTTCACAGAACACACAGAAAAAGAAGACCCAAACATGTCCAAACGACTAGAAATGAAAAACCTCATCAAAGAAATGAGAAAAAAAAGTGATTACGTAGACATCAACATTTTTAAAAGTATCGAAAATGTAAACCTAGATGCCATTATCGCTTATCGAAAAGATGGAAAAAAACATTCTTTTCTAGATGAATATAAGAAGTAAGTATGGTGATTATATGAACAGAAGTGAAAAATGGTTATTGATAATATCCATTTTATTATTGATAATCGATTTTGGGATAATTATCCTTTCAAATCTAACTCCCAAAATCATTCTAAACAAAGGAGATATGAAAATTGCATTAAATGAAATATATAAAGAACCGGGATACCATGCCTTTAAAGGATACTTTGACATCACAGACCAAATTAAAATAACAAACAAAGTCAACAACAAAAAAACTGGAACTTATACCATTACTTATTCTATAAAAGAAAAGAAAAAAGAATACAAAATAATACGCCATATCACCGTTGAAGACCGAATCGAACCAAATATTGAACTAAAAGGTCAAAACCCAGCTATTGTTTGTCCAAACAAAGAATATGAAGAAGAAGGATTTTTAAGTATTGATAACTATGATGGTGACATTACCAAACAAGTACTGATCACAAAAGAAAAAGATTTCATTTTATATTCCGTATCAGATAAAGCCGGAAACAAAAAAGAAATCAAAAGAAAAATAGAATACCAAGACACAGTAGCACCAACTATCACACTAACAGGAGGAAATGCATACTCCCTTTATCAAGGAGGAACCTACAAAGAACCAGGATATCAAGCAACAGATAACTGTAATGGAGACATCACAAATCAAGTAAAAATAATTGGAAATGTAAACACAAACAAAGTAGGAAGCTATCAACTCACTTATGAAGTAACCGATGAAGCAGGCAACAGCGTTTCCACATCAAGATCCATTATAGTCATGCCAAAACCAAAACCGAAACCAACCAACGGAAAGGTAATTTATCTTACATTCGATGATGGACCAAGCGCCAACATCACACCAGCATTATTAGACATATTAAAAGAAGAAAACGTAAAAGCCACATTCTTCGTTTTAAACCATGGATCGAACTTAGATTATCTCATTCAAAGAGAACACAACGAAGGACACACAGTAGCTTTGCATGGATCAAGCCATAACTATC
Organism: uncultured Mycoplasmatota bacterium; assembly: GCA_947365915.1. GTDB lineage: Bacteria > Bacillota_I > Bacilli_A > RF39 > UBA660 > MGBC102946. Next base: position 27,560 of record CANAXT010000002.1, read on the forward strand.
GCTATATTTACTCATCATCTGAAGCCTTTTGGACAGATTTATCCATAATAGAACAAAAAGTAAAATCTCTAACTGGAGTAAAACCAACCATCATCCGTTTCCCTGGAGGAGGATCCAACACAGTAAGTCGCTTCACCCCTGGAATCATGTCTACCTTAGCGAGAGAAGCCAAAGAAAAAGGATATCATTACTTTGATTGGAATATCGGAAGTGGAGACTCAGGAGAAGCAAGAACCGCAGAACAAGTATACCAAAATGTCATAAATGGACTCGGAAACAAAAACAATGTCATTTTAATGCACGACTTCAGTGGCAACTACAAAACACTAAACGCAATTAAAAACATCATTCATTATGGAAAACAAAACGGATACACATTCGAAAGAATTACAAATGCAACACCAGAAATTCATCATAGAGTAGCAAACTAAAAATCATCCTTCGTATAAACTTTTCTAGAAACAACATTGGTATTTTTCAACTTAAAACGATCATTCAAATAATCATAATAGGCACCAGGAGTAATAATACCATTTACGACTAAAATTTGCTTTCCAATAGAACTTAATACAAACTGTGCCACCATCGCACAATTCGTTTTTAAAACAAAAAACTTTTTATACTTTCCCTTTAAAATCTTATAAAACCGTCCAGAAGCAAACGCATATATTTCACTAGACATATCATGGTATTCATCCTTAGGAAGTAAACCCAACTCTGACAACTGCAAATCAGGATAATAAGGCTCAGTATCTGTATGAATTAAACACTCTAACTGCTTCTTAATAACCAATCGTTCCTTAGAAGTTAAACAAAGACCAAACTCAATCACATATCGGTCTTTTTTTGTTACCACATAACGAATATAATCCTCCTGATTGGCAACCAACACAACACCATCACCAATCATATCAAAAAAACTACGAGAATGCATATCATAATTTCCATAAGAATACACTTGACCCTCAAACGCAATTTCCATATGTCCCATTTTCGCACTACCATGATCCGCCAAATGTATTAACACAAACAAATCTGGAACAAAAGACAAACTTTTCTCATCAAAATGTTTAGTATCTTGTTCAACCTCTAACATTTCATTAACAAGTGTAACCAATTTCTTTGGAATAAAAGCATTTAAAAAAACAGGAAGAGGAATTTGAATTTGTTGTTTAATTTTATCCGTAGTTCGCTTAGGAATCAACACCGTCAAAAAATCAGTCAAACGAGTAATACCTAACACAATCAAATAAATCCCTAATATCATAGAAATCACAGGAATATTTTGTTCCAAATTAAACAATAGAGGAATCAAAAAAAACAACTGAAACAGAATATGAACAATAATACGAAGTCGACCCTTATAATAATTTCTCCGATATAAAAAATACTCAATACAACTAATCACAATGTGTAACAACAAATAAAAACCAAAACAAATCGCAAAAGAATGCAAAATAAAATCAGTAAAACATAAAATAAAACTTCCAATCAATAAATCTCCAATTCCATCAACAAATAAGACCCTTTTTTTTTGAAACAAACAACAAAACAACGAATAACAAGCAGACAAAACAGTTAAAATCCCTAACAAAAAAAGCAAAAAACGTAACGTAAATTGATTCACAAAAAACAAACAAATTCCCAAACCAATCAACAAAATTCCACGAATTAACAAAGTTGTTGCATCCACACTTTTTTGAACCATCAAAATCAACTCACTTCTTTTTTCATCATACAGGAAAAAGAAAAAATAGTCAAAAAACATTGTGTCAAACATTTGTTTGTTATATAATAAAAATGGTGATCCTTATGAAATACAAATTGATAACGTGCAAAAGCGCCCTCAATAAAATCAGCAGTTTTCTTCCATATCATTGGGACCTAAACATTTATCGTGGCTGTCAACATCAATGCGTTTATTGCTTTGCCAGATACTCTCATCAATATCTAAACGACACGGACTTCTTTCATAACATCTACATCAAAGAAAACATCGTAGAAGAACTAGAAAAAAAATTAAAAAGTAAAAACTGGAAGAGGGAAGTGATCAACCTCGGTGGCATCACAGACAGCTATCAACCAATCGAAAAAGAACAAAAAATCATGCCGAAAATATTAAAGTTATTAATTCAATATAAAACCCCAGCCATTATCAGCACCAAATCCACACTGATCTTAAGAGACATAGAACTACTAAAAGAACTACATCAAGTAGCAGGAATTCAAATTGCCTTTACCATAACCACACTTGACGAAGAACTCGCCAAAAAAATAGAACCAGGAGCAGATAGTGTAAAAATGAGAATCAAAGCCATCAAAACATTAAAACAAGCAGGACTCACCGTTGGATGGCATCTAATGCCAATCATTCCATACATTACAGGAACAAAAAACAATCTAACAAAAATATTCCAAATTGGAGAGCAATGCCAAATTGACTACATGATCACAAGCATCCTAAACTTACGAGGAAACACCAGAAAATATTTCTTTGAATTTATGAAAAACACATACCCAAACTACCACCAACCCTTATATAACCTATACCATAATAAAACCAAATATAAAGAATATAAAACCCAATTATATAAACTCCTAGATGACCTCTCATTAAAATACCACATTAACAGAAACTACCAAAAATATGTTCCCAAACAAAAAGAACAACTTTCCTTATTCTAAATAAAACAGAAATGTGCTATAATGTGATACATAGGAGGAAAAATTATGATCAAAACAAAAAAACAAGGAATTTTAATCGTCATTTCCGCTCCATCAGGAGCAGGAAAAGGATCAGTAATAGAAGAAATGTGTAAACACAATCCCAACTTATGGGTTTCCGTTTCCGCTACCAGTAGACCAATGAGAAGTAATGATAAAGAAGGAAAAACATACTATTTTTTAAGTCAAGAAGAATTCAAACAAAAAATAGAAGAAAACTATTTCCTAGAATATGCTGAATACGCAGGAAACTACTATGGAACACCTAGAAAATACATACAAGAGCACTTAGATCAAGGACAAGATGTTATCCTAGAAATTGAAATCACAGGAGCAATGAACGTCAAAAAAATCATACCAGAAGCATTATGCATCTTCATTATGCCACCATCATTACAAGAACTAAAAAAACGCCTAGAAAATCGGGGAACAGACACCAAAGAAAAAATTCTAGAACGATTCAAAATTGCTTACAAAGAAATTAATGAAGTAACAAAATACAACTATGTAGTAATCAACGACCAAATAGAGACAGCAGCAGATAAAGTATTATCCATCATCAAAGCCGAAAAATGTAGAGTAGACCGAATTGAAGAAGTCGCACTAAAAAACGAAGAAGAATACATGCACGAAATGTTAATTGACAACAAAACATTTCCAAACAAACCATTAAACGTAAATAATACTTCTAATTCATAAAAAAAACTGATATAATTAATAAGATCGGAGGCGTTTACATGGGAATATTAGAAGTAGTCATATTAGGAATTATACAAGGAATCGCAGAATTTTTACCAATTTCCTCTTCAGCCCATCTAATTATTTTTAGAGACATATTTGGAATAGGAAATGGAATCAGTGATAATGTTGCCCTTTGCTTAGATATCGCTCTACACCTAGGAACCTTACTCGCAATCGGAATTTATTTCTTTAAAGATTTTATCACAATGATTGGAGCAGGACTAACCAAAGGAATCAAAGACAAAGAAGGAAAAATGTTATGGTTTTTAGTAATCGCAACAATACCTGCAGCTATCGTTGGCGTTCTATTTGAAGATGTCATTCAAAATGCCATTAGAACCAACTATATATTAATTGCTTGCGCTCTTGCATTTATGGGAATCATCATCTATTTAGCAGACAAAAAATCAAAACAAACCAACAACTTAGAAAAAATGACTTGGAAACAAGCACTCATCATCGGTTGCTCACAAGTATTTGCTTTAATTCCAGGATTCTCTAGAAGTGGAACAACCATTGCAACAGCTAGAACCCTAAAAATCAATCGTGAAGATGCAGCCAAATTTTCCTTCTTCCTTTCCGCACCAGTTGTCCTAGGAGCAGTAATACTACATCTATTAAAATCAGAAACTTGGACCATTATAGGAGCTAATCTAATGATATTTATAGTAGGAATACTAGTCGCATTCATTGCCGGATTACTATGTATTGAATTTTTACTAAAATACTTACGAAAACATGACTTTAAACTCTTCATGTGGTATCGAATTATACTAGCTTTGATTGTAATATGTATAGTAATCTTTTAAGAGAAAATAAAAATTTCTCTTTTTTTTTCTCAAATGTGATATAATTCTATTATAGTAAAGGAGTCAATATGAAACAGAAAAAAACATGTAATAAAGCTTTTACCTTAACAGAACTATTAGCTGTCATTGTAATTCTTGCCTTTATTGCTTTAATTACCGTACCAATCATACTAAACATCATAGAGAAAACAAAAAAAAGTGCATTTAAAAACAGTACTTATGGAATCATGAAAAGCGCAGAAAACTTTTATACAGAACAAATCCTAGATAATGAAGAAATCACAGGACAAAACTTTTCATTTGAACCAACAACCAATAATCCCTTATCCTATAGCGGAGAAAAACCAAAAGGAGGCTTTATATCCATTCGAAAAAATGGGAAAATTGCCTTGGCTTTTCACAACGAAAAATGGTGTGCTTTAAAAAACATCAATGACACAAAAATACAAATTATCAAATATGAAACAGGAAATTGCATCTTAGAAGAAGCAAAAATCGCAGTAAAATCAAATACTCCAGTCAACATTATATCAAACACCAATCGTGAAGTATTAGAATACTTTAACGTTCCAAATGCACCAGTAAAATGCATAAACAAAACAGACGGAAAAACAATCACAAACACAAATTCATTAGCACTTGGAACGCATATCATCCAATGTTCAGTACTAGAAGAAGGAGAAATCACATCACAAGCAGAAAAAACAGTCACAGTAGAAGCAGAAATAAAAATAGAAGATGTCATCGAAAAAAACGATGTAGGAGAAAACGGAACCGTCGCTGATGATGAAGGTGGAAACAAACGTCTCACTGGTTTAGACCCAAACAATTACGTAAAATTCAACAATGAACTATGGAGAGTTGTAGGTATATTTAATGGACAACTAAAAATCATTCGTTCCGAAAACATAGGGGCAATGGCTTGGGATACCAAGGGATCCAACAACTGGGCAACAAGTTCTCTCCAACAATATTTAAACCAAACTTATTTAAACACAATTGATGAAACAAGCAAATCCTATATCGATACCAATTACACATGGCACCTAGGAGGCGCTACAACAGCCCAAATCACAAGAGTGAAAATGTATGAATTAGAACGAAGTGAAAACGCTTATAGTGGTCACCCAAACACATGGCAAGGCGCAATCGCCTTAATGTATCCATCTGACTATGCTTATGCAACCGATAGCACGCAAGACACTTGTGACAGCACACTAATATGGAACTGGGAAGCAAACTGCAAAGTCAATAACTGGTTATTAGATAGTACCAAAGATCAATGGACTCTAACCCCTGACAATGCCGATCCTCTCTATGCTTATACAATCAAAACAAGCGGAGCAATAAGATTAGACACAAATGGAAATGATGTAAAACTAGAATACCTTGTCCGTCCAACCTTATACTTAAAACCAAATGTAAGAATCACCAATGCCGACCTAGACCAAGCTGGAACCAAAGAAAAACCATTCTTACTATCTACAACATAAAAAGAAGGAAACTTCTTTTTTTTTAGTCATTTTCGCTAACTATAAAACTCCAGACTTCATATAACATACTGAAAGGAGGAATATTATGGCAAAAGGAATCGATGTATCCAGCTATCAAGGAAACATCAACTGGGAAAAAGCAAAACAAAACATTGACTTTGCGATTATTCGATGTGGATATGGAAATAACCGCACTACACAAGATGACAGCAAATTTGAACGTAACACAGAAAAGTGCGAACAACAAAACATTCCTTATGGAGTATACCTATATAGCTATGCAACCAACATAGAAGAAGCCCAAAGTGAAGTTGAACATACACTAAGACTCATCCAAAACAAAAAACTAGAATATCCAGTTTTTCTAGATGTCGAAAGCGATGTTCAAGCCTCACTTCCAAACGAAACATTAGTAAACATTGTAGAATATTACTGTACAAAAATGGAAGAAGCTGGATATTATGTAGGAATCTATGCCAACCTAGATTGGTTTGTAAATCGTCTTGATTCTCCAAAACTAGACAAATTCGATCATTGGTTAGCTCAGTGGAACAACAAACCAACTTACCAAAAACCATTTGGAATGTGGCAATACACATCAAAACTAACCATACCAGGAATAGAAGGATTTGTAGATGGCGATATTGCTTATAAAGACTACCCAACGATCATCAAAGAACGCAACTTAAATCACTTAGATAAACCTACACCTTTAAAATTTAAAATAGGAGACTCAGTACAATTCACAGGAACACTATATCAAGACAGTTATGGAAACGGTCCAGGACAAAGCAGAAAAAACTTCAATGCCACCATCACACAAATCAATAACAAACCAGGAGCAACCAAACCATATAACTTAAATAATGGATTAGGATGGGTTAGTGAAAATGACTTAACAAAAATAAACAACAACGAACTAACCGTAGGAGACCGTATTCAAATATTACTTCCAGGTAGAGCAAGCAAAGATGGAAGTGGGAAAATCGCATGGGGCATAGGATACAAAAGAACCATATTATCCATTGACCCAAACGCATCATTTCCTTACCAAATTGGTAAGGATACAGGAACCACTGGATTTTATAAACGCAACGCCTTAAAGAAATTATAAAAATAATTTCTTTTTTTCTTCCAAAAATGTGATATAATATGAACAGATGGAAGGGGATAAATATGAACGAATTCAAAAAAATAATTCGCAAGAAAGGAATTTCAAAAACAATTACATACGCAATTCTAATTCTAATAATGTTATTGCCTCTGATTATTTTACATAAACCAATCATTGGCTCATTCCAAGGAACTTGTGTCGCAACCAACTATAAAGAACTACAAAAATGTCAGAAAGCAGGACGACCTACCAAAATAAAAACAACAAACATATACGATGTCGCCTATAACTATGTAGTAGATAACAAAGTAGTAGGAAAATTTCTAGATGTCGACCTAGAAGGACATGTCATTCTAACACTTGCAGACATCACAACCGCCGATGAACTACTAAACCAAACAGGAGAAAGAGAAATTTCTGGACATTTCACAAAGTTTCACTCTAAAGTCTTCAAAGACGCACGAAATAAAATAGAAAATGATTACATAGAACGCTTTACAGTAACATCAGGAACAATCACAAAAGAACAAACAAAAGGAATGTTTTTCCCATATTTGTTAAATCAATACGATGGAGAAGGATTCCCATATATTATTCCAGTCATTATCATTGGAATTATCATCATATTACTACTATTTAAACTAATAGAAGGAATCAAAATGATCATAAAACCAGAACGACTAATCCTATACAAAAGAAAAATGATGAAAAACGACGAAAACATAGAAAAAGCAAGCTTTGAACTTCAAAATGGACCATACCTATTTCAAAACAAAAATATAAAAATTACAAACAACTATATCTTTGACATGAAAGGATTCCGATTTACCTATCACAAAGTAAACGAAGTATTCTGGGCCTACGAACAAAAAATAAAACACTATGGATTAGTCGAAACAGGAACCCAACTAATCATTAAATTTAAAGACAAAACTACTTACGTTCTAGCTTTGAACTTAACAGAAAGAAAAAAAGTAATGGAAATATTAAGAGTGAAAAATCCTAAACTAATCAAAGGATATAGTCAAGAAGCAGAAGAACAATTTAAAAAAATAACAAACAAATAAAACCATAAAAATGGTTTTTTTTCACCAAAAATACATATTTTTCTGTATAATAAAAATAAGAGGTGACCATAATGAACTTATTAATCGTAGATGACGAAATATTAATTCGTGAAGTAGTAAAAGAATACGCAATCCATGAAGGATACCACGTATTTGAAGCAGACAACGGACAAGCCGCATTAGATATCATTCAAAAAGAAAACATCGATTGCATCATTTTAGATATTATGATGCCCAAATTAGACGGAATCAGCATGCTAAAACAAATGCAACCCAAAATTCCAACCATTATATTATCCGCTAGAAACGAAGAATATGACAAACTATCAGGCTTTGACCTAGGAATTGATGACTATATGACAAAACCATTTAGTCCAAAAGAATTAATGGCCAGAATCAAAGCCATATTAAAACGATATAACAAAATAGGAGAGGACATCTATACATATCAAGACTTAACCATAAACAGAAAAGCACACACCGTAACATTAGAAGGCAAAGAACTATCCATTACCCCCAAAGAATACGACTTACTATTATATTTTATAGAAAACCAAAATGTAGCACTCTCCAGAGAACAACTACTAAGTAAAATTTGGGGATACGATTTTTTTGGAGATGACAGAACTATCGATACACACATAAAAATGCTTCGAAACAATCTAGGAAAATATCGTGACTTAATCGTCACCGTTCGAGGAATGGGGTATAAATTTGTCATTAAAGAAAAATAGTCTCACCATTAAAATATGGAAATATCTAGCCCTTTTTTCTTGTATCATCTTAATTTTCCTATGGCTATTTCAAATTGCCTTCATGGATGATTACTATGAATGGTCAAAAAAAAGAGACCTAACAGAAACCGCTAATCGTATCCTTAAAAACTACAATGATAATGATATCGAATCCACCTTAAACCTAATCGCTTACGAAAAAGGCATTTGTATCGAAATCATTAGAAAAGGAGACTCCGAATTTCTATCTAGTTCCTTTAACCGAGGATGTATGATCGGAGACAAAAAAAACACAAGAAATTATCAAATCGCCTTCATGGAAAGCGGACTAGAAAAAAACAATTACACCATTACAAATCCAAACTTCAAAAATAAAATGTTAATTTCTGGACTAAAACTAGATTATCAAACATACGCATTCATCACAACCTCGTTAGAACCACTAGATGCCACCACTAAAATTCTTGGAATCCAACTCGTATATGTTACATTTATCGTTTTACTATTGTCATGTCTCGTCGCTTACTTCATATCCAAAAAAATATCCGCACCAATCATTGAACTAAATCAAGCCGCAAATAGTATTTCAAACGGAGACTACAATTTTGAACTACATAAAAAAACAGACATAGCCGAAATTGAAGAACTATTTAAAACATTAAACCAAGCCAAAAACGAACTATCCAAAACAGAAGAACTAAGAAGAGACCTAATGGCAAACGTTTCCCATGACTTAAAAACACCATTGACCATGATTAAAGCATACGCTGAAATGACAAGAGATTTAAACACAAACAAAGAAAAACAACAACAGAACCTAAACATCATCATTGAAGAAACAGACCGTTTAACAATACTCGTCAATGACATCTTAGAACTATCCAAAACCCAATCCACCGCTTATCCACTTACAAAAGAAGAAACAGACCTGACAAAACTAATAAAACAAATTTTAAAACGTTATGACATCTTAAAAGAAAAAGAAAACTACCAATTCATATTCCAAGAAACCGATCCTATCATAGTTTCCATAGACAAAAAAAGAATCGAACAAGTAATTTATAACTTAATCAACAACGCCATCAACTATACAGGAAACGATAACACAATATGGATCAATATCATCAAAAATATAGACCATATTAGAATAGAAATCAAAGACTCAGGAAAAGGAATTAATAAAGAAGACCTACCATACATTTGGGATAAATACTATAAAAACGAAAAAAAACACAAAAGAAACGTCATTGGAACAGGATTAGGCCTATCAATTGTAAAAAATATATTAGAAGAACACAAATTTCCTTATGGAGTCATCTCAGAAAAAAACAAAGGAACAACATTTTATTTTGAAATTCCACGAAAAAAGCCAATTTGACAGGCTTTTTATTTTGTGTTAGAATAGTACCTGCTCGCTTGGAAAACAAGAAAAAGGAGAGAAAAAAATATGAAAAAACAAAAAGAAAATGCTGTCTCGATTAAAAATGCTTATTTTTGTGTCACAGTATTTCTAGTGCAATTTGTACTAATGTTAATCACATTTATCACAATCGAAATTATCAAACACACAGCCCTACATAATGTATCTACAGAAAGATTATATTTTGTTATGACACCAATTGAACTTGGATTAAACATTCTAATATGGTATATTGCAGGGAAAATAGGGCTTTATAATATTTTTAACAGCAAAAAAATTGCAAAAAAAAACTTACAACCACTCAAAAAAGCAGTCGTAAAAGACTGGTGTTACCTAACCGTAATCGTAGTAATACTATCATTATCAAATATCGTAAATATCTTTATTGCTTTAATTGCATTATGTATCAATTTACCACTTCTAAAAAGAAACTTTGATAAACAAGCAACACTACATTATGGAAAAATCAACTTCTAAAAGTGATTCACATATCACTTTTTTTTGAACTTTCACAAATCATAAAAATCAAAAAAAACATAGATTTTCAAACTAAAATTTGATACAATAGAGTAGGTGAAAAATATGATAACAATCTATAAAACAAATACAGAAAACAAACTATGTACTTTAAAAACAATTGAACCAGACTGTTGGATCAACCTTACAAATCCTACTTTAGAAGAAATAGAACAAATACACAAAGAAACAAAAGTAGATAGACAACTAATGATTAAACTACTAGATGATGAAGAACTTCCAAGAATTGAAGTCAGTGGCAATTCAACACTCATTGTCATAGACACCCCTTTCATAGAAGACAAACGACACAAAAACAAATATGTCACAATGCCCCTTGGAATCATATTTTCAAACGATAACTATTTAATTACGATCTCATTAAAGAAAAATGAAGTAATCGAAGAATTCATAGCAGGAAACATAAAAGACTTCTATACCCATATGAAATCTAGATTTTTAATCCAACTATTTATGAAAATATCTGTAAAATTTTTAAGTTACCTAAAAATGATCAACAACGAAATTGAAGCCAAAGAACACGTACTATATAAAGCAACCGAAAACAAAGAATTGGTCTACTTATTAGGACTACAAAAAAGCTTAGTATTCTTCTTAACATCCCTAAAAAGTAACGACATCGTTCTCGAAAAAATATCCAAAGGAAACATTGTCCCACTCTATGAAGAAGACCTTGATTTATTAGAAGATGCCATCATAGAAAACAAACAAGGAATTGAAATGGCAAACATCTATCGCGAAATCCTAAGCACCATATCAGATACTTATGCAACAATTATATCCAACAACTTAAATAGAGTAATGAAAATACTAACATCCATAACCATCGTCATTTCAATACCAACCATGGTTTCTTCCTTCTTAGGAATGAATGTCCCACTTGGAAATCTTGCCCATAACCCTTGGGCATTCGCACAAATATTTGGAATCTCTATTTTACTTTCCATACTAATCACCATCATCCTAAAGAAAAAGGACATGTTATAATGTGGGAAAAAAAAGAAATATGGATTCCAATCATTTGCTTTGCACTCATTACAACATTACTTCTATTAAACCAAACACTGCCAATTGACACATGGATCTATAACAAAATATCAATATTAATTACAAATCCACTTACCAATATATTAAAAATCATCACCATGTTAGGAGAACCCAAAACCATTATCATATTATCCATATTATGGACAATATATCTATTCAAAACCAACAAAAAAGAAATCAAACCATTTATCATATTACTAATTATCAGTATTACCTTTATCATCCTATTAAAAACAATCATAGGAAGAGAACGACCTGACATATTAAGACTCATTCCAATTGATGGATATAGTTTTCCAAGTGGACACTCCATTATATCCGTTGCCTTCTATGGCTACTTAACCACTTATTTTATAGAACAAAGCTATCCAAAAATAATCATACTTCCACTTTGCTTTATAATTATTATCGGAATTGGATTTAGTCGCATCTACCTCGGAGTACACTATTTCAGTGATGTATTAGCGGGCTATTCATTAGGAGCACTGGCACTAGGAATCGCAAACTTACTTAGAAGAAAGGACACCATTTTATGATCTACTTAATATACGGAAAAGAAACATTACTACTAGAAAAAAAATGTACAGAAATATTAAAAAAAGAACAAATCGATGAATATAGCATTAGTAAATACGACCTAGAAAACGACAGCTTAAATACCATCCTAGAAGACGCTACTACAATATCCATGTTTAGTTCCAAAAAAGCAATTATCGTCACAAATAGTTATATCTTTACAGCCACCACAAAAAAAAGCCTAATAGAACAAAATACAGATCTTCTATTAGACTACTTAGAACACAGAAACCCAGACACAATATTGATTTTTATCATCCCATCAGAAAAACTAGACGAACGAAAAAAAATCACCAAACAATGTAGAAAAATCGCAACCATTACTGAAATCAACACAGTTAAAAACATAGGACAAATCGTAAAAGAAATGTTTGGAGAATACCAAATAGATCAAGCAACAACCCAACTATTCATTGATCGAGTAGGAGACAACCTTCGAATTTTAGAACAAGAATGCGAAAAAATAAAAACGTATAAAAATGAAGAAAAAAAAATCACCAAAGAAGACATTCTAAACTTAACCGCAAAAAACATCGATATCGACATTTTCAAACTCATTGAAAACATTATCCTAAAAAAGAAACAACAAGCACTAGAATCATACCAAGAAATGTTAAAAAGAAATGAAGAACCAATCAAAATTATCATCATGTTAGCCAACCAATTCAGAATTATGTATCAAGCAAAAGAACTGAATAAAAAAGGCTATACAGCAAATGATATCGCATCCACCTTAGAAATCCACCCATACCGATTAAAACTTGCCCTAGAAAAAAGCTACAACTTTTCTAGCTCCATTCTATTAAACTATTTAGAAAAATTAGCGGATCTAGATAGCAACATCAAAAGTGGGCTAGTGGATAAAAATCTAGCCCTAGAATTATTCATCTTAGAAATATAAAAGCATTGCTTTTTTTTAACACTCTTTATTCCTTTCAATATGATCATAAACCGTTTTCAAACTAGTCTCATACTTACTAGTCGTTTTAGGAACATAATACTTTTTTTCCTTTAACTTATCAGGAAGATATTGCTGATTCACCCAAGCATTCGGAAAATCATGAGGATATTTATAATCCTTAGAATTGGTCTTAACATGACTTGGAACATTTCCTACATTACCAAGCCGAATATCATTTAAAGCCATATCCAAAGCAATATGAGCACTATTAGACTTAGGAGAAAGAGAGAGTTCCACCACAGTAGTTGCCAAAGGAATTCGTGCCTCTGGTAATCCAAGACGCTCACAAGCATTAATACAAGCATCTACTTTAGGCCCCATAGACGGATTTGCAAGACCAATATCTTCATAAGCAATCACAGTCATCCTCCGGTAAATAATATCCAAATCCTCAGCCTCAATCAAACGAGCCAAATAATGTAAAGCAGCATTAACATCACTTCCACGAATTGACTTTTGAAAAGCACTGATCACATCATAATGACCATCCTCATTTTTATCATGAAAAAAAACTGGTTTATTATTAATATCTTTAATAATCGTACTTGTCACATGAAAATCTTCACTAGAATAATAAGCAACCTCTAACAAATTGTAAGCAGAACGAAGATCTCCACCAGAAATAGTAACAATATGATGAAGCGCTTCATCATCAATCACAATACCACTTAAATAAGGACTTTCAATCGCTCTTTTTAATCCCATCAATACTTCATCATCCGTAAGCTCCTTCAACTCAAAAATCTGACAGCGACTTCGTATTGCTGGATTAATCTTATGATAAGGATTAGAAGTAGTCATACCAATTAACGTAATCAAACCACTTTCTAAATAGGGAAGCAATAAATCCTGTTTATCCTTATTCATACGATGAATTTCATCCAATATTAACACCATACCATGATACATTTTCGCTTCCTCAATCACTACATCAAAATCTTTTTTATTATTAATGACCGCATTTAACATACGATATTGAAGATTCAATTCCTCTACAATAGAGTATGCAACACTTGTCTTCCCAATGCCTGGTTTCCCATACAAAATCATAGAAAATAACCTTTGATGCTTCACCATATTGGTAATAATTTTATTTTTACCAATCAAGTGCGTTTGACCAATAATATCACCTGTTTTTTTTGGTCGCAATTTAACAGCCAATGGTTCATTCATAATGATCACCCTATATTATTTTATCAAAAATTCTAGTAAAAACATAGTCTTTTTGTTATAATAAATAAGGTGATAATCATGTCAAAACGAGAAAAAATATTACCTCCATTTGGAAAAGAATTTTTAAATTACTTATACATTGATAAAAATTACTCAGAAAACACAATAGAATCATATGCCTTTGAATTAGAAAAACTAGGACTGTTTTTAAAAAACCACCATTTAGAAATGAAAGAACAAGAAACAGAAGCCTACATTAAAACATTACAAAAAGAAAGTACCTTTAGCTTATCACACAACATTTCTTGTATGCGCTCATTTTATAAATTTTTATTAATCAATCATCACGTGAAAAAAAATCCCTTCGAAGAAATCGCTCTTCCAAAACAACCAAAAAAATTGCCAAAAGTATTAAGTGAAAATGAAATAGAATCACTTTTAAACATTCAAATAAAAGATCCATTTAGTGCTAGAAACAAAGCCATATTAGAACTCATGTATGCCACTGGACTCCGTGTCAGCGAACTCATCAATTTAAAAATAGGGGATATTGACTTTGAAATGTCCATTGTAAGAACAATGGGAAAAGGAAAAAAAGAAAGAATCATACCCATTGGAGATTATGCTTTAAAAGCACTATACATTTATATCTATGAATATCGTAACCAACTACTCATAAAAGGGTGGAATGATTACTTATTTATCAATAACCATGGAACCAACCTAACAAGACAAGCCATATTCAAAATGATACAATCACTCGCTTCAGAAAAGAAAATAGAAACTCCTTTTTCACCACACACCTTAAGACATTCATTCGCCACTCATTTACTACACAATGGAGCCAACCTAAGAGACATCCAAGAAATGCTTGGACATAGTTCTTTATCCACTACACAAATATATACACACGTTTCCATCGAAAAACTAGAAAAAGACTATAAAAAATTTCACCCACATGGAGGAATAAAATGAACTTAAATATACCAAAACAATGGACTAAAGAAAACTATCAACAATTTTTAAAAGAACTTAAAACACTACAAGATCAAAAATACCAAACATTTCATTCCAAATTGATACGAAATGAAATGCCATTAATCGGAATTCGAACACCCATCTTACAAGAAATCGCACAAAAAATCAGTCAAGATGACTACATAAATTTCATCAAATATAACAAACATCATTATTATGAAGAAACTATATTACATGGATTAATATTAGGATACTTAAAAATCGATTTCAAAGAATTATTAAATCTATTAGAAAAATTTCTTCCATACAATACCAATTGGGCAATCAATGACAGCGTTTGTGCGAATTTAAAACAATTCAAAAAAAATCAAAAATTAGGATATCCATGGATTATCAATTTATTAAAATCAAACAACCCATGGGATATCCGTTTCGGATTCATTTTACTATTAGACCACTATATGAATGAAACTTATATTGACACAATATTAGAACTTGCAAATAAACCATATACAGATCATTATTACGTAAATATGGCAATCGCTTGGATGATCTCTATTTGTTACATAAAATTTCCAGAAAAAACAATTGTTATACTAGAAAATAAAACATTACAACCATGGATCCAAAACAAAACAATCTCCAAAATTAGAGATTCTAAACAAGTATCAAAAGAAAAAAAAGATTACTTAAATACTTTAAAAAAGTAATCTTTTATTTTTGTTTTAAAAAACAATGTTGAACAAATATCAATGATAAAAAATATCATAAAAAGTATCGTAATCCAAGATGGAATTTTCAAAATAAACTTATCAAAAAACGGTTTTACGAAATAAACAACAAGCAAACTAATAAATCCCCAAGCCAAAGAAATCTCCAAAGCAATATATTTTCCAATATGAAACTTCAAATTACTATAATCCCAAAATGTTGTTTTAAAAATTTTCTCAATCAAAATTCCACCCAACAATTCAATCGCAGTTAAAAGTACAACTACCGCTACAAATATAACCAAAGTCTGCAACAACTTAGTAGAATGAAGATTCTTAAAAATAAAATCTGAAACTAAAATAATAATCAAAATTCCTATTCCATAAACAGGAGTCCAAGGACCATACAAAATACCACTATCTCCTTTATGTCCCATAAAAAAATAGACAACATGTTCAAATAAAAATCCTAAAATTGAATAAAGAAAAAAGCAATTCATATAATACATAGCATTCACCACTTTTAGTATGTACAAATTTGATAAAATTACACATATATTTTGTATTTTCTAATCATATAGTAGAGTAGGTGAATCATTATGACAAATATTACAGAATCATTTATATTAACAACATTAGCAGGACTATCCACAATGTTAGGAACTATATTTATATTCCTGAAAAAAAGAGAAAATTTAATTTATAAATCCCTCTCATTCGCTGCTGGAGTCATGATTACAGTATCTCTAACAGACTTAATTCCAGAAGGACAACACTTATTACAAAAAACTTTTTTTCCCATTCCTACTATTTTAATCAGTCTAATTTTTTTCGTCATTGGAATCATTCTTACCATGACACTAAATCATTATTTACCAGAAAACAAAGAAAAAAAAGTAAACCACAAATTATATCGAATTGGAATTATTTCCATGTTAGCAATCATGTTTCATAACATTCCAGAAGGAATAATGACATTTATGACAAGTACACACAATATGACATTAGGATTATCCTTAACTCTAGCCATAGCCCTTCACAATATCCCAGAAGGAATTAGTATTTCAATTCCTATCTTTTACGCTTCAGGAAGCCGAAAAAAAGCATTTTTATACACATTTATCTCTGGCATTTCAGAATTAATAGGAGCCATATTCGCATTTATCTTTTTAAAAGACATTATGAATGAAGCAATGATGGGTATGCTATACTCACTAACTGCTGGAATCATGATCTACATTTCTCTCCATGAATTATTACCAGCTTCTTTACAAAATCATAAAACAGGAAAATCAATATTTTATTTTTTAATTGGAGTAGGGATCATGTTGATCAATCATTTTTAAAAAAAAAGAGAAAATCTCTTTTTTCTTGGGCTTATAGCCTATTTCAATTCAAAAGAATCGCCATTATCTTCATCGAGTTCAAACGAATGAGTTTCGTCATCGTCAAAACCGATTTCGTTGGCTTTGTTTGAAACTTTATTGCTATTAGAATCTGTTACTGAATTGTTACTTGAATTTTTAACATTATTGTTTTTACAATTCTTAGCAGAAGCTTTCGCTTGTTTCATATCTTTTTTTGCCATTTTTCATCACCCATTAGTATTATGGATTGTTTATAAAGTTTTATGCAAAGAGTAGGGAAGTGGAAGAATTTGGCTCTCAATTTGCATTTTTTTTTAAATGTGATATAATATCTCCTCGAAAAAGAAAAAAAGGGGAGTTTTTATATGATTTTATTATTAATTTTATTAATTAATTATATGAAAAATAATAATGTAAGAAGCTAAAAATTGATTTTCGATTTTTAACTTTTTATTTTGAAGGGAGAGAAAATTATGAAACCAAAAAATAAAAAATTAGAAAAACAACGAATCAAAAAATACGATAAACAAATAAATCAAGCACAAGCAAGTTATTATCGAATTTTAAATTATATCACTGGACAATATTATTATAGTTTAAAAAAAGAATTCACCTATAATGAAATCATAAAAAGCTGTAATACTACAAATGAGACTTTAAATGAACTGAAAACATATTTAGAGAAAAAAGAACATATAAAAATGAAAAAAAACAAAATAATAGTTAATTATGAGATCATATTAGTATTTGAAGAAATACTTAATAATCACAAATCATTCTATCTTAATCAATCTTATGGATTACTTAGCTTTGGTATTTCTAGTTTTTCGTTTACAATCGCTATTTTTCAAATTTTAAAAAACAATCAACTAGTTGGAATAACTATAGTTATTATGTTCGTAATTGTAGGTAAAATGGTTAATGATATTTTAAAAACTAAATTAGATCAAATAATACCCACAATATATTTTGACAACAAAAAAGAATAATATAACATTTTTCAAAAGTAAAAATCAAATAGATTTTCTTCTATTCTTAAAAAGAAGTTAACATAATATACATTATAGAAAGTTGAATAAAATATTATTTTCTATTATATGATAACAACATAGAACAAATCCTATTATAACATTCTTCAAGTTCACTTTTAGTATTAAAATCAAGATCAATAGAATTAAATTCATACCCTACAAGATAAACTAAAATACGATTAATATAATTATCATCAAAAATCGTTACATAACTAATAAATTCTACATTAATCAAATAATCTCCTATTTCAATAAACATTAATATCATATCCTTTCTTTATTTTTTTTTATACTAAATTCTTTTTAATATCATATAAATATTTTAAAACCAAAAATTCAAAAAGCAATATACAAAAATTAAAAGAAAAATTTCCTATTTTCTCTAAAATTTCATTTTTAAATTCTTTTCCAAACGATTCAATAATAGTAAATATTCCAAATAAGCCACAAATATAACAAGAATTTCTCGCAAATAATAATCCTTTATAATAAATATAATTCATTTTTTTAACTCCTTTTCAGTAACGTTTTTTCAAATAAGAATATTCTATTTTTTTAGAACGCTTTACTTTTTCTATACGTTTTTTGAGTAAATACGGACTATCATATATTTCAATAAAAAATTTATTTTTTTGTCTATTATACAAACATAATTCATACATTTTCATCATCTCCTTTTTTATTTTTATCATCAGAAAAATCAAGAGAACCAAACATTGTAAAAAGAGTTGAAATCACAAGAAAAAGATAAATTAATACATTATCAATTTGAAAAACAGATAATATAATAGTAATCAACGCACATAAAGTCAGCTTAATAAAAATTTTCATTTTATATTTTCTTCTATCAGTGTTCTCAAAAATGGAATTACTGAATACGGAACAAAACCAGATTTTATCAGAACTGGAAGAACCTCAATTAATTCATCTAATAAATATGATACTTCAATTACTCTTTCCTCATTTTTTTCCATTAAATTTGATCCCCTCTATTTTATCTCTTATTTTTAAATATATAGTTGTAAAAATATTATATTGTCTGCATGATATATAATTCCTAGTATCACAATGTTTAAAATAATCTCTATAATTCTTCGAATACATATACATATAATTCTCTAAATTTCTAAAAGTCCTTTTCTCCGCATTCTCAAAAGCTTTTTGTGGATCTTTTCTAATATCCAACCTATCGAAAACACTTCCTCTTTTTTCCAAATATTCAATCTTTTTCATCAAACTTCAACTTCTTTCTTATACTCTGTAAAAGTAATCAATTCACCTGTAATTTTATTACCATATAAATTTTCATAAGTTTTATTCATAGACGTTTCAATACATGTTAATCTTAACCAATCCATTTTTTCATTTTCATCAAAATAAACTACACTTGGCTTCTTTAAATTACGACTTGATAAATATCTTCGTTTTCCCCATAATCGATTATCTATATCTTTTGTCATATACTTACTCATATAACCAACTACATTAATATCTGTAACGTTAAATACACTAGCAAATCCATAACTCCAATATTTAACGTCATAACATGTTTTTCTCTGTTCTAAAGACATATCTTGCATTTGCTTTTCACTAAATTGTTTTTGTGGTATAATTATTTCAAGATTATCGTTTATTTCTAAGTTCGTTAACAAATGATAGTGAACTACGTAATATCCAGTCTTTCTGCCACGTTTTTTTTGAAATTCTGGAACACAGACATAAGCGAAATCTTTTTTTAATGCTTTTATATTAGTTCGCCAAATATCGAACTTTTTATTTGCTAATGAAATATCTGTATACTTTACCTCTGCAAATGTCAAAGTTAAAAATGTTTTAAATATATCTTCATTAGATTTTATTAATCGAATCATTTCATTCTTAGACCGATGAATATTTCTCAATAAGATTTCTTTTTCTTTTTTCTCTTCTACTGTTTCTTTTTTTTCTACTTCTTCATTCAACCATTTTGGAGGATCACGACCAAATCTATCCAATATCATTTTATTTTTCGCTTTACTCCAATTACAAAAACCATCATTTTGAAACTGTACTTGTTCCTTTTCACTACTCTCCCCTACTTCACAATGTAAAATCGAATGAATTTTATTTTCATTTATCTTATTAAATCTAACAGCACCTAAAATATCTTTTTCTTTTCTTGAATGATAATTAAAAACTTGATAATAATTTCCGCATTGTATTATTTTATGGGAGTAAAACTGTTGTTTACATGGAAATATGAGACTACTATCAAGTAACGCGCGCGCGATTATATCATAATCGCACTCGCCTGTCAAGCCTTTTAGTTTTTCTTCTCTAATTATATCATTGTAGAGTCCAATATCAGCACCTAACTGTTTATTTTCCTCTTTTGTGTAATGCTTTCTACCAAAAAAATCACTCATAAATTCACCTTTTTTTTCAGAATTTTATCAAGATAGGGGCGCGCTCCAGCGAGCGCCCCTATCAATACTTTCTAAACTCTTTATGTGGGAGTTCCTCGCGCTCATGCGTGTTAAACATTTTCCACACCCCTGGAGCAAATATCAAACGTCTTGATAAAAATACAAAATAATAACGTTCTATAATCTCTCCAGTATCTTTACGAATATCAATTTTTTTACGAATCGTTTTTCTACTTAAACAAAACGGAATCATACTTTTCCTAACAAGATAATAACGAGTAGCTAACTTTCGAAGCTTAATATCCATATCCTGAAAATCTTGACTAAAAATAGCAATATCAATATTATAATGTCTATGCTTTTTAAAAAATGAAACTTCTTCATTTGAAAAACTCTTATAATTTCGATTATTATATTCAATACCTGCCTCATCTAAAATCAAAAGTCCATCGCTAATATCATATTTTCCAATGTCACTCTTCTCAATTGCATAACAACCTTTTATATCCACGTTAGAATACACCTTTTTAGAGCGTTTTAAACGTTTCTTGGACAACCATGCGGCAAAAGTCGTTTTACCGCTTCCAGGCACTCCAAAATAGATATCAAACGTATTTCCGCTTTTAAAGAAAAACATTTCTAAACACGAAGCAATGATATATACTCCAAACAAAATTTTTGCAATAATCATTTTTAAAATCTCCTTACTGAACGCGCGCAAAGCGCTTGTCGCAACCTTTTCCACTCACGAATAAAAATTCGTTCGTGAAAAAGATTAAAACACATGATTAAGTACAAACATTAAACATTTGTACATAAATGGTACTAAGACCCTACAAATAAACCATAAGTAAATAAAATTAATGGCTAAAAACACATAAAATAGTTCATTCGAAGACAATAAAACGTCTGGAAAATAAGTTTGTAAAAACAACAAAATCATATCTTTTGTAATAAAAATCGGCACACCAAACAAATTCATTTTTATCGCCTCCTGAACAATATGATAGGTGCTAAAATAACAGAAATCATACCAAATAAAATCGCAAACATTCCAACAAAATAAATGCATTCATACTCCGGAGGAACAGGTCCAATCAAATCTACAGTTTGCTGATACAAATTCAAACCTGCTCCATTATTTTCAACATTTACATTTTCTTCCATTTTTTTATTCCTTTCTAGCATGCTTTGGCGCATACGAATGACGTGGTTGATACGTCTCTGCTACTCCTCTTCCTGGTCCTAACAAAAATCCTATAATTAGTCCTACTGCTGCCACAATCAAAATCAAAGAGGCAATATTCACACCAGGATCGACCTCTATATTACCAATAAAAATCAATATTTTTCCTATACATTTTGCCAAAAAATCAACACACGATAACATACTACGTCACCTTTCCTATCATTTTTATTCCAAAAAATCCTACTACCATCGAAACCAAAACTAATTCAATAGAACGAAATGGTTGCGGAATAAATGAAATCATCACAAACAAAAATTCTACAATTTTAATAACAAATCCAGGAATCAATAAAATATATTTTCCTAACTCAACTATAAAATTAATCATTTTTCCTACAAAATCCGTAATATCCGAAAGCGATAACACATTAATCTGAACCATTTCCAAAACCTCCTATCTTTAAAATCACAAATACTTGTAACATAATAAATACAAATATACATAATGATTGAACCCAATTAGGCATATTTTTAAAAAAATTATCAAACAATTGATTAAAATAATCAGATTTTTCTTTAGCACCATCAATAAATTTATCCATACTATCGTAAATTTTATCAATCGTATCTAAATCATCACCATCACCAGTGTTTTTAGGAGGAATTACATTGATTTCCTCACCTGTATTCGGATTAATAATTGGTTCACAAGATTCTGAACTTAAGCATATCGAATGTACAAAATAACGTGTATCATAACGAATTTTTGTAGGTTCCCTATCTAACAAATAATTAGGATTTGTAAAAAAAACTATTTGGTTCTTATTATTAAACCGAAACAAATAATTAAAATTTCCCCAAGCTTTACCTAAATTATTATAATCTGAATAACTTTTCACAGGATCAACACTTGTATTAATTGTGTCATATACATTAATTTTCAATTCTTTACCACTATATAAAAGAGGTGAATAAACTTCACTTTCAAGTCCATTTTGAATAACTTTCGGAATCACAAAAACACCATATTTATTAGAAAAATCCACTTCTGTCATATAATTAGACGACGAACCTTCTTCACCAATATATACAATTTTACGTGTAAAATTAAGCGAAGAATCAAAATGAATAAGTACACTAGAATTAGCACCTTCATTTAATTGATTTATATTATTAAAATCTACAACAAACTTCAATTCTTGTATATCCATAATTTGATTAATTTGTGTATCATAATAAACTACATCATCCAATGTTGCTTGACGTTTCAAATCAAAAGGCAATTTATAACTAATATCATTTTTTTTATATTCCAACCATGGTGGATTAAATAAATCCAATCTAGCAACATTAGAATACCATGTTGTACTAAAATTAAATTCATGTATCGGACTATTATCATCGCCAAAATCAAACGTATATTCTATATGATCAACATTAGAAGAATTTATTCTTAAATTCTCTGTATAAACAATTTCCCCATAATTTTTCAAACGACTATATACAGGAATTTCTTTATTGTAAACATTTGATCCAACTTTTATCACGTCATAATCTTTATTCTCAAATTTTAAATTCACATTCGTAGCATAAACAAAACTTCCTCTATTATCTTTTGATTTTAATGACGTAAAAAATGGAGTACCATTTCCACTAGAACGATTTATTCCGCCTGAATAAGGCGATTCTTCCCATTTAATACTTTCGGTCGGTAAAGATCCATTTTGTTCAATATAATCAGATAATAAAGCTAAGTTTTTTCCCATAAAATATGGATTATTAGAATAAAAGTACGGATAATAAAAATGTTCTTTTTCAAAATACCCTTGGTCTATAGTAACAGTACTTGAATTAGCAATATAAAGATTAAATGTAGGAGCATTCGATCCGCCATTTTCTTGTAATAATTTTCTATATCTTAATTCTGAAAAAGTAATAATATAATGAACATTCAAGTTTTCCAAATTAGAAATTAATCTATCTAGCTCGGTTTTATAACTAATTTTTTCTCCTGTTTTCTGATTCCATATTTCATAGTTATACGCTTTAAATTCATTAAATGCGTCAGTAAGATCAAGTGTTTTTATTTCTTCCGCTTTTGCATCTATAATTCCACTGCCAAGAAGATATCCAAGTATAAAACAAAATATTGCAAATACAACGTTCTTTAAGAAATAAAAACTACTTTTTAATTGAAAAAACTGTTTCATAATTTATCACACTCCATGAAATCTTTGAATTCTTCACTATTCACTATTTCATCAGTTTTTTCAAAGCGATTTTTCACACTGACAAAATAACTAACTATTTTTCTATATTTTATTAAAAACAAAACCACTAAAAATAGCATTACATTCATTGTTAAACTTACACCAAACAAAAATACAATCATTTTTCTTCAAATTCCTCTATTTCTTTTATTTCTTCTTCTTTTTCTAACTCTTGCATTCTTTTTTTCTTATTCTTTCTTTTTAAATATATATAATAAACTAATTCTACTAATAAACATAGCAACATTATTTTTGCTAACATAATCAATCATACCTTTCTTAATAAAAATAAAGAAGAAAACCCTATCAAAAAGTTTTCTTCTCTTTTTTGCTATCTTACTGAATTTTTAATTCTAGTGAACAAATATACCATTCCAGCTAACACACTCATGTAGAAGAAATAGTTGATACCATCTGTAGTGGTTACCCACTCAAAGATTTTTGTTCCACCTGGTAAAATAACATCGGTCAAAAACGCGATAA
Organism: uncultured Mycoplasmatota bacterium; assembly: GCA_947365915.1. GTDB lineage: Bacteria > Bacillota_I > Bacilli_A > RF39 > UBA660 > MGBC102946. The sequence goes on from CANAXT010000002.1 coordinate 52,389, forward strand.
TTTTTGTAGCCATAGTTGCTCCAGAAGATTCCATAGTAGAACCCTTTCTATTCTTTTATCATGCCGTTAACCAAATAGAAGTAAAGGGGATAAAATACAAAAAGGTTTTCACACAATTAGTTTTTATCACTAGGATTAACGGCACGAATCTTTATTCTTCAAATAAATAATTCGTATCAAAATTTTTATAAAAGATTTTAAATACATTCCGAGCAACAACAACAAATTCAAAAGAAGTAAACTCTTTATTTCATTAATTTCACTTAAAAATTTCATATATATTTTCTAATATTTTTGTTTTTCTTTTCATTCTTTTACTTTTTTTAAATTTCTTTTCTTGACTTTCTAACATAATTTCATTCATCGTTTTTTCATTTACAAACATTCCTAATTTTTCACAATAATATTGAATATCCAATATTTGCCAACCCATACTTGTTGTTTCACCAATTTTTTTGAAAATTAGTCCTTTGTTTATTCTACAAATCGTCTTATTTTCACGATTCAAATAAATAACCAAATGGATCTCATACATTATTTCTTTTTACTAAAATCAAAATCATTGATACCTTTAACAACAAATTTCTTTCCATTCTTAATAAAATGTTCTTCAATGTCTAGCTCTACAAGTGGACGAACCATTCTTCCATTTTGATTCACCAAAGAAACAAAAGGCTCCAATTCTTTTAAATAATTCCCTTGTTTATAGGTTTCCATAGTGATACAACCTACTGCCTTTTCACTTGCTTCTCTCTCAACTGTATAAACAATTTTCGTCATCTCATTTACGACACCTGTTTCTTTATCTGTAAATTCATTTAACTCTGCATATAAAATATTACTTTTAATTTTCATTTCTTAATTCTCCAATCTTTTTTTCACTCAAATTCATTCTTAAATAATGATAAATACAATAACTAAAAATTTTATAATACGAAATATCTGTCAAACATGATAAATAATAAATGTTATCAATTGAAAAATAAGTTATTAACGTGTAAAATAATTCATCATCATTCGATATATCAAACATTTCATATATTTTTTCTTTTAACAATCTTTCTTCATCATAAGTAAGTCTATTTTTCACTACTCTCACACTAATTCTTCCCCACTTTTTTTATAATTCACTGTCATTAGATTTTTCAATAATATAAGTTAACATACCTTTTAACATTCCAAAAGCAACAGCATATTTATGATTTTCTCCATAATCTCCTTCTGACAATTCTACTTCTGCTTCATAAAGCTTTTCCTGTAACAATTGAACAATTTCACTTTTCGTCATTTTTTCTCCCCTCCTTTTTGAATGTCTTAAAATAAGAACATTTTTATTAATTAAATTATACGTCTTATTTTAAGACATGTCAAGAAAAAAATGTCTTAAAATGAGATAATTTAAAAAGAGGGGGATAAAATGATAGGAAAAGCAATTAAATACATGAGAATTCAAAGAAAATTCAGTCAAGAACAAATAGGTAAATTAATTGGATTCGCAAGAAATACAATTTCACAATATGAAACAGAAACATTACAACCAGAATTTAATACTATAGAAAAAATTGCAAACGAATGCGGATACAAAATTTTCTTTATAAACGAAAAAACAAAAGACAAATTTCAATTAAAAGAATTAGAAAGAAAAGATATATAAAAAAGGAGTTAGTTATATATGAATACTAGATTTTGTCCATTTGTATCAAACAAAGAAGAACAATCAGATTGCAAACACAATTGCTATTTTTATGACTTTGAAAAGTATTGTTGCAAATTAGAAAGTAAAAAAAAATAACAGTAAGCGATGGTTGTAAAATTGCATTTGGCTTTATATTATTAAACCTTATGATTATCATTATTGGTTTGGTTGTTATATCACTATTCAATCTTATAAAAAATATAGAAACCGAAGAAGATAACTGCGATCACTATACAATAACTAGTGAAGGATTCAAAATCTGCAATTAAAAAAATCATTCTATTTTCTTAGAACGATTTTGACATTACAAATATTTTATGTTATTATGTATTTGTTGAGAGAAATCTCATATAATAAAAAAAGAGATACACTTGATATTAGCGTGTTAAGTGCTTCTCTATTTAAAAAATTGGGAAACACCGTTTCAATGCTGATTCGGTGCTTTTTTTGTGTTAGTCTCTATTTTTTAAGACCAAGATTGTATATAATACAATAATTGCAAACGCAACTACTAATTCCACTTGAATTAATCCTTTCTATATTTTTTTCAAACATAGAAATCACCTCTATTCTATCATCAAATGATGAAATAATAGAGTAAGCACCTAACTATCTTGCGTATCTCAATATGAATTATATATTGATTTTTATTAATTGTCAATCACAAATTTTCTTGTGTCATTTTTGTTTTACAAAAACAGTTTCATTTCAAAACTGTTTAAATTGCTTCTCTACTTTTTCTCCGACTGCTCGAAAAAGTTTTTCATTCGTAATTACTTTATAATTATTCATACTTTTTATTCCAATTTTCCTTTTTAATCAGGAACCCAATAACATGTTTTATAATGCGGGAGCGGTATGCTATCATAAGCGGGTCATTTTGTGAAAAAATTTACCTATCTATAAACGTCGTTCGCAAGCTCTCTCCTATTGCCATAAACCGCGCTAGCATTCCTTCACGAATTTTTATATCGAAAAACGTGTAACCAACAAACAGACTACTAATTTACCGTCTAGGCTTTTTCTGCGCCGGGAGGGACCTTTGGCGACTCGGGTAGGCGGTCCTCCCTTACAGCGCATCATTATTTTATATTCTAACCTATTGCATGATCGTTTTTCGATTGCCTGGACAAAATTCGTGCTAGGCACAAATAGGGATTTTATTCCATGGTATATTGACTGCGTAGACATTTTTTGTTATCGGAGCTTACGTCCTCAAAAGGACAGAAAGGAGGTTCCTATGATTAAATTTATTTATCTAAACAACGAAGAATTCAATCCATCAATTCAAAATTGCTATACAATTTACGAAAGACTAAACATAACAATAATTCCAAAAATAACTAAAGTTGGATTGAAACTCATTAGATTAGGAGTTGAGGACTAACTCTCCTCTCTTCCTTTTTTAACATATCATATTTTAACAAAAAAGTCTACTTCCTCAGTCAATATCTTTCACGGCATAAAAAAATAGAGAGTGCCTAACCGGAACACTAGCGCGGTTTATGACAATCTCGGACATTTTTTCACAAACAAATAAGGGTCGCATTTCGCTAAAACAAGCGTAACATGTCATTGCCTAATTAAAAAGTTTTCTCGGCATAAAAAGAACAAATAATTCTAATTTCATCTACTCATTTCAACGCAATTTAAACAAAAATAACACAATTTATTATAGAAAGATAAACAGTTTCGTATTTATACATTATAGAAAGTTGAATAAATTACTTATTTTCTTAAAACAATTTTGACATTACAAATATTTTATGTTATTATGTATATATTGAGAGCAATTCTCATATAATAAAAAAGAGATACACTTGATATAGCGTGTTAAGTGCTTCTCTATTTAAAGGGAATACACCGTTTCAATGCTGATTCGGTGCTTTTTTTGTGTCAGTCTCTATTTTTTAAGACTAAGATTGTATAAAATACAATAATTGCAAACGCAACTACTAATTCCACTTGAATTAATCCTTTCTATATTTTTTTCAAACATAGAAATCACCTCTATTCTATCATCAAGCGATGAAACAATAGAGTAAGCACCTAACTATCTCATGTATCTCAATATGAATTATATATTGATTTTCATTAATTGTCAATCACAACTTTTTTACTAAAAAAACTACAATATGTAGTTTTTAATCACTTACTTTTCTTGACTGAATTTCTGCAATTTTCTCAAAAATTTCAGCTGCATTTTTTTCATTAATCTCAGTATAACCAAGTTCTTTCAACGCCTGCACTTTAATCGTATTTAACTCCAAAGTACGACTCATTTTTTCTTCAACCTTATGTTCAATCTGAGCAACAAAACGTCTATGTGCTTCTGCAATTTTAGTTTTAGACGATCCACCACCATTGAATAGCGTCATTCCAGAAAACATAATACTTTCAAAAATAAATTGCTCATCTTCATCAAATACAAACTCTAAAGGCTTTACAAATCCTGTAGCCTTTGCCACATAAGCCAATATATATTTTAACTCCCTTGAACCATCCAAAGACTGTAAAAAATGATACAAATACTTAAACGTATAATATGCCTCATCATCCTTATCATCTTCTAATCGTTCTTTCATCAAATCAACAATGTTCATCATTACTTCTTTTTGTCTTTTTCCTAAACCACTGTAAATAGAATTAGATTCATTTGAAACATTTTTTTGAGAGCTTTCAAACAGATTATTGATTCGTGCTTCTACATCCATAATATAATCTGTATCCACTTTAATATGATCAAGCTCTTCTGGAGATTTAATCCCTAATAAATTTAACAACAAAACCTTTTTATCCTTTGGCCATTTATTAATATCATCTAACTCCAAATAATTATAAATCATTTGTCTTGATACTCCTAAAAACTTTGCCAATTTTACTTTTGATATTCCTAATTCATGCAGTATTTCATTTAATCTGTTCATTTAATCGACCCTCCTATTAACATTCTATCACTTTCATGTCAAATGTCAAGTGTAAACAAAAAGTATAGAAAAAAAAGTAGGCTTCTCCCCTACTACAAATACCACAACTTCTCCCCTTTTTTCCGTACTTCTAAAATCAAACCTCCACCAAGACAAATATCACCATCATAAAAAACACAAGCTTGTCCTGGCGTTACTGCCTTAATTCCTTCTGGATAATGAACAATAATATGACTTTCATCAACATATTCCATTTCCACCAAATTATCTTTTTGACGATAACGAAACTTTGCACTACAACGATCTGGCTTATAATCCGCTATCCAATTAATAGTATCTATAAGCGCACTATCACTATACAAATAAGAATTATCATCTCCTAAAGAAACATATAAAATATTTTTTTCTAAATTCTTTCCAACCACAAACAAACGATCTTGATTACCACCCAAACATAACCCTTTTCTCTGTCCAATTGTATAATACATTAACCCAACATGTTCCCCTACTACTTCTCCAGTCTCAATATTCACAATCTTTCCTGGAATATTAGGTAAATAATTCTCTAAAAATTGCTTAAAATTACGTTCTCCAATAAAACAAATCCCTGTAGAATCCTTTTTAGACGCTGTTACCAAACCATATTCTAAAGCAATACTACGAACCTCAGTCTTTTCTAACTCACCAATTGGAAATAAAACATTAGACAACTGTTCTCTAGATAATTGTGATAAAAAATACGTTTGATCCTTATTATCATCTAAAGCACGCAATAAATTCCCATCCTTAATTCTAGCATAATGACCAGTCGCAATATAATCCGCATCCATTTTCTTGGCCTCTTTTACAAACATATCAAATTTTATATACTTATTACACATAATATCAGGATTTGGAGTTCTTCCTAACTTCAACTCCTCTAAAAAATAAGTAAATACATAATCCCAATACTCTTTCACAAAATCAACCCGATACAAAGGAATCCCAATTTGTTCACACACCTTTAAAGCATCATTATAATCTTGCTCTTGAGGACAAATAGTTTCATTTAAAGTTGGATTACCCATAATATCATTATTTAAAGCTGCATCCCAATTTCTCATAAATAAACCAATCACTTCATAGCCTTGTTTTTTTAACAAAATCGCAGCAACACTACTATCAACGCCACCACTCATTCCGATAACTACTTTTTTCATACATCTCACCACAAACATTATACCAAAGAATAAAAAAATATCATAATCTTTATTTTATAAACGATAAAATCCATTTTAAAACTTGTGGCATTACAAACGTTTCATATAATGAATTAAGTAAAAATAGTCCCATAGTAATACCTAATACAAGCGAATATCTTCCCATAATTGATTTAAAATCAATTGCTTTTTTCTTAAAAACAGCTGAGATCATTTTAACAGATACCGATAACGCATAAACCATCAAAAGACCAAAAGCAAACAAATTGATAACTTGATGTGGAAACACATAAACAAGAGATAACAATAGTCCCTTAAGCTGATAAGTAAACAAAATACTCCCCACAGAAAAACCGAGTGTAAAAACCTTGCAAAAAAACAAAAATAAAATAACAGGTATCCCAACAATTGAAATACCAAGCAACCATATAACAAGTGCAGATAAACCACTGCTCATAAAAGAATTTATAAAAACAGAAGCATAATTTACTTTTCCACTTTTTGTAATCTCAATATATTGGCCCAAATAATCCTTCACCAACGCTTTATCAGACGATGACAATATCGTAATAAAAAGCGAACCAGCAATCACTCCCACTAATGTTAAAACAAAAAGAAAAATGGTGAACCTTTTACTAATTTTAATTCTACTTTTTAACTTGTCCATTGTTTTTTTCATACATTTCACCTCAATGAATTATATGAAATCAAAAAAAAGTTATTCCAAAAATTATAAAAATATATTATAATATGAATATGAGGTGATTTTCATGAGTAAAGAAAGCAAGAAGATAAAAAAAGCCATCAAAATAAATCTTAAAAAAATAGGAATTATTGTTTTGTTAATCGCTACTGTTGCTTTATATGTTTCATCATTATTATTCATATAAAAACATGCCATATTAAGACATGTTTTTTTCTTTCAATAAATCTCGAATTTCTTCTAATAACTGAATATCTTTACTTACCTTTTGTTCCTCTACTTTCTTTTTATGAGTAACTTTATTTACTATCTTCATAAACATAAAAATACAAAACGCTACAATTAAAAAATCAATGACATTTTGAATAAATGATCCATATAGTATTTTCGCATTTCCAATTTTAAATTGTAAATTAGAAAAATCAAGACCTCCCATAACAATACCAAGTAAAGGCATTAAAATATCATTTACAATAGAAGTAACAATCTTCCCAAAAGCTCCACCGATGATAACTCCAATTGCCATATCAAGAACATTGCCTCTCGAAATAAATTCCTTAAACTCCTTCAACATATTTTTCGTTCCTTTCTACAACTTCATTATAATATAAAATCAATTTTCAAACAAGAAAAAGAGGAACTTTCCTCTTAATCTTCTGCCTCTTCTAACATATTCGTAATGAAAATACCATATCCTTTTCCTGGATTATCAACAACAACATGTGTTACTGCACCAATAATAGAATCATCTTGAATAATTGGAGAACCACTCATCCCTTGAACAATACCACCAGTTTTTTCTAAAAGATCTTGATCTGTAATTTCAAATACTATATTTTTCGTCTTTTGTTTTGTACTTTTGTCAATTTTTAAAATAGATATTTCATACTCTTCAATTGTTTGTCCTTCTAATACCGTAAGTATTTTCGCACTTCCTCTTCTAACCTGATCAGGATTTGCTACTTTATATTTTTTTCTTCCATCCAAGTTTCCAGTATAATTACCAAATATTCCTTGTGAAGTATTTTCACGAATCGTACCATTTACCTTTTCATAATTGAATTCTGCATTTTTCTCTCCTGGAACACCATTTGTACTAGGATTCACACTAGTAACAGATGACTCAAATATTTTTCCATCTTTAATCTCAAGAATTTTTCCAGTTGCCTTTTCTATAATTTCATGACCCAAAGCACCAAATAAATGAGTTCCTGGATCAATAAAAGTTAATGTACCAATACCACTGATACTATCTTTTACATAAAGTCCTGTCTTATACACTTCATTTTGATCTGGATATAATTTTAAATTTGTATTTTTTAGTTTATCATCACGGCGATAGCCAATTTTAATAGTTCCTTCACTCTTATGTTGATTAATTTTTGCAACCATATCTTCGATATTAGAAATATTTTCATCATTGATTGTAACAATCATATCTCCAACTTTTAATCCAGCATCAGTAGCAGGATATGTATTTTCTACTTTATATAATCCGACAATCATCACACCTTTGGAATTGATTTCAATCCCAACATTCTCCCCACCAGCAACTAAATAATCTGAATAAGCAAGTGCATTTATTGGTATGATAAATAATGAAAGAAGAAGCAATTGGAATGATTTTTTTAATTTTTTAAAAAGCATTCGAAATCTCTTCCTTTCTTTACAGACTACATTACTAGTATGGAAAAAAGAAAATAAAATATAAATACAAAAAAATACCATTTCGGTATTTTCTACTAAGATTCAACATTAAAATCAGCAACTTCACCATTTTCTAGCACAATCTTATTAACTTGTTCTTCAATATTTTTTAATTTTTCATCACATTCTTTTACCAACTTCATTGCTCTTGTATATTTTTTGATTGAATCCTCTAAATCAGTATTTCCATTCTCTAATTCATCAATAATAGTCTCTAATTCTTTCATTTTTTCTTCAAACTTTTTTTCTGCCATATTATTCCACCTTTTCTATTTCCTTTGCAATAATTTTCCCATCATAAAATTGAATCTCAATTGGTTCATCACCAATATCATGAACACTTTGAATTAACTGATCATTTTGATATGTCAATGTATAACCACGTTTTAATACTCCCATTGGATTTAATAATTCTAATTTTTCAATCAATTGTTTTAATTCCAATTTTTTTGGTTCATATATATGTTGTGGTTGAACCAATATATGATTTTTAGAAAGAAACTCTAATGTTTTTTTAGAATTTTCAATTTTATGTTCTATTAACGTACTTATTTTTGACAACATCAAATCAATTTTTTGTTGCTTATTTTCATACATAACCATTGGTGTCTTAATAACATAAGAGCTTTTCAAACTATCCAAAAGTAATTTATTATAGTTTAGTTTTCCTAAAACGGATTCTTTCAAACGAATTTTTAATTGCTCTATATGACTAATTAAATCCACCAAATTAGGAACCGCAATTTCAGCCGCTCCTGTCGGTGTAGGTGCCCGCAAATCGGATACAAAATCACTAATCGTATAATCAATTTCATGTCCTATTGCGCTAATAATAGGAATTGTTGAATGATAAATTGCCCGTGCTACGATTTCTTCATTAAAAGGCCAAAGATCTTCTATAGATCCACCTCCACGTCCAACAATCAACGTATCAATCTGATATTGAGCCGCCATATCAATTTTATTCGCAATATCTGAAGCGGCATTTTCCCCTTGTACAAGCGCTGGAAACAAAATCGTTTCACAAATTGGAAAACGTCTTTTAATCGTAGATAAAATATCTTTGATCGCAGCCCCTGTTGGAGCAGTCACAATTCCAATACGAACAGGAAACTTTGGAATCGGTTTCTTATGCGCAGGATCAAACAATCCCTCTTTTGCTAAATCCTGTTTTAACTTTTCAAAAGCAACATACAAATCTCCAATCCCATCTTGTTCCATTTTTTCTACATAAATTTGATAGCCGCCAGTTGCTTCATAAATACTAATTCGACCTGTAACAAAAACTTTCATTCCTTCTGTTGGCACAAAATTGACTTTTTTCGCATTTGTAGCAAACATAATTGCATTAATCTTACTCGCTTCATCTTTTAAAGAAAAATAAAAATGACCAGAAGTATGAGCCTTAAAATTAGAAATTTCTCCTTTTAAAAAAACAGTTCTCAAATGATCATCAGTATCAAACTTAAACTTTAAATATTTCGTAAGAGCACTAATTGTCAAATACTTATCTTGATTCATCCTTAAGCTCCTTATCATGATACACTTTATCCAAAACACCATTGATCATTTTACGCACCTCATCATCACTATAAGACTTCGCTAATTCAACAGCTTCATTAATCGCAACAATTACTGGAGTTGTCGTATAAAGAAGCTCATAAATTCCCATTCGAAGAATCGCTTGATCTGTATTTCCTAACCGGTCAATCGTCCAACCATTCAAATATTGATTTGCAACCATATCCAATTCTTTTTGATAAGTAATTACCCCATAAACCATTTCTTTTACAAACTCATTTTCTACCTCTACAACTTCCTTTAAAATTTCTTCCACTTGATATGGCATCTTACTTTTTTGATATACATTAATCTGATATAAAACTGTCATAATCTTAATGCGAAGCTCACTTCTCGTTAATTGTCTCATTCGAATCACCTATTATTATTTTATCATAAAGATCTCAAAAACAAAAGAAAAAATAGGAACTTCCTATTTTTAAACAACATTATTTTGATTTATATGGCTTAGGTAAAGATACCAATCCCTTTAATTCAGGAATATCTACAGATAACTGATCCACTAACGCATAAGGAAGATTTAATTCTTTTACAATCTCTTCATTTGTATGACCTAAATTTTCCATTTTTACGATATTATCTAAAATCTGATCATTGACACCATTTACAATAGGATAGTGTTTTTTATAAGATTGTGACATACGCATAGGATCTAATGAAACTAGAGACTGATCAGAATTTAGTAAATTTGAAGGAAAAGATGGCTTCATTTTCACAGGATCTTCTTTTTTAGTTAATTTAATATTTTTTTTATGAACAGGTGTAGCTGATTCAATCTTCGTTAATTTAATCCCTCTTTTTTTTTTACCGTTTTTAGTACCTTTTTGACTTTTCATTCTTTTTAATTCATCTTGTCTTTTTTTTGCTGCCTCCTCTGGTGTCAAAACACGTTTTCCACTAGTCAAATCTGTTCCAGGAGAAAGTTGCAATTGAGGAGCAAAAGAAGTTAAATATTGAGAATCAATCGTTTGTTCTGTTCCATCCACAATAGAATATCCATTTACTAAATAAACTGGAGTATTTGGATATAAATTTTGATATGCTTGACAAGTGTCTTTAAAAGCTTTTGTATCTGGATCTTCAAAAGAAATAGTTCGAACCCCATTATGTTCTGGAATCACTTTAAAAGGATCTTTTGAAACCAAATTGCAAACAACTCCTGATATAGGATAAAGTTTACTATTCTGTCCTTGAATTGGCTCAAAAATGATTACTTTTTCCTGTTTTACTTCTTTGATTGGTTCTGATTCAAGAGAAGGTTTAGAAATTTCTTCCTCTCTTTCTTCAGTAACTTCTAATGTATTTTTTTGTAAAAAATGATTTATAACAGCTGTCACTTCGCAAGTAGCTTTTCCTGGTTCTTTTTTATAACCCATCGATACATCTTCAAGTCGTGCAAAATAAGCTCCCTCTTCAAAATTAGAAGAATTCATAAATTGTTCTACTTCAAAAGTTCCTTCAATATCAATCGTTTGAATTGCCTTAATTCCAGATATTTGCAATTTATCATTTTCTTTTGAAACCAAATTTCCTTGATATTTTCGAACAATATTTTTATCAAAAATATACAAAATAACGCCATCTCTTTGAGGACTCTCTACAACTGGTTCTGGCTCTGATAGTTCTTCTGAAGAAACACGCTTATTTGGTTGTATTTCTGACCAATGAAGCAATACAATCTTTCCATCAAAGAAATCCATATCACTCATTTTATCATAAACAACATATACCACTTCTTCATGATGTTGTTCTGCTATAATTAAATCAATATCCTCCTTTTTCACTTGATTCCAAGAAGATATGATTTTCACATTAGAAAGTGTATGATCTGTTGGATCCATATCTGCAGTATAAGAACGCAATACATCATGATCAAATACATAATAAATAATTGATTGCTGTTCTGGTTTTACACCTGTCTCTTCTTGTTGTTCTTCACTTGAAACAATCTTACTAACCGTTGTTAAATAAAGTTTCTGAATGTGATCCCCATTAACCAATTTAAAATTAGGAACAGATAAATAATTTTTAAAAGGTTCGATTTCTTCTGGTTTTAAAATAATTGCTTTATCATCTCTTACTTCATAAACTTTAATCGAAGTATTAAGACGATTACCAACAATCGCATAATATCTTCCATCTACTTGATCTTGTAAATAGTCAATCAAACGAACATTTGCCTTTCTTCCATCTTCTAAAATTAAAGATATCATTTTTTCCATGATTTTTCCCCTCCATAACTGTTTTTATTATACAATAGTTACAATAGTTTGTCAAAAAAATTTCATAAAAATTAGTCAAAAAAACGTAAAGAAAAAACTACCTTAGTAGTTCTTTTCACATCCGCCCCGATACAACATTACCAAATACCATATCTGAAGATAAAGATACATAACAAGCAAGATAATCCAACCAATAATTGGAACAATAAGTCCTAATATCCAAATATATGGAGAAAGATAAATCTCACTTCCAGGCGTTTTTAATTTGGCATTTACTTGCGTTAAAATCTGAATTTGAAAAACAGTTAAGGCAAACGATAAAGCCATAAAAACAACAAACAAAACAGAAACCAAAATAGCAATTGGCATTCCTAACTTTGTCAAATCAAAAGAGGTAATATATGGCAATGCATAAGTTGAAACAAGTGCTACCAAGCCAATAAATACAATTAACACAATCAATAAAACTTTTGGTAACTTTTGAAAGCAACGATAATACCAAGAATCTTTATCATACACATTTAATAAAGCTCCCAAAACAAGTACACTACTTCCACCAGATAAAAAAGCCAAAGCTAACCAAATCCACCAATTTTCTTTTTCTAATAATTTCATAATATCCTCCTTTTTTATTCTATGATTTTATTTTACCCTTTACTTCATTTTTTAAACGATACAAGATATTTAATGCCTCTAATGGTGTTATTTCCATTGGATCAATTTTTTCTATTTCTTCTTCTATTTTAGACTTTTCTTTTATTTCAACCAATTCATCTAATGGAAGTGCTTCTTGAATTTTAACATCTCTCTTTTTTTCTTTATTTTCATAAACAGTTAATATTTGATTTGCCCTTCGAATCAAACTTTCAGGAAGGTTCGCCAATTTTGCAACATGAATTCCATAACTTTTGTCCACACTTCCCATTTTGATTTTATGAAGAAATGTAATCGTTCCTTCTGATTCTAAAGCACTCACATGAATATTTTTTAAATGTTTTAAGTTTTGTTCTAAATCTGTTAATTCATGATAATGAGTTGAAAACAATGTTTTTGCATGAATATGATCATGAATATATTCAATAATCGCTTGTGCCAAACTCATTCCATCAAAAGTAGCTGTTCCCCTTCCAAGTTCATCAAACAAAATCAAACTATTTTCTGTTGCATTACTAATTGCATGATTGGCTTCCATCATTTCAACCATAAAAGTTGATTCCCCACTTACCAAATCATCACTTGCTCCAATTCGTGTAAAAATATGATCAAAGATTGGCAAAGTTGCTTTAGATGCGGGAACAAAACAACCAATTTGAGCCATAATAACAGTAATTGCAAGTTGTCTCATATAAGTTGATTTTCCTGCCATATTAGGGCCAGTAATTAATAAAACATCAGTATCTTGATCCATCAAAATATCATTAGGAACATATTCCGAATCAATTACTTTTTCAACCACTGGATGCCTGTCATCATAAATTTCTAACTTACGTTCATCTGTAATGATTGGTCTAACATAATTGTTTTCCTCAGAAATCGTAGTAAACGATTGTAACACATCAATTTCACTAATTGTTTTAGAAATTGCTTGTAACCTTGGAATATATTGTTTTACGGTCTCCCGAATCTCAGAAAATAAAGTATATTCTAATTCAATAATTTTCTCTTCTGCATTTAAAATTAAAGCTTCTTTTTCCTTTAAAATCGGACTAATATAACGTTCACAATTCGCTAAAGTTTGCTTTCTTTCATACCCATATTCTGGTTTCACTAAAGAAATATTACCTTTTGAAACTTCAATATAATAGCCAAATACTTTATTATATCCAACTTTCAAGTTCTTAATTCCAGTTCGTTCTCTTTCTTCTGCTTCAAAACGAGCAACAAAATCTTTTCCACCTTTTCGTAAATTTTTAAGTTCATCCAATTCTTCATGATACCCTTCTTTAATAAGATACCCTTCTTTAATCGAAAGTGGTGGATTCTCATAAATACTATTTTCTAATAATTGATATAAATCATCCAACGTTTCAATCGTATGATAAAATCCAATTTGAGCTAATATATTCTGAATCGTTGGAAGTACTTTTAAAGAACTTTTCAATTGTAATAGATCTCTAGCATTCGCGTTTCCAAATGCGACTCGTCCACTTAATCGTTCCAAATCATATACTTCAAACAAAGCATCACACAAATCTTCTTTTAAAATAAATTCTTTTAACAATACTTCAACCATATCATATCGACGATTGATTTCATCTTTATCAATTAATGGATTTTCAATAAATGATTTTAGCATTCTAGCGCCCATTGCGGTTTTTGTTTTATCCAGTAACCAAATCAAAGAGTAATTTCGTTGTTTTAATCTTAATGTTTCAGTAAGTTCCAAATTTCGTTTGGTATGAATATCCATTTTTAAGAATTTTTTGGGTTCTTGAATAACTACTTTTTGTAAATGAGACAAACTTCGTTTTTGAGTATTCGTAACATAAGTAAGCAAATGCTTAACTGTTTCAATATAGCGTACATCTTGAATATCTTCATAAATATATTCATATTCTTCTAAATCTAATATTTCATCCGATATTGTTAAAGAAACTTTAAATTGATTTTTTAACATAGAAACTGCTACTTTATCTACTTTGTCACTGATGATTGCTTCTTTAAGGCCAATACTGACAATTTCACTCACTAATTTATTGACATTATGTTCTACTAAAGATGCATAAATAGCTCCTGTGGTAATATCTGCATAAGCAATCACATAAGCATGCCCAAAATCTAAAATACTTCCAATATAATTAAAATCATTTTCTGCTAATGATTCATTATTGAAAATAGTACCTCTAGAAACAATTTGAACAATTCCTCTTTTTACAATTCCTTTTACAGTTTTTGGATCTTCTAATTGTTCACAAATTCCAACTTTATATCCTTTTTCAATTAACTTATCTATATATACATTCGCTGCATGATAAGGAATTCCAGACATGGGAACTTTTTCTTCTAAGCCTGCACTTTTAGAAGTTAAAGTAAGTTCTAGTTCTCTAGATACCAATATGGCATCTTCAAAAAACATTTCATAAAAATCTCCTAGTCTAAAAAAGAGTACAACATCTGGATTTTCATTTTTTATTTCTATATACTGCCTCATTGCTGGCGTTACTTTTGTTACATCTACTTCACTACACTTCATGTTCGTCACCACTTATATTTTAACATAAAAATAAAAGAGAAGTCTATGTTTTTCTCTCTTTTATTCTAGAATAAGTCTTAATTAGTCTAGAAGGACTGTTCGGAAAGAGAGAGCATCAACTGCAATCCCTGTTTCTCCATTAATAAAATATAAACCAGCCTCTATTTTATGACTATAGCTTCCTCCTCGAATAAACCATGGCAAATTCGAAAAAATAGAGCCAAAATAGTCAGAATACCATCTACTCGTCTCACTTAATGCATGTCCATAACATATTCCATTATTACATGCTCCTGCTATTGAGGTACTTGTATAATTATCATAATATTTTGCTGACGGTAAATTGCTAAATCCTGATGCTTCTATTCTACGATTATATACCCCCATTACATATTCAGAAGCTCCTCCACTCATGTCATATACCCCATATATTGTCCCTGTTGTACTTGCTCCTGTTCCTTCTGGACTTATATTATATGTATTTGTGCATGATGTAGTATAATTTTCACTTAACTCTCCTGCACTACAACCTGTTGTAAAATTACTATTATTGTTTTTGTATACTTCTTTATGTGCTCCATCATAACTACTATTTCCATATTTTCCATATTTACTTTGACTTAGATATGCCACTGCTCCCCATTCACTATTCTTCATCATATGTGCGTCTGCCGAAGTACTTATTCCATAACTGTTTCCTGAGGCACTAAATTTCTGAGAGGTCATAAACTGATTATTTACTGTTTGATTTCTTAATGAACTTAAATTGGGTTTTATTGTTGGGGTTGTTTCATCTCCTGTTGTTTCAAATTTTCCTACCCATATTCCTGCTAATTCTGTTTCCCCAAAATTAAACGCTGGATGAATCTTATAGTTACTATTTGGACTTGTCTTTGATGTTGCTATAAAATTTACTTTTATCTCTCCTGGCAGCTCTTGTGACCCTCCCGCATAATTTGCTATATTCACATAATCATATTCATACCTTGGAATCCATACAAAATATGCATTTATTGCACTCTCTGGTATTGTTGTTCCTACTGCTGCATTTCTATAACTACTTGTTACACTTGCTGCATTTGCCCACATCTGAGTATTATAATTATACCACTGATTTGCTCCACTTCTATTATTCTCATCTGCTCTTATCCATGCACTTCCATTCCACTTTATTGGGATAAGTCCGTTTGATAATGTTGGCTTATTCGCTCCTGTCGTATCTACATTTTGCACTTTCACAATAATTGTTTTATTTGCTATTTTCTTTAATCCTGTATTTCCTGTTGCTATACATGTTACTGTATGTGTTCCTACTGCTAAACTACTTGTATTTGTTACTGTTGTATTTCCATTCTTACAAGCTACACTTCCTGTTCCACTTATTCCCCATAATGGTGTATTAAAGTAACTTGTAATTACATTACTTGCTCCTTCTAAAATCGTTACTGGATCAGTAGATTTTACTGTATATGTTGGTTCTGTCACATCAATTTTATATTGATCACTTGTATCTTCATTTGTATTACCATGGATATCACTTCCTGTTAATTTAATACTATAAATTCCACTTTCATTTAATTCAATATCTACAGAAGCATTCTTTCCACTTACTTCTACATTTTGAATTCCTTTTGAAACATTATCCTTAATGACTTCATATGTAAATGTTTTTAAATTACTATTGTCTGTTGCTGTTACTGTTATCGTTTGCTCTTTTGTCCATAATTCACTACCCCTATTAC
>CANAXT010000003.1 GCA_947365915.1 uncultured Mycoplasmatota bacterium
TACCAGGTTTGGAGTTTCACCAAACTATATATTAAGCACCGAACTGGCGCACCCTCATAAACAAAAAAAAACCTTTATTTTAGGGCTTTCCTTTATTAATAATGTTATTTTAGTTAAAATTTATCGTATTCAAATGAACTGTTTGTTAATACTTTTTTATCAAAAATTTTGTCAAATTCAATGGAAAATATTAATCATTTTCTATACTCTTATGTCTTCTTTGGTAATTGTTTTTAAAGTATTTTTGTTTTTGGTGTTTTTGGTATTGGTTGCATGTTTTAAAATGGTTTTTTCATAAATATTACGAATGAATCTGGCGTTTCCAAAGTTTTTGGTGTTTTTATTTTCGTTGATCAATATCTTTAATTGTTCTAATACCTCTTTATCAATGATAAATCCTGCTTTTTTGGTCATGTTTATGAATATTTGTTTTAGTTCCTCTGTGGTGTAATCTTCAAATTCTAATGTGTAACCGATTCTAGATACGATTCCAGAGTTGGAGTTTAAAAAGGCTTGCATTTCTTTGGTGTATCCAGCAAATATCACTACCAATTGGTCACGATAGTCTTCCATTGCTTTGATGAGTGTTGCGATGGCTTCTCCATTATATGAATTTTTCCCATCATCTTTTAGGGCGTATGCTTCATCTATAAATAGTACTCCTCCCATAGCTTTTTCAATAACTGCCATGGTTTTGGGTCCTGTTTGTCCAACGTATTCTCCAACTAAGTCTTTGGCGCTTACTTCAATGAGTTTGTTTTCTTTGATGTATTTTAAGTCAAATAGAATGTTACAAATCATTCTAGCGACTGTTGTTTTTCCAGTTCCTGGGTTTCCTAAGAAAACCATATGAAGATTTATGTTGTTTATTTTTAAGCCGGTTTTACTTTTGAATGTGATTAAGTCTACTAATTCATTTAAAGTTTGTTTTATTTTGTTTAATCCTACTAATTCGTTTAATTCTTGAAATACTTCTTTTGTTGATTTTGTTTTTTCTAATTCTGGAATTTTTTTATAAAAAGTTATGTATTCTATTATTTGACTTAGATAAGTATCTGCGTCTTTGTTTTGATATGTTTTTTCGATATAGTTTAAAAGTTCTCGTTTTTGTGAGTCTTCTAAATCT
This sequence comes from uncultured Mycoplasmatota bacterium, assembly GCA_947365915.1. Taxonomy (GTDB): domain Bacteria; phylum Bacillota_I; class Bacilli_A; order RF39; family UBA660; genus MGBC102946. The sequence continues at coordinate 1,127 of CANAXT010000003.1, forward strand.
AGTTGGGTGGTTATGTTGTTATACATTTCTTGAATAGTTGGATTTTCACCAATGATTTTGAAAGCAAAGAGTTTTTCTAGTTCTTGATCATGGAAAAAGAAGTCTTGTAGTTCTTCTTTTGTTCCTGTGATGAGTACTATTTTCCTGTTTTCTATTTTTTCTTTTAATAAGTGAATCAGTTTGTTTTTTTTCTCTTGTTCATATTCTTTAAAAGCTTCTAGGTCTTTGATTAGTAAAATGGTATTGAAATCTATTTTGTCTATATTCTCTATTTGGTAAAATGAGAGATATGTAATTTGTTTTTCTCCATATTGATAAGTATTACTTGCTTGTTTTATGATTGAAGCGATTTCTTCTATTGTTTTTTTGCTATCGGTTTCTAAGGAAATTCTAAATGCGATTTTATTTTTTTCGGTTCCTTTACAGTAGTTTTCCATAAATTGAATCATTTTTTTTAGTAGTGTTTTTGATGTTTCTTCTATGTATAATTCATCAATTTCTTTGGTATTGTTGGAATTAACTTCTGTTTTAAAGAAGTCGTTATAAATGCTATTCATTTTACACCTTTATTTCTAATAGTTTGTCTTTTAGTTCTTTTTCAATTACAGCAAGTTCTGATTCTGCCATTTGTCTATTTTGTCTTCCTTCTTCGTGGATTTTTATGACTTCGTCAATGGTAGTAATGATATCTTGGTTTGTTTTTTTGATGGTGTCAATGTCTACGATGGCTCTTTCTGATTCTCTTGCGATATCAATAGATCCTTGTTTTAGGGTTTCGCTATTTTTTATTAGCATCTCATTGGTAAGTTTTGATACCGCTTGTTCGTCTTTGAGGGCTTTTTTGGTGTTTGCGATTCCTAGCGCTAAAACGATTTGGTTTTTCCATAATGGTATGGTATTGGTAATAGAGCTTTGAATTTTTTCTACTAATTCTGCTTCGCTATTTTGTAGTAGTCTAATTTGTGGTGCCATTTGAATGGAAATGATTCTGGTAATTTTTAAGTCGTGTATTTTCTTTTCAAAGCGGTTGATAATGTTTTCCATGTCTTGAATTTTTTGAATGTCTAGTTGGTCATTTGTTTCTAGAGCTCGTTTTTTTAAGAGTGGTAATTCTTTCGTTTTTAGTTCTTCTAGTTTTCGTTCTCCAGCTATGATATATAGTGAGATTTCTTTAAAGTATTCTAAGTTTTTTTCATACATGGTATCAAAGATATTGATATCTTTTAGTAACATGATTTTGTTTTTTTCTAGTCCGTTTTCGATGGTGTCGATGTTTTTTTCGATTTTGTTATATTTGGCAATGATGGTGTTGAAGTCTTTTTTTAGTTTGTTAAAGATTTTAAAGATTCCTTTTTTGTTTGTTTGATCGATAGAGGTATCAAAATCTTTTATTTCTGATACTAGGTTTGATAGTAAGTCTCCTACTTCTTTTGCGTCTTTTGTTTTCACATCTTTTAATACGGCATCTGAGAATTCACTGATTTTGTTTTGGGCACTTGCTCCATATTGTAAGATTTGAGTGGCGTCAAAGACATCTATTTTTTGATTGAATTCTTCAATTGCTTTTTTTTCTTCTTCTGATAGTTCTTCATAGTTTAGTGATTTTTCTATTTTTTCGTCTGTTATTTTTTCGTTTTTTTCGATGATTTGTTCTACTTTTTTGTCATCTATTTTGTTTTGTACTTTTAATTCTTCCATATTTTTAATTCTCCTTTAAATATTCTATTAGTTCGTTATAGTAATCCATTTTTAGGCTTGATACGATACTGGTTATGGTTTTTGGTACACCAATTCCAAGGGATGTTACGTCATAGTTTTCTCCTGTAATTCCAGTTCTAAATCCATATTTTGTCCATGCGATTTGTCCAATTTCTTTGTCGTTTAATGCTTCATAGAGTTTTTTTCCGTTTTCGGTAAAGGCGGCAAAGCAATGGGAGTTCCAAATGGTTGGTTTTGGATACAATATGACAATGTCGTTTTTGATTTGTTCAAATCCTTCTTGGTTGGAGTTGGCAAAGTCAATTAGACTTTTTTCATAGTCTACAATCATTGGTTCTCCACCCATACCAGTTTTCAGGTATCTTTCAAATAGGTCAGCTGGTGTGTTGTTCATATAGCCTGATTTTTCATAAAATTGTTTTAGTTTTGGTAAGTTGGTTTTTAGGTTTTCATCATTGATCCCGTTTTCTCCTAATATGGATAATAATAATCCATAGTAAGTGGCTCCTGGTGAGGATGAGATTGGGTCTGTTGATGAAATATTAATGTTTCCATATAAGTCGTTTAGTCCTATGTCACTCCATTTTTTTCCTTCTAATATGTAAGTGATTAGTTTGTTCATGTCTGTGATGTAATAAACGTCATCTGTTTTGGTAACGATGTTTTCGTTTATTAATGCTTCTACGACTGGTTTCCAACTATAGATTACAATTGGTGTATTTAAGGTTAGGTTTCCTGCTAGAACAGGATATCTTTCTGCTTCGTTTTCTTTTGGTGACAGTTTATAGTAGTCATAAAATCGTTGGTCTGATGTAAATAAGGCGTCATATTTTGAGGCTTGTTCGGTATGAATGGATACTGGTTGTTTGTTTTCTATTTGTTTTATGATTTCTTGGTTTCCAAATCCGACTTCTTCTCTGATTAATGGTAAGTTAATTGTTTTTCCGTTACTCCATGTATCGAAAACTACGTTTAAGTGATATTTTGTTTCTAGAATTTTCAAAACTTCTTTGTCAGAAATAAAGTCTTCTTTTCCTCCTCCTGTTGCGACGTAAACAGTGGTTAAGTTTTTTGTGTTTTCGTTTGTGGTACAGGCTTTTATTCCTATTATAAATACAATCAGAAATATGAATATTCCAATTCCTGTTAGTCTTTTATTCATGTTTATTCTCCTTATCTAAGATATCAAGTGCATCATCTTTTAGTCCATCACTTTTTAACATAGAGTTTAGTACTTTCATTTCAACGTTGGTTTCAATGATATCTTTTTGGTATAAGTTATTTAGTATTTCTTTGAATGCTTCGTTTGATTCTTGCAGCATTTGTTTGGTAGAACTCAAAAATTTTTTGCTTTCTTTTGATGAGAGTTCTTGATTTTCGATGTTGTCATATTGGTCTATTATTTTTGTAACTGCGGGTAAATAGTAGTCGAAAAATTTGTTTGTTCCTGCAATTTTATAAGGTTTGGTTTCGATGGTTCTAATGATTTTGAATACGTTTTTATGAATTTCTCTTAGGGTTTCTTTTACTTCTTCATCGTTGATTTCTTTAATCATTGCTAAAATATGTCTGTCTTTTTCTTTGGCATTTTTTATTAGGTCTATTTGTTCAGTTTCTTTTTGTTTGTTTTTTTTGAATACTAGTTCTCCTGCACAAAAGGCAGATGCTCCAATTAATAAGGATGGAATCACTGGTACTGATAAGGTTAGATATGGTATTGCGAAAAAGATTCCTCCGGTTAGTGCGGAAAGTATGTCATGATTTTTCATATTAATTATATCCTCTCACTTCTTTAAAGGCAGATAGCAAATTGGTTTTTCCATCAAATACTCTAGCGTTTGTTAGTTTTGCGATTTGTTCTAGTTGTTCTTCTATGGCTTCTCCAAAGGTAATACTGTAAACAGGAATATTGGTTTTGGTGTTTTGATACGTTGTAGATAGTTTTATAAATCTTCCTACGTTGATGTCTCCATCGGTCAAGGCAATGATGGTTTTTGTGTAGTCATTGGATTCTTGATTTAGTATTTCGATTCCTTTTTGGATTGCGTCATATAATGCTGTTGTTCCTCCTACTTGTAAGGTGGATATGTTTTTTTGTAGTTGTTCTGTTTGATATCCATTTTCGGTGGTCCAAGTATCTATTACTTGGGTACTAAAAGGAATGATTGTAATTTTGTCTTTTTCTGAAAATTGAAGATTGTCTTCTTTGGCTTGTTCGTAGTCTAAGATATAGTTCATGGCATTCTTTAGTTCTGTGATTCCTTCTCCATGCATACTTCCTGAGTAGTCGAGGCAAAAGACAACGTGTGTTGGTTTTCTCACTTTTTCGATGTAGAGGTTTAGTGCTAAGGTCATGATTTTTTTGGATGGAAATTTGGTTACATTCAGATAGTTTTCTGTATCTATTCCCCATTCTTTATTGAATATTTTTTGGTCTGCTTTGTTGGTTGTTCCTCCATACCATGTTCTTCTTCCTTTGTTTTCTAGTTTTTTTTGTGATTCTTTACTAAGTAAGTATTGTTGAATTTTTGTGAATTCTTCATTTTTATTTTTGTTAATGAGTCCAAATGTGGAGTCATTGATTGCTACACCATCTGTTGGAAATAATAGATATAATGGTTCTTTTCCGTTTTCTGTTAGGGTTTTATTGATGTTAATTAATGAGGATTCTGATGCGATTACGGCTTCGTATTGATCGTTATTTAAAAACATTTCTTCTAAGTAGTCTTCTTCTTTGCTTACTCGTTCTACTCCTGAAAAAATAGAGGTTAAGTCTGTTAGTAAGGTTTCGTCTCTAATGATTTCTTCGGTTAGTATTTCTGGGTTTCCTGCTAGAGCGTTTAGAAATCCAAAGTAAGCGGTTGCTCCCGTATTGGTTTGGGTAACTGATGACATGACATATTTTATTTTTTTGTCACGAATGAGGTTTAAAAGGTCGTTATTACTTACTTTGGTATTAATGAGTCCTAGTTCTTTTGCTTTTGTTTTTTTTATTCCAAATACGACTGGACTAATACTAATGGATTTTGAGTTGTTAATGAGAGATGGGTTTTTAAGCATATATGACCACATGGAGTTTGAAAGCCATACGGCATCATATTGATTACTATTTTGATCTAGTTCGTCAATAATTTCTAAGTCCCCCATATACTGGAATTTTAGTTTTATTTGTTCTTTTTTGGCGTATTTTTGGATATCATTTTCTAAGTCTTTGTTTTCATATGATGATAGTATTGTAAGTTGTTGTGGACTTTTTATCCAAATTTGTCCAGATTTGAATAAGGAAACGATACTGGTAATAAAAATAAAGATACTAAAAATAAATGCGACTATTCCAATGATCCATATTTCTTTTTTGTTATTTTCCATGTTATCACCTTTAGTATAAGTATAACATTTTGATGTATAAAAGGAAAGTTTTTTTCAAAAAAAACTAGATATCTAGTTTATCTTACAATGCAAGTTTTTTCACAAAATACGATTGCATATGTTGTGATGTTTTTTACTTGATCTAGTTTTAATTCTTGATAGTATTCTTTCTCTTTCATTTGATTTATTGCTTTTTCTGCTTCTTTTTCCATAACTTCCAATGTGTCCGCAATTTTAATTTCAATAATGATTCCTATACTTCTGTCTACTTTTTCAATTAATAAATCATATCTTCCAATTCCTGCTTCTCTATTTGATTTTACGATAAATAATTCATTTGAGAATATTGAAAATAGGCCTAGTAAGTAACCATGGTAAAAGACTTCTTTTTGATCATGATAGGATCCTCTTAATAACAAACTATTTAAAAATTCTTCTATTTTTTGTTTTTCATCATGTAATACAGCTTCTCTAAATTGAGAGAGTTTTTTGTTTACATCAAATCCTACTGTCATTTCCTTTATAATTTTTATAAATTCTTCTTTTACTTCTTTGTTTGGAATTCTAAAATATTCTTCGATTTCGTTATATTTATTTTTAATACTTTTATCATATGTTAAATAGCCTGATGCCAATAATAAATTAAAAATCACTTCTCCATTTTCTATGTTGTCCGTTAAGTCTTAGAATGTTATCATGTTGTTATAAGCAAATGTAATACTTTCTCCTAGTATTAGTTTTTCGATTTCTATTTTATTTTCTTCATTTGTTTCTTTTAAGATTTGTTTAATTAATGCGTTGTCTGAAGTATTGAACCAGTAAGAAATGACTTTTTTATCTTGGACATAGTTTAAGATACTCCATGGGTTATAAATTGCTGCTCCTCCAAAGTTATATCCATTGTAATATTCTTTGATATTTTGAGTGAGTTCTAGCCCATAATCGTTTAATAATTCTTTTGTTTCTGATTCCGTAAATCCAAAATATTCGTTATATTGTTCACTCATGATATCATAAATTTTCGGGTTATTAAATCCACTAAAAATACTTTCTTTACTGACTCTTGTGATTCCTGTTAGAATTCCCATTTTTAAGTTTTCGTTTCCTTTTAGGCTACTTGAAAATACGCCTCGAATTAGGCTCATCACTTCTTCATATATATGATTGACATAAGAATTCACAATTGGAGCATCGTATTCATCGATTAAGATAATGACTCTTTCTTCATGATATCGATATAGCCAAGCAGATAAAAAATTTATAGCTTGGGTGTAATCATCTTCTGTTCCAAGTTCTCCCTTAATAATTTCGAATTTTCTTTTTTCTTCTTCATCTAATACTTCTTTTACATAACTTTTTTCTGTATATAACTTAGCTATCATAATTTTGAATTGATTTAATACTTGTTCATATGTATTTCTCTTTAATTCTTTAAAATCAACATGAATGACTGGATATTTTCCACATTCTTTCATGTATTCTGAAGATTCTATATATAATCCTTTAAATAATTCTTTTTCTTTTTTGTCAATGTTAAAGAAGCTGTCAATCATAGATAATAGTAAAGTTTTTCTAAATCTTCTAGGTCTGAGAAATATAGAAACTAAAGGTTTATTATATAGTATTTCTTCTATTACCTTCGTCTTATCTACATAATAATTATTATTTTCAATTAGCCTTCTAAAATTATCTTCTCCTATTGGTACTGGTCTCATGGAATCACCTATTCTCTATTATAATAGAGTTTGGTTGTTAATACAAGTTTTTAAGTAAAAAAAAAGCCCAAAAGATCGGCGCTCGTAACGATAAAAACCTGATCTCCCAGGTGGGTATCACAGAATCGATATCAGGAGTCCTGTACTGTGTACAAGCATTCAACAACAACCGATTCATTAGATTCCCAATCGTTATAATTAGTAGGTTTTTCAATAAAAGCAAACCATATCTTTTAGGCAATTTCATTATATCATATTCCGTAACTGTTTGTCACCTGAGTTTTTATCATTTTACATTTTTTTACTTTTTTATAGGAATTTATTATTTTTTACCAATATCTGGTAGTCCTGCATTTTTTTGTTGATGCGCTAAAGCAAGTACTTTTTCTTTTCCGTTTTGTAATGCTTGAATGGATCTTCCATTTCCTAATGTATCGATGATTTCTGCTAGATAAGGCATGCAGTTGACACTTTCTAGCCATCTTCTTTTTAAATATTCATCTGGTATGTATGTTAAGTTGGTGGTATAAACACGATCGAAGATTCCTTTTTTATAAGCTTGATCAAAGTTTTCTATTCCACTTGTAAAAAGAGCAAATGAAGCGGCTAAGTATATTTTTCTAGCGCCCATTTCTTTCATTTTATTGGCTACATCAAACATGGATTCACCTGAGGCAATCATGTCATCTACAATTAAAATGTCTTTGCCAGTAACTTCTTTTCCTAAATAAGCATGTTCTACTACTGGATTTTTTCCATCTTTTACAATAGAATAATCTCTTCTTTTATAAGAAACTCCAAGATCGCATCCTAATAGTTCGGCATAATATCTAGCACGTTCTACGGCTCCCATGTCTGGACTTACAATAAAAATGTTGTCTAAGTCAATTTGTTCTTTTTTCAAAATGGTTTCTAATATAGTATGTGTTGGATAAAAATTGTCAAATGGAAGATTTGGAATTGCGTTTTGGACTTGCGGATCATGAGCATCAAACGTAACAATTCCATTCACTCCTAAGGCTTCTAGTTCTTGAAGTGCCATGGCACAATCTAAGGATTCTCTTCCTTTTCGTTTGTGTTGTCTAGATTCATATAGTAAAGGCATTACAACATGAATACTAGACGTGTGGCCTTTGATTGCGGAAATGACTCTTTTGATATCTTGAAAATGTTCATCTGGTGTCATGATGTGGTCATTTCCATATAGTTTATAAGTGCAGCCATAGTTTCCTACATCAGATAATATGAATACATCTTTATGTCTTACTGTTGATTCTAGTTCTACTTTTCCTTCTCCATTACTAAATCTTGGTTGTTTGAGTGGAACTACAAGTTCACTTATATTTTCATATCGGTCTTGTAATCGTAAGGCGATTTCTTCTCCTCTCTTTTCAAAATTTTTTAAAATCACTAATCGAATATTTTGATTTACTTTCAAAACTAACACCCTCCCACTAATTTCAATTTTAGTATAGCATGAAAAAAATGGATTTTCTAGTAAATTGGCGCAAAAAAAATAACTTTCGTTATTTTCTTAATTCAATTCCTAGTTCTTTTAGTTGTGATTCATCTACTGTATTCGGTGCTTCACTCATTAAGTCTGATGCACTTGCTGTTTTTGGAAAGGCGATTACTTCTCTTATGTTTTCTGTTTTGGATAATAACATTGTTAAACGGTCTAGTCCAAAGGCAAGTCCTCCATGTGGTGGGGTTCCATATCCAAAGGCGTCTATGAAAAATCCAAATTTTCTTCTGGCTTCTTCTAATGTGAATCCTAAGGCTTCAAACATTTTTTCTTGGGTTTTTGAGTTATGGATACGGATGCTTCCTCCTCCTGCTTCATATCCATTGATGACGATGTCATAGGCTTTTGCTTTACAGTGTGCTTTATCTGTCATTAGTTTTTCAATATCTTCTTCTAGAGGCGCGGTAAAGGGATGATGGCATGCTACATAACGGTTTTCTTCTTCGCTATATTCAAATACTGGAAAGTTTACTACCCAAAGTAGTTTGTAATCATCTGGATCAATTAGGTTTAAATCATGTCCTAATTTGACACGTAGGGCTCCCATACTATTTTTGACAATATCTTTTTGATCAGCGATGATTAGTACTAAGTCATTATTTTCTAAGTTTAATGTTTGTTTTAGGTTTTCTTTTTCTTCTTCACTGATATTTTTGATGATACTTCCTTTTAGTTCTTCGTTTGTGTATTGTATATAAGCAAGTCCTGTTGCTTTGTATGTTTTTACGAATGTAGTCAGTTCATCTAGTTTTTTTCTAGAGTATTGGTCTACTGCGTTTTTGGCAACAATGGCATTAATGATTCCTCCATTTTTCATGACTGTCTGGAAAAGTCCAAATTCAGTGTTTTTGAAGATTGCAGTTAAGTCTTGTATTTTCATGTCAAAACGCATGTCTGGTTTGTCACTTCCATAGTTTTCGATGGCTTCTTGGTATTCCATTTTTAAAAGTGGTAATTCAATTTCAATTCCTTTTACTTTTTTAAATACATAAGCGATGAGACGTTCTGCTAGATCCATGACATCGTTTTGGTCTACAAAGCTCATTTCTAAGTCAATTTGGGTAAATTCTGGTTGACGATCTGCTCTTAAGTCTTCATCGCGAAAGCATTTAGCAATTTGATAGTATCGTTCCATTCCTCCTACCATCAGTAGTTGTTTGAATAATTGTGGTGATTGTGGAAGTGCATAAAATCTTCCTTTGTTTACTCTGGATGGTACTAAGTAGTCTCTGGCTCCTTCTGGTGTGGATTTACAAAGAACAGGTGTTTCTACTTCTACAAAGTCTTGCTCGTCTAAGAATTCTCTAGTGGCTTTCATGATTTGGTGACGAGTGATTATGTTTTCTTTGAGATTGTTTCTTCTTAAATCTAGGTAACGATATTTTAATCTTGTGTCTTCTAGGGCTGTGGTGGTGTCACTAATTTCAAATGGTAGTTCTTTGGCGGTATTTAATATTTCTATTTCGGTTACTTCTAGTTCAATTTCTCCGGTATCCATGTTTGGGTTTTTGTTTTCTCGTTCTTTGATTTCTCCAGTTAAGGAAACTACGTATTCATTTTTTAATGTTTCTGCTTGTTTGTAACACTCTTGTTCTGGTCTTACTAGGGCCTGTATGATTCCACTACGGTCTCTTAGGTCTAAAAATAGTAGTCCTCCTAGATTTCTTTTTTTGTTAATCCATCCTTGTAGTGTTACTTGTTTATTTACGTCTTTTAGACGAAAGTCATTATTTCTATATTGTTTCATGTATATCCTCCTCTATGTTTTGATCAAAAAATTGGATTAATTGTTCTTCTTTGATTTTGTATTCTTGTTTGGTTTGGTTGTTTTTTATGGTTAGTGTTTTGGTTTTGGTTTCTTCACTTCCAATTAGTATTACATATTTTGTTTGTAGTCGGTCTGCTTGTTTAAAGTTGCTTTTGATATTTCGGTTCATCATGTCTATGTCTGTTATAAATCCATTCATTCTTAATGAAGTGGTGATTTCTAGGGCGTATGGTTTTATTGTTTCTTCTAATGGTATTACGTAAATATCGATTTCTTGATTTTTTATGATATCTATTTTTTCATATTCTAGTGCTGTTAATAATCGTTCCATTCCAAGGGCAAATCCGACTCCTGGTGTTTTTGGTCCTCCTAGTGTTTCTACTAGTCCATCGTATCTTCCTCCACCGCATAATACATTCTGGCTTCCAAATCCTTCGACGTTTGCTTCTACTTCAAATACAGTATGAGTATAATAGTCTAATCCTCTTACTAGGTTTGGGTCTTCTATGTATGGTATTTGTAATGCTTCTAAGTATTTTTTTACGGCTTCATAGTGTTTTTTGCTTTCTTCGTTTAAGTAATCTTTTAGTTTTGGTGCATTTCTTAAAACGTCTTTGTCTTTATCTATTTTGCAGTCTAGGATTCTAAGTGGGTTTTTTTGGTACCGATTTTTGCAGTCTTCACATAAGGTTTCGATATGTGGTTCAAAGTATTCTAGTAATGCTTTTTTATAGTTTTTTCTAGATTCTTGATCTCCTAAGCTATTTAGATGTACTTTGATTCCTTTTAATCCAAGTAAGCGGAAAAACTGGACTGGAATGCTGATGATTTCGGCATCCATTATGGGGTCAGGGCTTCCAAATACTTCGACTCCCATTTGATAGAATTCACGGTATCTTCCTGATTGTGGTCGTTCATATCGGTACATTGGTCCTGTATACCAACATTTGACTGGACTGGATGCTCTTCCGTACATTTTATTTTCGATAAAACTTCTTACGATTCCAGCTGTTCCTTCTGGTCTCAGTGTCATGTTTCGGTTTCCTCTATCTATAAAGTCATAGGTTTCTTTTGTAACAATGTCTGTGGAGTCGCCGACGCCTCTATGAAATAGTTCACTGGATTCAAATAGTGGTGTTCTCATGTATTCGTAGTTGTATTTTTCCATGAGGCAAGCAAATAGTTTTTCTAGGTATTGTATTTTTTTCCCTTGTATATCAAATACATCATAAGTTCCTTTTGGTTTTTGTATCATATTCTCATTCCTTTCAAAAAACGTCCCTAAGTTTAAAACTTAAGGACGAAAGTATCGCGGTGCCACCTTATTTTATTGTATAAAACAATACGCTTGGTTCTTTTAACGCAAGAAGTACGGTTATTTTACGTTTAGTGTCTTTCTAAAGTATCCTTCCGAATGTTTTCACCTTAATCATTCTCTCTTTGGGAAGTGATTTCTTTTTACTCTTCTAAACAAATAATATAGTTTTAGTATAGTACGATTTTTTGTTTTCGTCAAGTTCTAAGCTGCTTTTTTTAATCCAAATAGTTCTAAAATTTTGGTTTTATTTTTCTCTGGTTCGGATTGATAGAATTGACCAAGATCTGTTTGTTGATCTATATAATTATGTGTCCTAGTTTGTTTAGGATTTTCTTGGTTTTGTGAGAAAAATCTACCATATTCTCCCTGTTTATATAGTTCTGTTTCTTCTACTTCTATTTCATTTGGATGAATAATTTCTAGTACATCTGATGTGATGGTGCTTCTTGTTAGTCGCATATGTGTATTTGTTCCATAACAAGCGAGATAGACTCCATTGATGCTTTCTTGTTCTACTTCTTTCATTTTAGATTCTAAGGCAACTAGTTTACAGTTATTTATTCTTAAATTGCCATGTAGTGTTGATATTTTAATGCCTGTTTTCCCAATTAGTTCTGAGTTTTCATATGAGGTTGTTCCATAAGTTGATTGTAGTGTTAATGAGGATAGGCTTTCTAGTTTATTTTTTTGAAATGATTGTACATCCGATGTGATAGAGATGCGTCCTAAGGCTTTTAATGTCGTTCCTTCTAACATTTTAAAGCATCCTCCATTAATAGAAAGTGATGTTAAGTTACTGGTGTCTACGTTTTCTCTGAATGTAACTTTTGGGGCATCTAAATAAATGGATTCACAGAATTTATTTTCGCTTAATAATTCAATTGTGTTGGTTCTAGAGTGAAATTTAAAGTTCATTAATGTACAATTTTTAAATAGAAATGTACAATGTTCATAATCTGTCATTTGAAAGGTTCCAAATAAGGTTTCATCATGAACAATGATTGTTTTTCCTAATACTTTTGACATATATATTCCCCCTAACAAGTCCTATAAAAGACATTATATTAATATAACACGTTTCTGTGTTTCTGTCAAAAGTTTTTTGATATTTTTTTCAGAAAAATTGGGTTCATTAGGAATGTCACTGAAAATTATTTTTACGAAGGCAACTATGTCTTCATCATTGATTTCACTTTCAAAATTAAGACTTTGGACCATGGCTGAATAATGAACTCCTTTTTTAGCAATTGTGTTAATTCTTTTGTGAAAATGACATCTGCACTTTTTCATTTTTACTACATTCAATATAATACTTTTTAAATTTCTAACAGAAAAATCTTTTATATTTAATTTTTCAATAGAAAAACAAACCAATTTGTTTGCTTTTCTATTCTGTATAATCGCAAGCGCTACATTTGATTTTTTTATTTTTTTCTGTTAACATGCTTCCACATTCTGGGCATTTTTTTCCAGTTGGTAAGTCCCAATAAGCCGTTTTACAGGTTGGATAATTGTTACAACCATAGAATAGTTTACCTCGTTTGGTTTTTTTCTCGATGATCATTCCATCACAGTTTGGACATTTGGTAATTTCTACAATTGCTTTGGGATCTGCTTTGATATATTTACATTCTGGAAAATTACTGCAGGCTGTAAAGCTTCCATATTTTCCTTTTCGAATGACAAGTGGATGACCACATTCTGGACAGTCTTCTCCTGTTTTTTCGGCCTCTTTTTTTGGCATTGCATCAAAAGCATGTTTCACACTTGGTTCAAATTGGTCATAAAAGTCTTTTAGTGTGTTATACCAAATGATTTTTCCATCAGCAATTTGGTCTAAATCTTCTTCCATTAGGGCTGTGTATTCTACGTTAATAAGATGGGAAAAGTATTCTTGTAATTTGTCTGTAATTTCAAATCCGATTTCGGTTGGTATGAATCGTTTGTCTACTACATTTACATATCCTCTAGTTTTTAAGGTTTCCATTGTGGTTGCATAAGTACTAGGTCTTCCAATTCCTAGTTCTTCCATTTCTTTGATGAGTTTTGCTTCTGAATATCGTGCTGGTGGTTTGGTAAAGTGTTGTTCTTTTTCAATTTCGTCTGTTTCAAGTTCTTTTGTTTGATCTAGTGCTGGTAATAAGTGGTCTTTGGTATCTTCGTATTCTTTATACACTTTTAAGTATCCATCGAAAATAATCACTTGCCCTGTTGCCTTAAATTGGTAATTCTTATTGTCTAAAATAACAGTTGTATTATTGGTTTTGGCATCTGCCATAAGAGACGCTAAGGCACGATAATAAATTAGACGATACAGTTTATATTCATCGTTTGTTAAGTATGGTTTTAAGCTGATTGGATCTCTATTAATGCTGGTTGGACGAATGGCTTCATGGGCATCTTGTACGTTTTCTTTTTTCTTTCCTTGTTTTACTTTTCCAATGTATTTTTCTCCATATTCTTGTTTTATATACCCCATTGTTTCTTTTACAAATTCATCTGAAAGTCTTATGGAGTCTGTACGCATATAGCTGATTAAACCAACTGTTTCATTTTCTAATTTAATTCCTTCATATAGTTTTTGGGCAATGCTCATTGTTTTTTTTGAAGTCATTCCTAATTTTGAGGATGCTTCTTGTTGTAAGGTACTGGTTATAAAAGGAACTTTTGATGGTTTATTTTTGGTTTTTTGTTCTATATTTTCTATTTTGAATTGATTACTTAATTCTGATAAGATTTGATCGGCTTTTTCTTCGTTTGGTATTTCAATATCTTTATGGTTATACCAACATAGATCGGCTTCAAATTCTTCAAATTTAGCTGCAATGGTCCAGTATTCTTCTGGTTTAAAGGCTTCAATTTCTCTTTCTCGATCCACTACTAGTTTTAAGGCAACGCTTTGAACTCTTCCAGCACTACTTCCATCGGTTTTTGATTGAATGAGTTTGCTTAAGCGAAATCCAATAATACGGTCTAAGATTCTTCTGGCTTCTTGACTGTTGACTAAGTCTTGATCAATTTTTCTAGCGTGTTTTAAGGATTCTAAAACGGCATTTTTGGTAATTTCATTGAATACAATTCGATCGTATTTTTTTGGATTTAGTCCTAGGGCATCATAAAGGTGCCAGGCAATGGCTTCTCCTTCGCGATCGGGGTCGCTTGCTAGGTATACAAAGTCAGAGTCTTTCACTTCTTTTTTGAGTTCATCAATGAGTTTTTTCTTGCCTTTGATTGGAATATAGTCTGGTTTAAAGTTGTTTTCGATGTCAACTCCAAATCCATATTTTCCTTTGGTTGAAAGGTCTCTTACGTGTCCTTTACTGGAAACGACTTGGTAGTCTTTTCCTAAGTAGTTCGATATGGTTGTTGCTTTATGTGGTGATTCGACGATTACTAATTTTTTTCCCATAGTTCACTTCCTTTATATCATTCTCATTTATACACTATTATTGAGGTATTGTCAACTTGTTAGGAAACTTTTCCGCATTTGCTTCCCCAAGATTCTATGAATTTGTGATCTTTATAGATTCTTAATATTTCACAGTGGTTGGAACATCCTTCACATTCTCTTCCTTTTGTTTCAAAGCTGATATCTAAAATTTTTAAGTTTTTCGGTGTTTTTGATTGTTTTTGGTGAGCCATTATGGCAATTCCTATGGCTCCCATTAGATGGCTATTAGGGTCTACAATGACTTCTGTTTTTAGTATTTCATTAAAATATTTTACGACTCCTTTGTTTTTACTAACTCCTCCTTGAAAGACAATGGGTTCTTCTATTTTTTTTCCTTTTCCAACGTTGTTTAGGTAGTTTAGGACAACGCTTCTACATAGTCCTGCTATGATGTCTTCTTTTTGATATCCTACTTGGGCTTTATGAATTAAGTCTGATTCGGCAAATACTGTACATCGGGCTGCGATTTTAACAGGGTTTTTGGATTTTAGTGCGAGTGTTCCAAAGTCTTCAATTTCAACGCCTAGTCGTTTGGACTGACTGGAAAGGAATGATCCAGTTCCGGCTGCACAAAGTGTGTTCATGGCGTAGTCTGTAATAATACCATCTTTTAGTAAAATGATTTTGGAGTCTTGACCTCCTATTTCTAGTATGGTTCTTGCATTTTTATAAAATTGTGTGGTTCCTATGGCGTGAGCGGTAATTTCATTTTTTACGACATCGGCGTCTACCATGAGTCCGATTAGTTTTCTAGCGCTTCCTGTTGTTCCAATTCCATAGATTGTTATGTCTTTTGTTTTATTTTGAAGTTCTTTTAATAGTCGTTTGACTGCTTCTATGGGGTTTCCTTCAGTCCATATGTAGCTAGATTCTAAGATCTGGTTATTTTCGTCTAGTATGACTCCTTTGGTAGAGATTGATCCAATGTCAATTCCTAGATATCCTTTTTTCATTTTTTTTCCTCATTTCTAACATGTCATAGAAGGCTTCTAGTCTGGTTTGGATTCCAACTTCTGATGTATTTATGTCAAAGCTAAAAAAGATGATTGGTACTTGATAGTCAGCACAGACTTTGGTTAGTACTGGCATCGCTCCTATTTCTGGGGTGCAAAAGGATGATTTGATATGGATAATGCCGTCATATCCTTCAATACAAAGTTCTTTTGCTCTTCCAATGTTATCGGCAGCATCGGCTCCCATTTGATAGGTAATATATTCTGATGTGTTTTTTAGGTATTGTTTTATTTTTTTGTGTTTTTGAAATAAAAGGTAGGATACATCGGTATATCTTTTTATTTCTATATTCATGGATGCTAGGGTTCGTTCTAGTTCATAGTTGGAATATGGTTCCATGATGGTATAAAGTTCTCCTATGATTCCAATTTTTATGGTTTTATTTGGTTTGTTTGTTTTTATTTTTTGGAATTCTTTTTTATATTTTTTGTATAGGCGTCTTAGTTTTGTATGTGTTTTTACGTTTTCAAAGTCTTTTAGCATTTGCCATTTTAGTTTTTGGAAACTTCCTTTTTCTATTTCGAAACCGATATTGGCTCTTATATAGTGGTCAATATGATCCATGTATTGAATCATTTTTTTGGTGATGCTTCCATAGTAGATGCCTTTTAGGATTGAAAATTTTGGGTCTATTTCTTTCATGATTTTGTAAATGCGTTTGATATCTGTTGTTCCTGCTGTTACAAGGTTATAGAGTTTGACATTGTATCCAAGGTCTTTGAGGATTTGTTCTTGTAATTCGGCGTAATATCCGTATCTACAACCTCCTCCAGCTTGGATTAGAATGTTTGCTCCTTCTTCGATTCCTTCGATCATGGTTCCTAAGGTATATTTGAAAGGTGTGCATACAAATTCTGGGCTATATTTGGTTCCTATTTCGATGGTTTTGGTGGTAATGGGTTTTGGTTTTATGATTTTGTTTCTCACTATATGTGAAAGTAGAAAGTGTGCTGGTACTGCATAGTCTCCCATTTGGGGAAATGTAATACTATTTTGTGGTTTGTCCAAGGATATCTATAAAGCTTTCTAGTCTTGTTTCTATTCCAGCACTTCCACTTTCTTCATCGATGATGAGATTTAAATGAGGGATTTTTATTTTTCGAATCATGAGTTCATTGACTAGTGAGTCTGGTCCACATGGGAATGTGGTTAAAAATAAAATGCCATCGATTTTTTGTTTCCATTCTTCTATGGTTCCAATGAGTTCTTTATTATATTTCCAATATAGGTTTGGGGACAGTTTGGTACTATTTTGTATGGTTTTATGGTCTATTAGATATTCTCCATTGATATATTCTACTTGCAAGTTTTTGAGTATTTCTTTGATTGTTTTTCCAATATAAGGATCTTCTAAGTTGTAGGGATGGCTAATGATTAGGAGTTTGGGGTTATTGCTTTCTAGTTTTTTCATTTCGTTTTTTCGTTTTTGTTTTCTTTGTTTTTCTTCTTTTTGTTTACTGTTTTGGTATGCGAGTATGGATTGTTCTTTTCCTTTTCCTAGGGCGAGTCCAAGTTTTATAAATGCGTTTTGTTCTGTTTGATGGTGTGCTTCGTCTATGTTATAGGTTAATAGTTTGTTTGTAAATAGATTTGATACGATATCGAAGAGTCCTAAAAAGTTGGTACAGGTTTGTTCGTATGTTCCATAGTTGTCTATTCTAGGAACTAGGATATAGTCACATCTTGATTCTAAGTAAGAGACATGTCCAAGGTAAATTTTTAATGAAAGGCACATTTCGTCGTTGGCGATTTTTTTGCCTCGTTCTAGTGTTTCGTTTGTTGTTTCTGGACTGATAATGATAGTGCATCCGAGTTCTTCTAGGAAGGTTTTCCATAGGTCTTTATAGTAGTAATAGTGTAAGGCTCTTGGAATTCCAATTTTGATCTTGTCCATAATATCACCTAGATTTATTGTATGTTTTGGTTTTGTTATTATGAATAATTCTTTTTATATTGTTCATATTAATATGGGTGATGTCATGGAGAAACAAACAATTCATTGTTCTGTTCACAATTGTGATTTTTGTGATGTACTAGAGGATTGTTGCTGCTTAAAGGAAATTAAGGTGTGCAATTGTGATAGTGATCATGAAAGGGAATCAACGATGTGTGACAGTTTTAGAGAGAAAAAATAAAGCGTTCTATGTGGCGCTTTATTTGATTTCACTAATGCTTTTTAGGTCTTTTATTTTTAGATATTGTTTGATTGTTTGTTTTCTATTATGGTATTCAAATATAAACCATTTGTCGTCATAGTCGGTTATTTCTCCTATGATTTCACTAAATAAGTAGGAGTCTTCTACGTTTTCGTTGTTTAATGTGATATAGACTTTTTTGTTTTGATAATGACTGAGGTCTATTTTTTTGTTGTTTTCTTTTGTTTCTATTTTTAGTTTGTCATTGATGTCTAAAAGGGTTAATAATATGGCAATGTTTAATATGATGATTACTATGTTCAATTTTGTTCCTCCTCTATTATTTTAATGGCGGATATTAGGTCTATATCGATTAGTTTTTCTACTGTTTGTTTTTTTTCTTTGTATGATATTTTCATCCAATCCTGATTTGTTTCGATGATGGTACATAGGGTGTCATATAGTTCATTGTAATCGTCTGTTTCAACAGCGATATAGCATTTTTTTCCAATTAAGTTTGTTAATATGTTTTTTTTGTTACAGTTTATTTTTAGTTGGTTGTTGGTTAGGTCGTCTAGGCTTATGTTAAAATAGGATGCGATTTGTTTGGCTTGGTTGATATCAGGATTGGTAATATCATTTTCCCAGTTGAATAATGTTTGTCTGGTTATTTGTAGGTTTTTAGATAGTTTTTCTGCAGTTAAGTTTTGTTTTTTTCTAAGTTGTGTTATTTTTTCTCCTAGTGTCATTTTTTCACCTCGTTTTTATTATATTACAATTTTGGTATTTGTTATAGAAAATGTCTTTTACATTTTGTATAAATTGTTTTACAAGCGTGAAAAAAAAGTGTATTTTTTTACACTTCGTTATAGATATTTTCAAATAATTCTACTGTCCTTGTTACAATTTCGATGGTTCTATTTTTGTATTTGTTATAAATGTTGGTATGATTTTTATTTTGATTTTCATTTAATAGTGTTCCATCTTTTTGACAATATATGGTTGTATTGTTTTCGTTTAGGTATGTGATTTTCATGTTTTTTCCGTCATAGTCTGCGGCTATGGCTTCTTCGTCTGTCCATTCTGTACTAATGGCTGATATTTGTGGTTCTAATGCTTGTGGCATTTTGGTATACACTTTATAGTTGATTCCATTTTCAGTAATTGAATAAAAACCGATTTCATCTTTTTTAAATCCTAGTTGTTTGATATTAGACATAATTGTTTCATTTTTTTGGTTGTTCTTTTTTTGCTGTTCTGTTTTGATTTGTTTGTTTACTATAAAGGCAAGTACTATCATCAATAGTATGAGTGTAAGTGTGATGGTTATGGTTTTAAATATTTTACTTGATTTTAAGTCTTTGTCTATTTTTTTGATCATGTTTTTATCACCTTTTAATAAGAGGTCTAAGGAAATGTGAAATTCATTACTGATTTTGATTAGTGTTTCGATGTCTGGATAGTTTTTTTCATTTTCCCAGTTCGATACGGTCTGTCTGGTTACGTTTAGAATTTCTGCGAACTGGTCTTGAGACATCTTATTATCCTTTCTGATTTTTAGTATTTTTTTACCCAGCATCGTTTTTTTTCCTCCTTTCTTTCAATTATGATACTATTTTGGAATCTGTTTTTCTATCAAATTTGTTTTCCATTGTTCGCAAGTGTTTCTTGCGTTTTATGATTCACAATTTCCTTTTTTTGATTTGAAGTATTTTTCTAAGTTTTCTATACTGCTGTCAATATTATTAAAATCAACTAATTTTTTAATTTCATTTGTCATTGAATCTGAACAATTTTCACATTTAAAGTATTGATCAGTTCCAAATTCAATTATGTATTGGTTATCTTTTATATTACAAATTGTTGTTGCACTACTTTCTACATTGGGCATTTTTCCTGTTGCAAGAAATAAAATTAAGACAATCAGATCAATGATGAAAAGTGTGATAAACGCTACTCCAATGAATTTGAGAATTTTAATCGTGAAGTGTGCGAGTTTTTCGGTATTACTCACCTTTTCTACTAATGTGTTTTTTATATTATTGTTTAGTAGTTCATCGATACTAATATTTAATGCATTCGATAAAAGTTTTAATTGATCTGGGTTGGGTGTGGTTTGTCCTAATTCCCAATTGGAAATGGTTTGTCTTGTGACTTCTATTTTTTCTCCTAATTGTTCTTGTGAAAGTCCTTTTTTCTTCCTTAATTCTAAAATTTTATTTCCTAATGACATAATATTTGCTCCTTTCACTTTTCATTATAAATGAAAGTTATTTGGCAAGTCTACCAAAAAGCTTTGGAACTTTGTCAAAGTTTTTTCACATTAAAAAAATACTTCTCTCTTAATAAGTATTTAATAGATCGTTCTTTTTCCTAATATTTGTATTATCATTTTTTGATTATTTTTAAAGTAAAAAAACTAATTCATTTCTGAAATAGTTATTTATCAAATATGGTAGCGACGAGTGGATTCGAACCACCGACCTACTGGGTATGAACCAGTTGCTCTAGCCAACTGAGCTACATCGCCATTTGGAACAATATGATTGTATCATATTTATATTTATTTGACAATACTTATTTTTAATTTTTTATATCTTATTCATTGATATATCAATCATATTTTGATTCCACTTTCTGATTTTTCTTTTTGAGTTCTAAAATGGAAGTTTATCCCATTATTTGCCCACCATTGTTATGTAATACTTGACCTGTTACATAACTAGAGTCATCAGATGCTAAAAAAACGTATGTTGGAGCAAGTTCATAAGGCATTGCACCTCTTGCCATAGCTGCATCTGCTCCGAGTGATGGAATTTTTTCTTTTACCCAGCAAGCTGGTTGTAATGGAGTCCAAAAAAATCCTGGGGCAATGGCATTGACACGAATATTTTTGAGCGCTAAATTCCTAGCTAAGGCTCTTGTAAATCCTACGATGGCTCCTTTTGTTGTAACGTAATCAATTAGTTGTGGATCTCCGTAAAATGTTGTAACTGAAGTTAAATTGATGATAGAGTCTCCTGATTTTAGATATGGGAGTACTTCTTTGGTAAGATAAAACATACCATAAATATTCACTTTCATGGTTCTATCGAATTGTTCATCACATATGTTTTCTAAAGAGTCTTGTTGGTATTGTACTCCAGCATTATTTACTAAAATATTGATTTTACCAAAATGATTTAGTGTTTCCATCACAATTTTTTTACAAAATTCTTTTTCTGTAATATCTCCTGATAATAGTAAACATTCTCCTCCAAGTTGTTCTATATATTCTTTTGTTTCTTTGGCATCTATATGTTCATTATAATAAGGAATGACTACTTTGGCGCCTTCTTTGGCATAAGCTATGGCTGCTGCTCTTCCAAGACCACTATCACCACCTGTAATGATAGCAACTTTATCTTTTAATTTCCCACTTCCTTTATAATTGGGATTATCAAATATTGGTCTAGGATTCATGATGTATTCTAAACCTGGTTGTTCTGCTTGGGATTGTTCTGGAGCCATAATTTGATATTCTTTGCTTTGAATTCCTAATGGATTATAGTAGTTATAAAATGTATTGCCAAATTTGTAATCATAGTTCATAATATACCTCCTCCTTTACATATTATGAACTAGGTTACAGTATGTGATTATCAGAATTTAAAAAAGCGATTGATTTCGCTTTATCCAATAATTTTTTTTAAATATTCTCCAATTGGATCACTGTCAAAATGAATAAACTTATTTTCTTTTAACCAACAAGTTGTATTTCGTTCTTGATGTTCTACTTTTTCTATTTCTTCTAGTTTTAAAGAACAAACAACGTTTTTTTCTTCTCCTGATTCTTGAAATGCGATAAAACGTTGGTTGGTTACAATGAGTTGAACTTCTATTGTCTGTTCCTCTGATTGCATCCAAGCTTGTGTATCCATCACTTCAATTGTTTCGTTTTCATAAAATTCTAATTGTTTCATCGTATCACCTCTTTTAGTATAACATCTTACTATGTAAAAAACAACTGATAAATTTTCGCCATTAACACTTGACTAACAGGAGCTCGATATATAAACTTTGGTTTTTCGGCTTCTATTGCTTTACAAATTTTTGAAACAATGGAGTTCATATTTTTTCTGGCTACTGTTAATAATAGTTTGTCTTGTTTATGTAGTAGTTCTAAAACGTCTTCAAAATAGTGATCCGTTTTTACTTCTGGATATTTATTTTCTAACATAACTTGGTTAAATCCTGTTCGATATAATCCTGGTTCTATCATAGTTAATTGGATTGGAATTTTGGATTCTAGTAGTTCTAAATGTAAACATTCCATCCATTTGATTAGACTGGCTTTTGTAGAACAATAACTTCCTAAGAAAGGAACTGGTACAATTCCTGCTAGAGATGCCATCATAATAATTTTACCACTTCTTTTTTTCTCCATTTTTTGTAAGATATGTTGTAGTAATTCTAAGTTAGAAAATATGTTGGTTTCGTAGTTTTCACGAATTTTACTAATATCCATATTGATAATACTTCCTCCAAAACCAATTGCTGCATTTGCGATATATATGTCTATATCTATATTGTCTAATTGTTTCCAATCTTCTTTATTGGTTATGTCTAATTTTAAGCAAGTAATATGAAGTTCTTCTTGATATTTTTTTTGAAGTTGTTCTAGTTCTTTTTTTGTATGTACAGCTGCGTAAATGTGATAGTCTTTTTTTAGTAATTGTTTTAATACATGATGTGCGATTCCACTTCTCGCTCCTGTTATTAAAATATTTTTCATAAAAAATCACCAGTATTATTATTTACTAGTGACTTTATTATTATAACATTCAATTACATTTTTTAATAAAATCATCACTGTCATAGGACCAATTCCTCCTGGTACTTTGGTAATATAAGAGGCTTTTTCTTTGACTTCATCAAATTTTACGTCTCCATATACTTTTCCGTTTTCCCAAGTTGTTCCAGCATCGATAATAACTGCTCCTTCTTTTACCATATCTGCAGTGATCATTTCTTTTTGTCCTGTTGCTGTAATTAGGATATCTGCTGATGTGGTAATTTGTTTTAGGTTTTCTGTTTTTGAGTGACAAATGGTCACTGTTGCGTCTTTTTTCATTAACAATTGGACTAATGGTTTCCCAATTAAGTTACTTCTTCCAATAAGCGCTACATGTTTCCCACTTATTTCAATTTCGCTTAGTCGAAGGATTTCCATAACTGCTAGTGCGGTACATGGTATAAAGCATTTTCGATTGGTGTAAAAACGGGCAATACTTTTATCTGTTAATCCATCAATGTCTTTTGAGACATCAATTGCGTTTACGATTCGTTTGGTACTCATTCCATTTGGGAGTGGTAATTGAATGATGATTCCATCTACATATTCATCGTTATTTAATTCTACTATTTTATTGATAATTTCTCGTTCACTTGTATCAAAGGCATACTGAAATAGACGAAAATTCATTCCGATTTCGGTTGATATTTGTGATATGGCATCTACGTATGGTGTTGTTGATGCTTCTTCTCCAATTTGAACGACTGCAATACTTGGTTTAATCATACAAGTTTTTACTTTTGATGTCAGTTCTTCTTGTAATTGTTTGCTGATATCCTTTCCATCTAAAATCTGACTCATAAAACCACCTCTATTACTTCCATAATACTACTATATCATAAATAAAAGTGAAAAAAAATATTTTTTTGTTTGGTTTACAGTTTGTTATACATTCTCATGGATAATCCATTTAATATCTTCTATGGTTTTGTTTAGGTTATATCGACCATTTCCAATTGGGTAATAGACAGCATAAAATTTGTAAGTTCTGTTGTTGATGGTTTTAAGGAAACTTTGTTTTCTTACTTGTGAGACTTGAATTTTTTGATCTAATACGATGCTACTGACTTGATTTCCAAATAAAATAATGATTTTTGGTTTTACGATTTCAAATTCTTTATATAACAGTTGTAGGTATTCTTTATAAACAGAATTTGGAAGTGATCTTGCATCGATTTGGGTACATTTTCCAAGGTTTGTGATGAAGTATTTATGTTTTTTTATGTCTTCATATACTTCTTCTGCGAAGGCTTCTGTCCATTCTTCTCTTTTGATCGTTTTTATTTTTTTGTATATGTGTTTATCTAATAGGTTTAGTGCTACAAATAAGTCCCATATGTTTTTGGTTCCAATCCAAGGTGATTTTAATCCTTTCCAAGTTTTTTCTGCTGCGAGAATTTTTTTTGTAGGGTTCATAAATACAAAGCATATATCTGGATTTTGTTCTAGTCCACCATTATAAATGGAGTCTAATTCTTTGGCACCATATATTTGTCCTAGTTTGTCATATTCTTTATTTAGTTCTTTTAACAACATATTTAAAAAAATAGGTTTCCCTATTTTAATAGTTTGTTGCTTTTAGTTCAAAATATGCTTTTGGATGTGAACAAATTGGACATACTTCTGGTGCTTTTTCTCCAAAGTGAACATGTCCACAGTTACGACATACCCACATTGTTTTTTCTGCTTTTTCAAATACTTTTCCTTCTTTAATGTTTGCTAGTAATGCTTTGTATCTTTCTTCATGTTCTTTTTCTATTTTTCCTACTCCTTCGAATAAAAAGGCAATATGGTCAAATCCTTCTTCACGTGCTGTTTTGGCGAATTCAGCATACATTTCTGTCCATTCGTAGTTTTCTCCATTGGCTGCGTCTTCTAAGTTTTCGATGGTTGATGGAATTTCTCCTTCATGTAGTAATTTAAACCACATTTTCGCATGTTCTTTTTCGTTTCCTGCTGTTTCTTCAAAGATTGCAGCTACTTGTTCATATCCTTCTTTTTTGGCTTTTGATGCGTAATATGTATATTTATTTCTAGCTTGGCTTTCTCCTGCAAATGCTGCCATTAAGTTTTGTTCTGTTTTTGTTCCTTTTAAGTTCATTTTTTACCTTCTTTCTAATACCAATGATTTTGATCATTCTTCTATATTATAATCGTTTTGGTTTTCAAAAGTCAAGAAAAAAGTATCACTTTTTATGAGAAGAAATTTGTTTTATCGTTATAAAATAATTGTATTATTTTGTCATTTTTATTTTCTTTTTTTTGTTTTTTTATGTTACAATATATTTCAGTAATTATTATAAATTATTGGAGGTATTTTATGAAAACTAGGTTGTTAAATTGTGATATATTAAGAATTATTGCATTTTCTTTTGTAGTTGGGGTTCATAGTCTTTCTTATGCAGAATTTTACGTTACACCTATGACTGGAACTACCATGTTGTTTTTAAATTTTTTACGTTGCTTATTTATCACTTGCGTTCCTTTATTTTTGGTTTTATCTGGATATTTAATGATAGAAAAAACATTAAGTAAGAATTATTTAAAAAAATTATCCAGAATTATTGTAACTTATATTTTATGTAGTATTGCTTGCATGGTTGGATTACATTTTACTGAAAATGGTGTTTTTTCCATTAAACATCTCATTTCTGGAATATTATCTTTTACTGCTGCACCATATGCTTGGTATGTCAATATGTATTTAGGTTTATATTTACTGATTCCTTTTTTAAATATTCTTTGGAATAATCTCAAAAATAAACAAGAGAAATTATATTTAATTATTGTATTATCTATATTAACTGTATTACCTACATTATTCAATATTTTTCGATTTGATAGTTTAAATTGGTGGATTCATCCTGCTAATTCTAGGGATTATCAACAATTGATTCCTAATTTTTGGCAGGAGATTCTTTACCCTATTCTTTATTATTTTATCGGGTGCTATTTAAAACAATTTCCACTTAAAATGTCTACTAAGAAAAATACTTTGTATTTAATGATATCTATCTTATTATTTGGTTTATTCAATTATTATCGTGATTATGGTTTTACATTTTATGGTTCTATTTTTTCAAATTATTTTTCATTTGAATGTCTGATTGTAACTGTTCTTTTTGCCAATTTAGTTTTATGTAATCTTCACTTTAAAATAAGTAATGAAAAAGTTATTAAATTCATATCTAAAGTTTCTTATTTAACATTTGGTGCATATTTACTTTCCAAAATTTTTGATTCTTGGTTTTATCCCTTTTTATTAGATCATACTTCTACTATGAAAGAGCGTCTTCCATTTTTCATTCCTATTATTATACTCATTATGATATGTTCTTTATTATTATCGTTTATTATTGACCTCGTACAACAGTTAATTTTTAAAGTTTGCAAGCAAAAAAAATAATTATGCTCTTTTTATAGAAAACAGTATCACTTTTTTGTGCTATAAAATAGTGATACTGTTTTTGAAAATTCATATAAAATAATATTACTTTTATTGACTGCTATGCTTTTTCCCATAGCTTTTCCACCTATTGTTAGGGCTGCTATAATCGCTGTTACAAGTAAACTTATAATTAGTGGATCTATGTTCATAGAACTTGAAATCGTAATGGATAAAATTGCTCCTGTTGATCCTGATATAATTCCACAGATGTCTCCAATGACATCGTTACAAAATGAGGAAACTTTGTCTGCATTTTTTTTGAATTTCACAGCAATACTAGCTCCTCTTACTTTTCTAGACGCCATAGAGTGAAATGGGGTTTCATCAGCTGCGGTTACAGCAACTCCAATCATATCAAATAGAATTCCTAGTGCAATAAAAGCAATTAAAATAATGATTCCAATTATAATATTTACTTTAGGCATTACAGTTTCTGATAATAGCGAAAAAGCAATAGACAAAGTGAATGCGATTATAGATATTTTTAAAACCCATTTATAGTCAATTAATTTTTTTTCTTTTTTTAGTTTTTTATTTTTTTTTAGTTCATCAATATATCTTCCCATCATACACCTCAAAATACAAAAAAAATGGCTATTCATATAGTAAACTTTACGTCTTAGGTCAAGTAGGATTTCCCTTACTTCAAACTTTTCCGTTACCAGAAAAGGGGTTCCCCATTACAGAAGTAAATATACCGTCACCGAATATATGACTTGATTACCACTGAGTACGCACTGCAATCCCATATGAATAGACACTCTAGGAGATTTCCTCAACAATTCGATTTATTATTAGTTCCCTTTTGCAAGTATTGTTTCATATTGCAATCATTTAGTTTGGTCGGCCAATCAAATTAAAATCGTTCAATAATTCCCAAATACTCACTCAGGACAAGCTACACTACTCGTAACTTATCATCACATAGTAGGTTTAATCCTAAGTCGTCACTTCTCCATCAACTTTCGTGTATAGGGAAATAACAAGGTTAGGTCTCCAAGATGGAAGGGTCGTTTCTGTATGCCATTACAGTCGCCCGGCCATCTATACCTCCCAGCATCCACCCCAAACTGGGCGTAAGAAGCAGACACCAGAAGTTTCACAGATATGCTCTTTAGTGACTTTTTAGTTCCACCTTCATAATAATCGAAATTGACTAGAATAATGTGCCATTTCAATTCATGTTATCCATTTTAACAGATTTTTTTTTAATTGTCAAATTGACATTATATTATATGTCTGATTGTGAATTCTATGATCTTTTATATCTATTTTCCTTGATAATGTTTTAACCAATAATATTCTATGTTGTTAAATTCTTCTAATTTTTTCTTTCCATTTTCAGATAAACTTGTTGTAAAATCATTTTCATAGTACCAAGGAGTATGGATCACTTTTAGTTGTTTTTTTAAATCAGTTAGATATTGTAAGTAAGCGTTTCCTTTCCATGATAAGTTTTCGAATAATTCTGGCATTAAAAACATTGGGCTGATGGTAGGTGCATCCCCTACAAAATCATTTTTCGTTACTTTTTTTGCTACTTCATTTGCCCAAATGAAGTATGGAACTCCATAATAATTTAAAAATCCTTCTTCTGTATTGGTATCCATATCAATACCCATTTGTCTGTATCCAATTTCTCCATCTCCTAAAAATGGATTATGATCTGCAAATACTAATATTACAACAGGTTCCTTTTGTTTTTTAAAGTAATCTACTAATTTCTTTAATGATTTATTGGTATCTTTTATTCCGTGCAAATAATTATTAATCGTATTATAAATTACCTCATCCATTTCTTCTGGCTGTTCTAAATATTTTTCTTCATATAACTTTTCTGCACTATATGGTCCATGGTTTTGATAAGTTACGGAAAAATGAAAGTATGGTTTGTCCTTTTTGACTGATTTTTCATATCCTTTAATTATATAATCAAAAAATTTGTCATCTGTTAAAAATGTTTCTTGAACTTTTGAAAAACGATTTTCATAATAATCAAAATTTTGAAATCCTAATATTTCATCTACATTTCTTCTGTTATAGAACCATCCATAAATAGGATGCATTGCTTCTGTATAATATCCTTGCTCATTAAAATATTGTACAAATGAGTTTGCGTTTTTACGAAAAGATGGTAATTGATAATATCCTGTTAAATAACTTCTTTCCGTATTAATTGTTCCTCCACCAAATACATTAGACACAATTTTTCCAGAATACGATTCCTTTTCTATTTGATGAAAATCTTCATAAATATCTTCTGTTAATTTCACAGAGTCAAATTTAGATATATCTTGATATGCCTCTAACATAATTGAAATTACATTTACTTTTTTATCTGAAGATATGTTTTCTAATTTGTAATTTGAAAGTATTATTTCTGCTTTTTTATTATTATAATTTTCTGGCTTTTTTATTTTAACTACTTTAGTACTATGAAGAAATGGATAAATAAATCCACGTATTTTATACTGTTGAGTTTCAGACCAAATATTAATATTAGATTGATCCCCTACTTTGTTATATAATTTATCACTTTGATAAATTGGTTTTAATCCAATCAATGCAATTGAAAAAATAATCATTGCGTACAATATTCTTTTTTTCACTTTCATTTTACTTTTAGTTCGATATAAAAATAATATAAACATAATCAATAATGAGGTAATGATCAATACTACCATAAATAAGGTTATTTTTAATTCATATCTTTTTGACATTTCAAATGCTTCTGTAAAAAGCGTTAAATCTGTTGCTACAAATGGGTCATCACGGTAGATCAATTTTGTACGATTTACAAATCCCATAATAAAAACTAAAAAATTTGTAATTCCAAAGCTAAGCCATAATCTTTTTGTCAATATATAAAATAATATTAAAGTAATTAAAATTGGTATTCCATTTAATAAAACTACCGAAGTTTGCTTCCAATAAATTTTAAATGTTGGCATATCCATTCCCTGACTTGAAAAATAAAAATTAATTGTTAAAATCCAAGCGGATAATAAAAGCATAATCCCTATCATTTGTAATACTATTTTAGGAAAATTATTCAAATTCTTTTTTGTATATGGAATGATTTTTCTAAAGTTTCTATAAATATAAGACTTTTCGGCTTTGTCAAATAATTCTTCATCAGATTTTCGGTATCCATAAAACGTATTAATTTTTATTTTACTTAATTTTCCTATTCGTTCCTCTTGAACGAATATTTTCCCTAATAATTGTCCAGTTTCGAAACAATAATCAGTTGCCTTTGTTTTATATTCTGGTAATGCTTTTTTTATCAATTCTAATGGTAAAGCACTGATTAAAATGCATTCTTTAGGAAAAAAATCTCTTAGAATTCGATCATCTAATCGATTTTTGTGGGTATCCCAAAATTGTGTAATAGTAGTATCACTATTTTCTTTTAAAAATGAAAAATAAAATACATAATATTGTTCTTTCGTAATTTTATTTAGTTTAAATAAAAAATAATAAAATATATGTAAAAAGATATATTTTATTATTTTTCTATTTTGGGTACAGCAAAATAGAAAAAAGTCACGTGCTAAATTTCCTTTGTAAATAATTTTTTCAAATTCTATTATTTTGTAATTCATAATAAATCTCCTTAATTAAAAGTATAAAGAAAAAAAAGAAAAAAATCAATAATATCACATATTTTTCACTTTTTTGATTATAAGATTCTTAAATATATTTTTATGGTATCATCCACATAAAATGAGAAGGATAATATTCTCTTCCGAATTCTACAATATTCCATAATTCTTTACCATTACAATAAATCATAATTAAGAAAATCAAAAGCCAAACAATATTTTTATATTTTGGAATCTTTTCAAAAACCTGCTTTAATAGTAATGAAATTAAAATAAAGTAAGCCCAAGAAAAATAAATTCCATAAATTATTAATCCATTTTCTGCGGTTCCCCAGCCGATAATACATAAAATTACAAACGAGAATAATAACCATCCAAAACTAATTTGCGCAATTTTATTTTTTCGATTTAGTATAAATGATAGAACCATTAGGATTATTAAAACTAATCCAAATATATTAATTCCTGTAGACGCTTGTAATTGATATGAAACATGGTCAAGTGTTACATGATCTATGGTTGCCTTTGGTGCTATAAAGCAACTAGAGATAAAATTAATATATTGATATAATCTATCTATAAAATCTACATCCGTTCCCATATGTTGCTGATACACCTCAAATCCGGTTATACAGTTGACTATTCTTCCTGCTTGTCCACATAGAATAATTAAAAAGCAAAAAATCAGTCCATATTTTATTCCTTCTTTTATAAATTTTTTCCAATCTTTGCAAAATACAAGAAAAGGCAATAAAACTGCATTTGTAATTAGTGATCCTGTTGCTGCGCTAAATAAAAATGGGTTTGACTTCTTTTTTTCAACAAAATAATATATTAAAATAATTAGCCAAAATAGTCCAAAAATATATTGTTCTACATTAAGTGTAAAAAATATAGTTGCAAACATCAATGCATAAAATATAGCAAAAAATATATTTTCTTTTTTATTAATTAATCGCGCTAATAAAATTGAACAAATAATTAATACTAATCCTTGAAGACAAACAATAAAAAATGAATATATCGTAGTTCTCGGGAAAAAGCTAAAAATTTCAGCTCCAATATCTGCAATCATTCCAAATGGAAAAGCAAAAGCTGCAAATAGTGGTTGTCTAAGATCATTTTCAGGAGCATTAAAATTTAAAAAACTATTTCGGTTAATTTGAATTCCATTGTCTGTAGTATATAATATATCATATAATTCTATATTTTCTGTTTTAACATTAAAAGGAGCAGTAAAAGCAGTTGTATTTAAATTGACCCAAGTAATTAAAATCAAAGAAACAACGCATGCTACTACAAAGTACTTTTTTTCAAATTTTGAAAGGCTTTTAAAAAACGAAATAATTTTTGGTAAACAATAATGTATAATTACAAACCATACAAGGCATAGAAATGGGATTGATAATATTTGTAATCCCAATTGTCCGAATAACCATAAACTATTACTATCCATATTACATAGTGAAGAAAATTTTAATATCGTACTCTTCATGAATGACTCAGCAACAGTAAAATAATGAAGTAATATTCGACTAGTTTGTACCCCCAAAAAAATACAAATCCAATAATCTAATTGATACTTTATCACTGGTTTCCATTCCACAATTTTTATTATTATATGCTTATAAAATAATGCATATCCTGCTGCAATTCCAACTATCAATGCACTCATTATACTAATTAACTTGGGACTATCAATAGTTACTATTTGATTACAACATATTATTGAAAATAATAGTATCACGTTCAAAACTTTTTCTCTTTTCACACAAAATCGTTTCATTCTTACACTTCCTTCACCATAAATAAATAATTCCCATTACGACTAGTCCATAAATTAAAATAATGCTTAATAATAATTTATCTTCTAATACAACATCTACAGGATCTCCCAAACTATCATTTTCTACATCCATGCTATATTTCATTAGAATTAGAATCACGATTGGGACAGTCCAAATCAGTAAGTTTCCTGTTTTTAAAACATTATTTGGATCTACTGTCCATAATGCGTAAAATACGATTGTTAAAGATAAACACATATACATATTTTTATCTAGAAAATTTTCATTGTAGTATTTTAATACTTCTCTAGATTTAGTACCAGATTTCTTTATTTCATTTCTTCTTTTGCCTAGTCCTAAATAAAAAGCAGCTGATATGATTGTTAAATATAACCAGTTAGAGACTGAAATTTCTGTGATACTAGCTCCATACAATACTCTAATTAAAAATCCAGAAACTAAAATTGTAATATCTAAAAGAGGTACATTTTTCAAACCAAAACTATAAAAAAGATTAATAATTATATATACTAGTATATATAAGTAACTCGCATGAGTTACTTCTGAAGTTGCACCAATTTGAAACAATAATGAAATGAAGAACAAGCATATTGCTAGTATAATTGCATTTTTCACACTTACTTTTTCTGAAGCGATTGGTCTATCTTTTTTCTTTTCATGTAATTTATCTCTTTCTTTATCTCTAATATCATTTACAATATAAACAATGGAAGTTGAAAGCGAAAATGCAAAAAAAGCCATTATTGTTGAAATCAATAAATTTAGATTCAATAAATTACTACTAAATATGATCGGAAAAAATATCAACAAATTTTTTATATAATGTTTTGGTCTCATTAGTTTTAAATATTGTTTCATAAACACTCTCACTTTCTATCATTTTTTAGCAATTAGTATAATACCAATAATAATTAAAATAATTCCCATCACATTGGTTATCGAGCAAGATTCCTTAAATACAAATATTCCAATTAATAATACAATAATTTGTACTATTCCTGTTAAAATTGGAAAAATATAAGATAAATCAAAAGATACTAACAATTTTTGCCATATTAGAAAACTTGCAATATAAAAAATAAATCCTAAACATGTTATAAATCCAATTTTAAATTGTATAGAATCTTTTAGAGAAAACGATAAGCTATCTCCACCCATTTTCATAAATAATAATCCAAGAGAGGTACAAATTAAGTATATAATACTAAGTAATAATTTCATTTTTTGTTTTCCTTTCCTTGTATTTATTCCACATAATTGAAATACCGATTCCTATTATAATAAATTGCATAAAATATAAAGTTTGTGCATATCTATCAAATGAGAACGTATAAGAATATAGTGCTATTTGAAATATATAAGTAGTTACCAGCAATGCCATTTCTTTCCAATATCTTTTAAAAACAACAATCATAATTAATGAACAAAAAGTTAAAATGAGTGTTATATTACGTATTAAAAGATTCCATTCTTTTGGCACTTTTAATACTTCTTTCCAATAAAATGTACTAGTAAGCATAATTTTAGGTTTATACAACATATAAGATTTTAACATGGCTTTGGGATTTTTTTTCCACCATTCCTTCATTCTATATTTTGCTTTGATTCCATCATATTCTAATGTATAATATTGATTTAAGGCTGACAATTTATTTGATTCTTTGCCAAATAGGTATTTTTTCATTTCCATCGATAGCTTATCATCTACATTTTTTTTATAATCTAATTCTTCATCTAAAGGATAATCATATCCTTGGTAAGTTCCCAATAGTAATGGATTTCCTGTTCCATATGTTAATGGAATAAATTTGTTAAATACTTTATAATTGCGAATTGTCCAAGGAATTAAAAATAAAGATAACACTCCAGCTGCAATGATTCCTTGTTTTATGAGTAATTTAAAATCATATTTCTTTAGTAATAAATAGAAAAATAAGAATAATGGATAAATTCCAATATTTGGTCGAATCATGATTCCGAATATATACCAAAATACAATCCACCAAAAATCTTTCCATTCTTTTGTTTTACTGAGTTTCAATGTATGATAAATTAAAAATATAAATGACAACATAAATGGCGTTTCTGTTAAAACCATACTATTCATCCATAAAAAGTCTGTTGTTAATAACAAACAAGTAATTATTCCAGATATTATGTCATTTGCAAAAAAACGCATAATTTTATATAAACCATAAATTGATAGTTCTGCCATAATAATCCAAAATAATTTTAAAGAAAGCCATAATAATCCTCCTTTTCCAAAAATTAAAGCAAAAAAGGAAATTAAAATTGGCATACCTGGCATAATTTGGGCTGTTTTCTCATAATTATGAATCGTGATTTTTCCACTTTCCAAAAATTGTATTCCACTATTGACATAACTTAAATCATCACTTCCTAATGTATAAGAGTAACCAAGTTGATAAAGTACTAATAAATTTAAAATACATGAAACAATAAGTAATAAATATAAAATTTTATTTTCTTTTATATGTTTTTTAATCTTATTTTTCATCCATTTTATTCCTTTCCAGTTCCTGTTTTAAAATTCCAAATTCCTGTGTTAATACCATCAATTTGTGCTTCAATTCTGATACAATAATTGTCAAACTAAATGAAATCACTAAAAGAACAATAATACCCCCTAAAAAAAGCAAGTTGCTAAGGGTTTCTATTCCAAAACTTTTCGCAATTTGTTCTAATGGTTCTGGTATAATCGCACAAATAAACATAGCAAAAGCAGAGATGAACCATACTACAGAATATCTAACTGAAATTTTTCGTTTATGGACATATCGGTATATGAAAAAAGTAAAACATAAAATTAAAAATATAAGTTCAATTTGTAAACGTAATGGTACATTATTCATTCTTTTTCCCTCCGCTTCCAACTGCCGTAATAATAATAGCAAGTCCTACTTTTATCATATAAAATAATGACTTTAATGCTCTAATTGATGAGGTGCCACCTTCTCTTTCTAACATTCTCACTGGAACTTCTTTGATTTTACAACCAGATTTGATTAAGGTTACTAGTGTTTCTGGTTCAGGATAATCACTAGGATAATAAGAAACAAACATATTAATTATTTTATTATTAGCAGCACGAAAACCTGATGTAACATCCTTTATTTTAACTCCTGTACAAATCCGAATCAAACTCGATAGTAGTTTGATTCCAAGTCTTCTGGTAGAAGAAGACTTGAAATCGCTTTCTTTACCAACAAATCTAGAGCCAACAACAAAATCATATTTTTCTTCTATAATTGGTCTAATTAAAGTTTCAATATAATGCTCATCATGCTGTCCATCTCCATCAAATTGAATTGCAATATCATAATGGTTATATTTTGCAAAACGATAACCAGTCTGCACTGCACCTCCAATTCCCAAATTATTAACTAAATTAATATGCTTAATATTTTCTGTTTCTAAAATTTCTCTTGTCCTATCTGTTGAGCCATCATTAATTACGATATAATCAAGCTCTATTTTTGGAATTTTTACTGCTTTTACTTTTTTTACTGTGTTTAAAATGTTTATTTCTTCATTATAAGCAGGAATAATCATTAATACCTTTTTCATAGTTCACTCCTAACTACAATCATTTATTTTGAAAATCTGGCTATGATTGCATTTACAATACGTTTGCTTGCTTCTCCATCTCCATACGGATTACTTGATTTACTCATCGCCTCATATGTTTGATGATCGGTTAATAATGTTTTGGTTTCACTATATATTTTTTCTTCATC
Source organism: uncultured Mycoplasmatota bacterium (assembly GCA_947365915.1). Lineage (GTDB taxonomy): Bacteria > Bacillota_I > Bacilli_A > RF39 > UBA660 > MGBC102946. The sequence goes on from CANAXT010000003.1 coordinate 36,594, forward strand.
TGTTCCCACTAGTTTTAAAGTTCCCGCTTTAATTCCTTCTGGTCTTTCTGTTGTATCTCTTAAAACCAATACTGGTTTTCCAAGTGATGGAGCTTCTTCTTGAATTCCTCCACTATCTGTTAAAATGATATGAGAACTAGCTATAAAATTGTGAAAATCAAATACTTCTAATGGTTCAATCAATTTTACTCTATCTGAGTCTTTTAAAACTTCATTTGCAATTTCTCTTACTTTTGGATTCATATGAATTGGATATACAACTTTTATATCTTTAAATTCATCCACAATTCGTTTTACTGCTCTAAAGATATGATACATCGGTTCTCCTAAATTTTCTCTTCTATGAGCAGTTAATAAAATCATTTTGTTATTTCCTACCCAATCTAGTACTTCATGATGATAATCCTCTTTTACTGTCGTTTTCATTGCATCAATTGCAGTATTTCCAGTTACAAAAATAGTGTTTTCTTTTTTTCCTTCATCTATTAAATTTTTGGCACTTAATGCGGTTGGAGAAAAATGCATATCTGCCATACAACCTACCATTTGACGATTCATTTCTTCTGGATATGGGGAATATTTGTCCCATGTTCTAAGTCCAGCTTCTACATGCCCTATAGCAGTACTGTTGTAAAAAGCTGCTAATGCTCCTGCAAATGTAGTTGTTGTATCTCCATGAACTAAAACGATATCGGGTTTTTCTTTTTTTATGACTTCTTCTAATCCATTAAGTGCTCTTGTTGTTACTTCTCCTAATGTTTGTCCTTGTTTCATGATATTCAAATCATAATCTGGTTTGATTTCAAATGTTTCCAACACTTGGTCCAGCATCTCTCTATGTTGTGCTGTTACACAAACAATACAGCTGATTTCTTCCCTACTTTTTAATTCTTTTACTAGTGGTGCCATTTTTATGGCTTCTGGTCTTGTCCCGAATACAGTCATTACTTTAATCATACTTTTTCCTCTTTTCTAAACATTTCTTAAAAATGAAATCCATTTTTCTTTTACTATGTCAAATGAGTATTGTTGAACACTTTTTTTCGCAGTTTCTCCTAGTAAGTTTCTTTTTTCTCTGTTTTCAATCAACTCTCCTATTTGTTCAGCCATTTGTTTTATGTTTCTATTTTCTATTAGATAACCATTTTTATCTGGTTCAATAATTTCATGTGCGCCTTGTGCACTAGAGAATGCTATTAGTGGAATTCCAAATGAAGCTGCTTCTAATAAGACAATTCCAAATGATTCTTCATAGGAACACATAACATAAATAGAGTTGTGTAACATTTCTTTATAAATGTATTCCTTATTTTGAAATCCATGGAGTATTACAGACTTGTCTAATTCTAATTCTTTTATTTTCTGTTTTATCAAATTCATTTGAACGCCATCACCAATAATGTTCAGTTTCCAATCTGGATATTTTTGATGTACTAATTCAAAAACCTCAATTAGGTCTAAAAATCCTTTTTCAGGAGATAGTCTTCCGATCGATATTAAATTTTTTTCACTTAAATTTGATTTTTCTTTTGGCCAATATTCTAATGCATTTGGAATAAAGATACATTTTGTTTTACCATGAGTTTTAGTTTTATAAAACTCAGTTAATTCATTTGATACAGGCATCAGGTAATCTATGTTGGTACAAGATTTTTTTATTTTCTCTATATATTTTTGATTGTTATTATGATGGCAGTGTTCTTGAGCAATTTTGATTGTATCCTCTTTTCCATATTTATTTAGTAATTTAGTATATAAAATACGGCTTGATATTATAATATCTGCATCACTATTTTTTATATATTTTTTCATTTCAGAAGTTCTTTTTTTTAAAATGTATAAACTTTTGATACCTTCTTTAAAAGCTTTAAAAAAATTTTTCCTTTTTAAATACTGTTTAAATATTTCACGATTGGGTTTTAAATTTGTTAAATAAGTTACTTTGACCTTTTTATTCATTTTATATGGTATTTCATCTATCAATTTATAGGTAATTACCAGCTCAACTTCATAATCATCACATAACATGTTCGACATGTTGGCAATCGCTTGTTCTACGCCTCCATAACCAAGATGGAGTCCTAAAATCGAAATTTTTTTCATCTACTACTCTCCTAGTTTTTGGATTTTCTTTCGATACCAACTTGCCTTGTTTTTGCTTGTAATTCTTAATTTTAAGAATTCATTGATTTTTCTTTTATATGGCTTTTTTTCATCTAACCAGGAACCATTAAATACATGTATGGAAACAGAATCTTTTGAAGGATTACAGAGCACTGTATCAGGATAAACAACAATTCCTTCTTTTAATTCTTGATATTGGTTGTTTTTTTTACATTTGTATTTATCTACTAGAATATCAGAGACCGAAATGGTGTTATTATTCTGAAAATCAAATTCATAGTTTTCTAAATTGTCGTAATAATCTAACATGTCTTTTACAAAAGGATGTCCTTTTTCTGCTCCAAATACTGCTGTAAAAGGAAATTCAGGTCGTTCAAAGCCTACAAAAGCACGATGAGATAGGAATTGATCAAAATTATCTAAAATTAATACATCTGTATCTAAATAGATTCCTCCTTCGTGGTAAATTACATAAGCTCTTATGTAATCACTTACATATGCCCATTTTTTTGCTTTATATGCTGCTTCTATAAATGGATGAGAATGAATATCAAAATTTGACTCATTCCATTCTATAATCTCATAATCTGTTAAGTGTTTTTTCCATGTTTTCATACATTTTTGAATATTTTTAGGTTTTTCTTTTCCTCCAACCCATATAAAATGAATTTTTTTTGGTATCATATAATCCTCCTATTTTTTTGTAATTTTCACTTCTGATTCAATACATAAAAATTTTGTAATCGCACAGGCTCTTTCAAATTCTGTTTCATTTTGAACTATAATTTCATCAAATCCCTTTTTCATTTCTTTTAAGATTTGTTTATAAAATTTTGGAAGTTTATTTTCTAATAATTGTTTGTTAAATTTTCTCATTTCGTTTCCTAAGTATATATCTTCATCATGGTAGATATCAGAAAATGTAATTTTTCTTTTGTTCTTTTGCTTATAAAAGCTTACTAAACTGTCTAGATAGATATTGTTTTTATAATCTTCTCCAAATCTTTTTTGTATTACAAATTCTACAATGTTCTCTTTATTTTCACTTTCTTTGCAACTATATTTTGGTTTATATATATTTAATAGGTGTAGTTTTGAAAATATTCTAAAAATGGTGTACTGTTTTTGATAGTTAGGAATGTCATAGTATTTCATCAAAGTTGTCAAAGTTCTTAGTTCTCCGTTAATTACATTTAGTTTTCCGAGTTCATTATTGATATAGTTAGAACTATGAACACGATATCTTAAAAGCTCAAAGTCTACGGTTTCTACATTTAATGTTTTTACTTTTTTATCAAAATGTAGCCAGAATGGCATATTCCAAGTTAGATAAGTTTCTTTTATTTTTGTAACATAACATTCTTTTTTAAAGAATCCAACGTCTACATATAAGTTCCTTCCAAGCCATAACATTTGAATTGCTGGAATTTTTTTATTTTTTGAATAATTTAATACTTCTTGTCTTCCTGTTAATTTTCCATTGTCATCAATAATTAATAGGGGTGCAATGATAGCATCTAACTGATGATTTTGTTCCATATAGAAAACAGCTTTTTCAAATGTGTCATTCGTTGCTAATAAGTCATCTGAGTGTAATATGAAAACATAATCTCCTGTAATATAGTCTAGTCCATGAATAATCGCTTTTAATTGATCTGTATTTTCTTGATAAATATATTGAATTCGTTTTTCTATATCGCATTTTTTCATGAACTCTTCTATAATTTTTTTTGTGTCATCCGTTGAGCCATCATCTACAATTACAAGTTCCCAATTTTTATAACTTTGTTTCATTAAACTATCTAGAGATAGTAAAATTGTTTCTGAATCGTTATAGGTTGGCATAATTACAGATACTTTTTTTCTTCCACTTTTTGTTGTTTTTTCAAATGTAGATCGTAGTAATTGTCCTAGTACAAATCCTAATATCAATGATACAACTAATCCATCCATTACATTACCGCTATAAAACGCTGAAAAGAAAGTAATTCCGAGCGCTAATGCAAGTGTACAATTGTAGAATGTAAATTTTTCTTTAAAGTGTATTAAAATCTTTACAATGCAAATACCTAATAATATTAAATATGGGAATAAAAGTAGTATTAATCCAATCCATCCTAATGAATAATAATGGGATAAAAAGTCACGTTCTAGATTAAATATATTAGACATTCTAGAATATGTAATTCCATACAATTCATCTTTTGGATTCTTATTAATTTCTTTTACTCGTTTTAACATGTCTTCTTCTAATATCCTGTAATTTACTCGTTCTGACATCGGTCGTTTCATTTCTTGATACCAAAAACTAGCGTCATATTGGTATGGATAAGAATTTTTTATAAACGTTTTTTCTAAAGCAAAATTTCCATATTCTTTTTTCAAAAATGAAACTAAATAGTTTTCTTTTTCTTCTTCTGTTTTTAAATTATTTAAACTATTTTCGACTACTTGCATTTTTTTATTTTCTATATCAACTTCGCTTTCACATTTTTCTTTCCAATTGACTTTTATATTTTTTTCTGTGACATGGTATGTGTATGGATCTGAAAAATTAAATTTGATTTCTTTACATATTTTCTTATGATGATGCTCCTCACTGATTTGTTCAGTAACAGAACTTCTATTTTCCATTGGAGATTTTGGAAGTAATACTAAACAGCAAATACATAAACATAAAAATATGAGTATTGTTTTTTTTGAAATTCGTATTTCTTTTTTTATTATTCCGAAAAAGAAATACATAACCAACATACATACTAATAAAATCATAAATCCAAGTGCAGCCACTTTGGTTCCAAGCATAAACATTGCAAATAGTTGCATAAATATTAGACAAATATTTTTCCGATTTGGATTTTTTATTGTAAAGTAAAATACGAGTGGCGTTAATAATAATTCTAAAGCTGCTATTTGATTTGCATACATGAAAAATCCTTTGGAAGCACCTAACCGATAAGATAATGGTTCTTTTCCAAACCAATCAAAAATAGAGCCTGTTATTTTTAAATTTGTATAGGAATTCAATGATATTTCTAGCAAATTGGTAACAATGATACTTCCAGATATTAAAATTACCAACCATGATATCACTGTTTCTATTTGTTTTTTATTAAATTTTAGATGTGATGAAATAAATACTAATGTAAGTGGTAATAGCATTCTAATAATATAAAATAATTCTGAAACAATGCTATAAGAAAAATTGCCTTCTACTTTTGATTGAAAGTGTAGTGCATTTTGATGATGCAATATTGTATATATTAAGATGAGTGCAAGATATATAAAAATCCACATGTACTTTTTTTCCCATTTTATTGTAAAAAGTAGTAATAACAACAATATTCCTACAAATATTATTCGAATAATTGTCGATGGTGAAAAATGAAAGAAGGAAATGACTTGTGGCTCAAATAATATATAAATATCTAATATTGGTTGTATAATTAAAAATACCATACATAGTTTCAATAATAAATTTTGATTTATTTTTTTTTGTTTCATACTACACTCCTTGCTATTTATTGTTTTTATTATATCATGTATATTTTTACATGTAAACTAAGCAGAATTTTCTTTTAAAAAGTTTACATCAATTCCTTTTAATAAATTTTTTTAAATTAAATCTTTCAACAAATGAAAGTTCATTATTTTTATAAAAATAAAATGTTACAATTACAAAATTTAATATAAAAATTATCATTGACATTAAAATCCAGATTACAATCGAAGAATATTTTATGACATTAAATATATTAAGTATCATAAATGAAATAATAATAATTATTATATATTTTAAATTTTTCATTTGATATTTTTTTGATTCTTTTTGAAACAACTCTTTATGAATTGTAATAGATTTTGGAATATAATCTGCACATATAAACGATATAATCGTTGCTATTAAAACTCCTGGTATTCCTAAAAAATGCACTAATATTATCGATAATGACAAATTAATGATACATTCTAAAATGACATACTTTTTTACTTTTTCAAACATTCCAGATGCTAATGTATATACTTTTAAAGGGGTTTTTATAATCTGATAATATAGTGAAATACTAAATAATAAAGCTAGACAAAAGGTGGTAACAATTTTTCCTTCATACCAGATTTGAATAAATGGATTAATTGCGAATAGTAATGGAATAAATAGAATATCGGCAATATAAAAACAGAACGTATTAAATTCCATAAAAATATCATATCCTTTTTCTTTATCTGTTACTAATAAATTTGCAACACTACTCATCGTTGCTCCTGTTAATTTGTCAATAATCTGCCGTAATGATTCCATGATGTAGTTATAAGCTGTATAAATAACTACACTTCCTAATCCAATTACTTTCGTAATTATTATGATATCAATATTATTTGTAATTAAATTTCCTATAGAATTTACAAATAAATGTTTTACATCTTTTGCTACTGTAAAATCTTTTTTTTCATGATAATTAATATTTTTGTATTGTATTCTACTGGCTATTACTAAAATTAAATTGGAAACAATACTTGTAATTAAAAGTGATATGACAATTTCTAATAATTGGCCACCAATTAATACAATAATAATTTCGATTACTGATTTTAATAAAGTTGTAATTTGATATATTAGGTTTGGAACATATCTTTTTTGATCTGCATCGAAAATAACTCTATGCGCTAGTGTAAAATACAATATTGTTTGACTAATCAAATATATAAAGAATGTAACTTGTATGTAGTTAAATGAAACTGTTTTTGCATGAACTAATAATCCAATATTTAGTGTAATTAGAATTCCACCTGCTAATATTATGATACCTATAATACGAAACAAAAATCTAGCAGTAGACATAATCACATTAATCCGTTTGGTATCGTGTTTTGCTAATGGTCCATAGAGTTGAAATAAAATAGCGCTATTAACTCCACCCTCTATTATGACCAAATATGCGATCACTTGCGCATATAATTGATATAATCCTAGTTGTTCTTCTCCTAAAAAATCTAAAAATAATTTAGACTTATAAATTCCTAGAAAGGCAATTAATATTTGCGGAAATGCATCAGTTAAAAAATTTATAATTGTTTTTTTTGTTCTCATTTTCATTTCCTTTCTATCATTTTGTTACTTTTCTCGTTTCTTATACTTTCTCACTTGAAATATAAATTTGACATTACTGTTATAAAAACGTTTGATTCTTTTTGGTTCTTTTATTAAACGATAAAACCATTCTAAGTTTAATTTTTGAAATATTTTGGGTGCTCTTTTTTTGGTTCCACTTATAACATCAAAAGATCCTCCTACTCCAACAAAGATTCCTTTTTTAAAGTCTTTAAAGTGTTTATAGATTAGTTTTTCTTGAGCTGGTATTCCTAAAGCTACCAAAACGATATCTGGTTCTTTTTTCTTAATATCTTCAAATACTTGATCTTTATCTTCTACATACCCATTACGGTATCCTAACATTTTTAAATTAGGATAATCTTGTTCTATTTTTTTTACGACTAAAGAAATGACTTCTTCTTTGGCTCCTAATAAATAAATTGATTTTTTTTGTTCATTTCCAAGTCTAAGTAGTTCCCAAGCAATATCAATTCCTGTAATTCGTTCGGTTACTGCATAGTCCAACATATGGGCAGCTTTTACAATTCCAATTCCATCTGGTACTAGTGTTGTATCTTTGTCTAAAATAATTTTTTCCATTTCTTTTTCTTTGGAAGCTATCATAAATGTTTCTGGATTAGCGGTCACAATAAGTTTTTTTTGTTCTTTTTTTAAAGCTTCTTCTAATAATTGTATAAAATCATCAAATGATTTTGTGTATAATCGTTTAAAAAATTCATTCATTTTATCACCTCTTTTTCGTTTGAAATGTAAAAATTGATAGTGCTAGATAAGTAATTGGAATTCCTATCACAGCTGCTACTATATACGCTATTAATTTGTGTAAATGTAAGATATCAATAAAGATAAATACAGAAATGAGTTGTATTAAAAAGTTTGGAATATAGGAAATAGAAAATTTGATCAATTTTTTGATTCCTAATTTTTTGTCTTTAAATGTAATATAGCTATTTAATAGATAAGATATTAGTAAACTCGTGATATAGCCTATTACAAAAGCCAATGTTGCGTTTTCAATGAATAATGAATATAAATAAGCGAATAAAACTCCATTAAAGGTATTGATACACCCAACAAATACAAATCTGATAAATTCTGGATTAAAAAAAGTATGTTTGATTTTTTTCATGAATGATGGTTTATATTCTTGATATGGAATAATGATATTTTTTATTACCATAAATCCTTTTTTAGAAATTTCTATCATCGGTGAATCTGAGGTACTATCTGTATACATTTCTTCTATTTTTCCTTTTGGATATTTTTCATTTATTCGTTTTACTTTTTCTACTCCATAGCAATTTTCTTTTAAAAATTTTCCAGTTTCAATATCAACTACAGATGCGATTAAGTCTTTTACTTTTAATTTTTCAGCTGGTATCTTTAGTAAAAACTCTGGGGAAGCTGAAATAATGATATCATTTTTATGATCTTTTTCTAAATACCAAGGTTTTATTTTTTTTATATGTTTTTCCCAAAATTCTTCTAATAAACTTTCCCTATTTTCAAAATCTTTTAAGAAGCAGAAAAAAACAGTTTTCATTTCGGTTTTGGTTTTAAGTCCTAAAATATAAAGTCCTAAAAAGAAGAGTTGTTTGATCCAATATTTACAAATGGATTTTTTCTTTTTGAAACAATATTTATAAAAGTCAATTGAGGAATCTCCATCATAAATGGTTCCATCAAAGTCATAAGCAATTATTTTCATACTTCCTCCTTATATTTTTGATACCACTTTTTCCAAAATGGAGTTTCAATAAAGTTAAATATTCTTCCAATCAAACTACTAAGTATCCATATAATGATAAAGTAAAATGGGAAAATTAGATATTGATGGTTTTGAATGATTGTTACAAGTGAGAAATGATGTAAGATACGTTCTATTAAAAGAAACACAATTGGATGAAATAGAAATATGGTATAACTGTTTTTTTCATAAGAGGTAAATATAAATTTGAAAGCATGAATTTGTTTTAGTTTATCAATTCCTTTTAAAAACCAATTTAGAATTACATAAAGAAATGATAAAAAGCTTAAGTTATATAGTAAAAATATGAGGTTATACTGAAATTTATTGATTTGCATATCAAATGGATATAAGTTGGTAATTCCTAAAATTAGTGTGGTTAAAAGTGATATGATTCCAATTGTTCCAATGATTTGTTTTTGTTTTTTGTTTTGTTCTTTTAAGATAGGATAAAAGAATCCTAAGTAAGTAAAAAAATTATATAATAACCAACACTTAAATTCCATTTGGTTTGGAATCCATAGATCCATAATGAGAATGATAAGCATCATTACGATAAGTGGCAATAATTTCCACCAGATTTGTTCTTTTTTTTCAAAGTAGTAACGAAATAATGGCATAGTAATGGTAATTAATAAAAATGGCCAGATAAACCAAAGGGCTGATCCTAAATAAGGGACCCCTAATGTTGGAACGGTTCTAGGTATCACGAATCCAAATTGTTTGATACTGAATGTAGCATAGGTTAAAAATGCAATCAATAATCCTACTACAACGTAACACCAATAAGGAATTAATAATCGTTTTAATCTTTTTTTGATAAATTCTAGATAGTTTTTTTTCTTTGCAATCATAAAGCTAGCTCCACTTACAAAAAAGAAAAGTGGCATTTCTATAAGCAAAAATGATTTTAATGTTGCTTCTGTTGATGAGTAAAAAAAGTAAGTCCAAAAGATACAATGAATTAAAATCACCCAAGTCATTGCAAATCCTCTTAGTGTGTCTATGGTTTGATCACGTTTCATAAGTACCTCCTAATGTTACTTCAATTATAACAAATTTTCTCTTCTATTTCTACAAAATTTGCAGAAAAAAAGAATCTATTTGATTCTTATACTTCTTGCATGACAATTAAAATCATTGGTTTGCATTCTGTTTGTTGATAGAAATATTTTCCAACTTTGTCTCGAATTCCTGATTTGATCTTGTTGAAATCTACATAGTTTTGTTTGGTATTTTCGTTTACAATGTTAAGTGAAATGTTTTCGGCTTCTTTGATTAAGTCAATGTTATCTTTGACATAGATAAATCCTCTGGTTAGTATTTCTGGACCTGCTAATACTTTTTTGATTTCTTTATCTAATGTTACTGTAACAATGACTATTCCATTATCACTTAATGCTTCACGGTCTTTTAATACAAGTTCTCCGATATCCCCTACTGTTTTTCCATCAATTAAAATGTCATCTACTTTGATGGTTTCTTGTTTTTCTACAAGTTCTCCATTTATAAAGGTTGCGGTTTGTCCGTTTAGTCTTAATAATATATGGTCTTCATCCATTCCTAATGATTCTGCAGATTTGGCACTTTCTACTTGATGCCTGTATTCTCCTATTACTGGGAAAAAATATTTTGGATTCATTAGGTCTAACATTAGCATCACGTCTTCACTAGAGGCATGATGAGATAAGTATTTTTTACTGGATAAGATAATTAAGTTAGCTCCGATTCTAGCGACATTATCATGCATTGTTGTTGCACTTTTTTCCATTCCATCATAAACTGGGGCTGCAAATACAACGGTATCTTCACTATTGATTTTGATAAATTTGTCATAGCCTCTAATAATTCTTTTTAAGTTAGAGAATGGTTTTTCTCTTTCGTCAGAGATTAAGACAATAATATTTGGATCGTTTACATGACGAATGTTTTGAAGTTTTGTTTTATCAAATTTTAAATATCCTAAGTCTATACTTTTTAAGATAATCGCTTCTAGGCTTTTTCCTAATATTACTACTTTCCGGTCTGTTTTTAGTATTTCTGTAAATAGTTCTTGGATGCGGTAAAATTGGGCTCCTGAAATATTGAATAGAATTCTTCCTTCGTTTCGATATAATATTTCTGACATCGCACTTGCAGTTCTATGTTTTGGAGAGGTAAATCCAGTTCTGTCTGCATATAGTGATTCACTCATTAAACATAAAACGCCTTGTTTTCCTACATAAGCAAGTTTTCCAATGTCTGTTTTGTAAGCTCCTATCATAGTTGGATCAAAGATAAAGTTTCCCGTATAAAATATGGCTCCATCTGGTGTGTAAATAACGTATCCAACAGAGTCTGGTACTGAGTGTGTTAGACTGATTGGGAAAATAGATACATTTCCGAAATTAATTTTGCGGTGAGCTTTGATTATTTTTAATTGGTTGGTTTTGATTCCTTCTTCTGATAGTGTTGTTTTTAAAAGTTCAATCGTAAATGTTGTTCCATAAATTGGAATATTTGGAAAGTCCGCTATCATATCAGGAATGGCTCCCATTTGTTCATCATGACCATGGGTAATAAAAATTCCTTTGATTCTTTTTTGATTTTCTTTTAAGTAATCATAGTTTGGAATAATATAATCTACGCCAAGCATTTTATCATCAGCATATTTTAATCCGGCATCAAATACAAAAATATCTTTATCAACTTCTACAACATACATGTTTTTTCCGATTTCATTTAGTCCTCCTAGACTAAATATTCTTATTTTACTCATTTTTTACTCCTTTCTTTTTCCAAAAAAAATGACTAATTCATTATACCACAAAGGTTTCAATTAGTCTATTTAATTTCTTACAATACAAGTTTTTTCACAAAATACGATTGCATATTCTAAAATGTTTTTTACTTGATCTAGTTTTAATTCTTGATAGTATTCTTTTTCTTTCATTTGGTTTAAGGCCTTTATAGCTAATTCTTCCATCTCTTCTAATGTGCTCGCTATTTTAATTTCGATAATCATTCCAATACTTCTATCTATTCTTTCAATCAGTAAATCATATCTTCCAATTCCTGCTTCTCGATTTGATTTTACAATAAAGTTTTTGTTAATAAATCCAGTAAATAGTCCTAGTGCATAACCATGATAAAACATTTCTTTGGCATCATGATAACTCATACTTAATAACTGCGCATTAATGTATTTTTCTATTTTTTCTTTTTCATTGTTTAAAAAGAACTTTAAGAAATGGACTTGTTTTTCTAAGTCTTCTTTATTGATAGTTTCTGTTATTATTTTTATGAATTCTTCTTTTACTTCTTTGTTTGGTATTTTAAAGTAATTGATTGATTTATCGGTTAGTTCATCGTTAATGCTTTTGTCATATGTTAGGTACCCTGATGCAAGTAATAGGTTAAATATGACATGTTTATTGTTTATGTTATTTTGTAAATCTTGAAATGTAATCATGTTATCATAAGTAAATGATATACTTTCTCCTAGTATTAGTTTTTCAATTTCTATTTTGTTTTCTTCACTTGTTTCCTTTAATATTTGCTTAATTAAAGCATTATCCGAAGTATTAAACCAATAAGGAATGACTTTTTTATGCAGTGCATAGTTTAAGATACTCCATGGGTTATAGATGGCTGTTCCTCCAAAATTATATCCGTTATAGTATTCTTTGATATTTTGGGTAAGTTCTAGTCCATAGTAGTTTAATAATTCTTTGGTTTCATCTTCGGTAAATCCAAAATATTCATTATATTGTTCACTCATGATATCAAATATTAATGGGTTATTAAATCCACTAAAGATACTTTCTTTACTGACTCTTGTAATTCCTGTTAAGATTCCCATTTTTAGGTTTTCATTTCCTTTTAGGCTGCTTGAGAATACGCCTCTCATTAGGCTCATCACTTCTTCATATATATGATTGACATAAGAGTTTGTAATTGGAGCATCATATTCGTCAATTAAGATAATGACTTTTTCTTTATGATATCTGAATAACCATAATGATAATAAGTTGATCGCTTGTGTGTAATCATCTTTGGTTGCTTGCTCGTTTTTTATTAATTCAAATTTTCTGTTTTCTGCTTCATTTAAAACTTCTTTGACATATTCTTTTTCTGTAAATAGTTTTGACATCATAATTTTAAATTGATTGAGTACTTCTTCATAAGTATTTCGTTTTAACTCTTTGAAATCTACATGAATGACTGGGTATTTAGAGCATTCTTTCATGTATTCTGATTTTTCAATATATAGTCCTTTAAATAGTTCTTTTTCTTTTTTATCAATGTTAAAAAAACTATCTAGCATAGAAAGTAATAGTGTTTTCCCGAATCTTCTAGGTCTAGGAAATAAAACGACTAGATTATTATTATATAGTATTTCTTCTATGACTTTTGTTTTATCTACATAATAATCGTTATTTTCAATTAATCGTCTAAAATTGTCTTCTCCTATTGGTATTGGTTTCATGGAATCACCTCTAATTTTATTATACGTGAATCTTTTCATTTTCACAAGATAAAAAAAAACGTTTCACACGTCTTCTTTAGCGTTTTACATATTGTGTTGGCTGCTCTAATGTTTCTTCTTTTTCAGTTAATAAATTTGATAGTTCTCTTAGTTCTTCTAAAGACATAGATTCTATTAGCATGCTAGCTGTATCGACTTGTTCTGCTTGTGCTACTATATGTTCATGTATGGCAGGAAATAGTGTGGCTTCTGATATGGTTAAGCATAGAGATGATGCGAGTGTTGCTCCTGCTCCTATTCCTCCTTTTTTGATTCCATTTGCTGATGTTGTAGTTACTGGAGTTCCAACAGTTGAAAGTCCAGTTCCAAATGCAGTAGTAAATCCTAATGTTCCCATATTTTTATGCTCCTTTCTTTGTATATTGTTTTTGTTTTTCTGTTTCAATCGCTGTAATCATTTCTCTCATTTGTCTTAATTGTTCTAATGTGGTAATACAAGATGCAATTTCTTCTTTTTTTGGTAGTGTTGTTTGTTCTAGTAATGGAGATATGGCTTTTCCCGCTTCTCCATATTTTTGAACACTTTTTTTGTTTTTTTGGTATTGTATTTTTTCTAGTTGTTCTTTTCTTATTTGAATTCTTAAAATATTATAGTTTTGTAGGTTGATACATTCAAAGTTGATTAGAACACTAACTCCTTGTAAGCATAGACAAATAAGTGCGATTAAGTTTGGTATTCCTGTAAATAATTGCATTCCAATGATTGCGATGATACTTTTGATTCCATTTAAGATGATATCGTTTTGATGAATTTTTTTGTTTTGTTCTAGATAGTATAATGTTTGGTTTACGTTATTCATATCTAAGTGATAATTCCTATTTTTTTCTTGAGCAATTTCTCTTCTAAATCTTAGTTTTTCTTTTTGATAGTAAGAGATGATCCATTTTTGTTCTTCTAGATTTTCTTTGGAATCTTCTTGCTTTTTCTTCCATCGTTTTGGAATGATTTTAGATATGAGACTTGTTTTGTTTAATGCTTTTTTTAATTTTCGATCTATCATTTTGTCATTTAAATGAATGGCTAGTTTGGTAAATGGTTTTAGTAGTTTATATTTGATTTTTTCTACTATAAATACCATTTTTTGAAATTGTCTAGCTCCACATCGCTCGTAAAATTCTAAACGCTCCATCATTTTTCCCCCTTTTTATTGATGGTTATGATAACACAAAAAAATGGATTCGTCAAATTTTGAATCCATTGTGATGATTTTAGAATAGTAGTAGTGGTAAAATATAGAAAGTAACAAGTAGAGTTCCTGTAATGGTTGTTAAGAATACGTAAGGTAATTTATTTTTGTTTACGGTTGTTATTTCTGTCATATTTTGGTATAGAATGGTTAGATACAGTATTGTAGTTAAAACTATGATTAATAAAGCGAATTTGATGGAAATGAATAGGAATAGTATGGTAATGAGCTCTAAAATTGTTGGGATGATCGATGTGATTCCAATCATTATAAATACAGTTTTTATGTCTAGTTTAGTTTTGCTGATTGGTCCTAGTAATAGGTACATAATGGTTCCTATCATGATTATGTTTACAATACTAAAGAATGTTCCTTGTAGGAATAGTTTTAAAAATTGGTTGTTTTGTGGTAAGAATGTGGTTAAAAAGTTGGTTGTTTCTTTTGTGATACTATAAAGTAGTATTCCTGATATGATGGCATTTATGAGTAATAGGATCAATGCGAATCCAAAGTTTTCTATTTTTGTGTTGTTTTTGATGGTATCAATTGGTTTTGTGAATATTTCTTTTGCGATGGTTGTAAATAAGTTTATGTAGTCTTTTTTACAGAGGTGTCCTTCTTCTAGTGGTTTCCCACATTTTGTACAATATTTCATTATTTTTTTCCTCCTTTTAATATCTAGAAAAGTAGTCTACTAAGTTATCCATATCTATGATGTTGTCTGTTTGATAGGTTGCATTCATGTAAGTGTAGCTAGTTGATTCTTTGGTTTGTTGTATGTTGAAAAAGTCTGTATATTTTATTTGGTATTTGTAGTTTGCTTTGAACCGAAATTCTAAGTATCCAAGTTCGTTTAGTTTGACGTTTTCTAGTGTGATTTTGGTAAATTCAATATTGGTTAATGTGTTGTAAGCGTTTTTTAAGTTGTCTTTTAGTTGGTTTTGTTTTTTTTCTAGATGTTTATTTTCTAATGGTGTTTCTTTTAGTATGCTGTCATAAAGGTTTGTTAGTTCTTTTTTGATTGTTTTTTCTATTTTGGTTTGTTCTTCTTTTTTGATCATGTCTAGTGAAAGGTGTGTTGTATATTTAGTTTTGTATGTATTTGGTGTGATTTCGTCTTCTATTGTGTACCCGTTTGGTAATGTGATTTCTATTTTTGTTGGTGCTTTTAGTACTTGGTTTAAGGTATAGATATCACTGTTGTCTGTTTTTTCTAGGTATTTTTTTTGTACTTTTTTTCCTGCGTATGTTATTTTTGAGTTTTTAGGTACAATGATTGAAAAGTCTTTTACGATGTTGTTTTCTATGTCGATTTTCCACTTTTTTAGGGATAAAAATGGTTGTTTTTTTAGGGTAATTGTTTCTTGGTTTGTTCCATATTGGATGGTTACGTTTGCTTGTGTTTTATTGCGATTTACGTTTATGATTTTGAAGTCTTTGATGTTTGAATATGGTTTTGATAGGGATTTTATTGTGGTTTTGTTGATGAATGTTTTGTCTCCTTTGATATTTAAGTAGTGATTTATATTTTTTTGTTGTGTCATTGCTTTAAAGTAGTTTTTGGCGATTGTTTTTGGAGAGTTTAAATAGCTAAATAGTCCAATAGTAAGTATGATTACAGCTATTATTGAAGTTACAATTGTGATTGTTTTTTTTGTTTGTTTGTTTAGTTTTGTGTATTTTGTTCCACAGTTAGAACAGTATTTGTCTCCTTTGTTTTTTTGGGTTCCACATTTACTACAATACATGATGTACTCCTTTCATTGGTTTCGTTAAAAATAATTTTCTTGAAAACGGCGTTCTCAACGTACGCCGTTTTCATATGTCTTTTTTTAGTTTTTTCAAATTAATATTATTTAATCTTCGTTGTTGTGTTCTTTCGTTCATGGTTGTCCGTGCTTTCGTTTTTTCTTCTTTTTTGGTACTCGTTTACAACAGAGAATTGCACACTCCGTAACGATTAACCGAGCACTACCACCCGGAACGAGATATTACTGCCCGCAACACCATTGCTCCAATTGAAGCAGAACACTCCTGCATCCGTCGTACCGCTATAATGCCCGCCACGCATGAACCAGGGAGCACCCGAAACGACGAAGAGGGCGTAATCGGAATACCATCCGCTCGTCTCGCTTAGCGCATGTCCATAACATATTCCTGAGTTACATGCCGTTGTTGCATCTATACTTGTATAATTATCATAATACTTACTTGCTGGTAAACTACTAAATCCTGCATTCTTTATTGTACTATTATATACTCCCATTACGTATTCCCACGCTCCTCCACTCATATCATATACTCCATATATTGTCCCACTTGTACTCGCGCCTGTTCCTCCTGGACTTACATTATATGCATTTGTACATGATGATACATTTCCTGAGCTTGGCGCTCCTGCACTACACCCTGTTACATAGTTACTATTATTATTTATATATACTTCTTTGTTGGCTCCACTATAACTACTATTTCCATATTTTCCATATTTGCTTTGACTTAAGTATGCTACTGCTCCCCATTCACTATTCTTCATCATATGTGCATCCGCACTTGTACTTATTCCATATGAGTTCCCTGACGCACTGAATTTCTGCGCTGTTGCAAACTGTGTACTTACATTTTGACTTCTTAGTGAATTTACATTTGGTTTTATCGTTGGGGTACTTGCACTTCCTGTTGTCTCAAATTTTCCTACCCATATTCCTGCTAATTCTTGTCCTCCGAAATTGAAAGCTGGATGAATGAGATAATTTGCAGTTGGGCTTGTCTTATCTTTTTTTATAAAGTTGACTTTGATTTCTCCTGGAGTTTCTGCTGTTCCTCCTGCATAGTTTGCTATATTCACATAATCATATTCATATCTTGGAATCCATACAAAATAGGCATCGATTTTGTCTTCTGGAATTGGTGTTCCAACAGACACATTTCTGTAATCTGGAGCCACTGCTGCTGCATTTGCCCACATCCCTGTATTATAGTCATACCATTGATTATTTCCTGCTTCATTGTTTTTATCAGCTCTAATCCAAGTTGTTCCATTCCATTTGATTGGGATTAATCCGTTTGATAGTGTTGGAACTTCTGCTCCTGATTTGTCCATATTTTCTGGTGGTTTTGTTTCTTTACAACTTGCTTCTGTATATTTGTAATCATATTGACTATATACTGCGTTATAACCAATTACCACACAACCATTCATGGTACTTTCATCTCTTGGGTCTTTGATTTCTTTTCCGGTTATGTATCCACCTTTTATGAGTTCTGTCAGTTCTAGATAATAGGCTCCACTTTCTGGTAACATACTGGCATGATCTACTCCCCATTTTCTTGCGTTTTCTTCAATTAATCCAACTTGTCTATCATATAATTTCTTTTTTGAATTTCTAATTGATTTATTGACATTTGGAAATATAATTAAGGCAATGAGTCCTAAAATGATAATCACACCTAATAGTTCTGTTAATGTAAAACCTTTTTTTTTCATTTGGTTCACTCCTATTCTTATTTCATTATAGTATAAATTTTTAATTTCAGCAATATATTTTACAAAAAAAAGAGGCTTCCCTCTTTTTAGTAAAAGAAACATGAACCTAGTATGATTGCAAGTAAGATGTAAAGTACAATGATAATTACAAATCCGTTGTTATTGTTGCAGCAGTAGTTTTGTGTTGATCCTACGTTATTGCAAGAATTGTTGCATGCCATAATTGACACCTCCTTTTAAAATATTAAATATAAGCTCCAAGTATAATAATTAAAAGTATGAATAGTACTAAAACGATAGCAGCTCCGCTTACACCTGTATTGTTACACATATGTCATTCCTCCTTTTTTATCTTTCACATTATTTTATGGAAAAATAAAATATATGTGATTACTTCTTTATAAATTCTTGTTTTTTTTTTTTTTTTTTGATATGATTATAATTGTTTGGTGGTTATATGCCATTGATTTTGAAAGGAGAACAAGAATGAAGAAAAAGTTGTTAATAATTAGTCTTTGTGGCGCTATGTTGATGATGACTGGTTGTGGGAAAGTACCAAAGCTAAAAAATGGTGAGGAGGTTGCTGCTTCTATTGATGGAAAGAAGTTTACTGCCAATGATTTATTTGATGAAATGAAGCAATATTATGGAACCAGTATTTTGGTTGATATGATTGATAGTTATATTGCGAATAAAGAGGTTAAAGATAGTGATGAGGCAAATCAATATGCGGATTCTCAAATTAAGCAGTTAAAGCAGCAATATGAGTCTGGAAATATGAAGTTTGAGGATGCTTTAGTGAATGCTGGATTTAAGGATGAAAAAGCGTATAAAGATTATGTGATCTTAAGTTATAAAAAAGATAAAGTTGTTGAAAAATATTTAGAAAATGAGCTAACAAAGGAAGAAATTCAAAAACATTATGATGAAGAGATTTTTGGTGAAATCACTGCTCAACATATTTTAATTAAACCTGATGTTGCTGATGATGCTACTGAGGAGCAAAAGGAAGAAGCTGAAAAGAAAGCAAAAGAAAAGGCGGAAGAGTTAATTAAAAAGATCAATGATGGCGAAGATTTTGGTAAGTTAGCTAAGGAAAATTCTGATGATGAAGGTACTGCTAGTGAAGGTGGAAAGTTAACGTTTTCTAAAGATCAAGTAGTCAGTGAGTTCTGGGAAGCTGCGAATAAGTTAAAAGACAAAGAAGTTTCTAAAGAACCTGTAAAAAGTACTTATGGATATCATATTATTTTAAAAAATAGTCAAAAAGAAAAACCAAAATTAAAAGATGTTGAAAGTGATATTAAGGATACTTTAGTTGCAAATAAAATCAGTGCGGATCAACAGATAAAAGACAAAACTTGGGTTAAGGTTCGTGAAAAATACAAATTAAAGATTGAAGATTCTTCTATTAATAAGATTTATAAAAACACTGTAAAAAGCTTAGAAAAATAATTCTAAGTTTTTTTTAAGCTTCCATTTTATTTATAAGACTTTAACCAAGGTTGTCTTTATATTTCCATACTCCAGTTGATTTCACTTTTATTAAGAACATTTCACTCATTTTTTTACCACCATTTACTGTTTCTAATAATTTTATATCTTCAATAAATTTATCAAAATCAGATATAAATAATTCATCTTGTTTTTTCTTAAATTTATCATATTCTTTATAGGCCAATTCTTGAGCCACCTTGTGAGATATTGTCCCTGAATTATGCAATATATTCGAGAGAACCTGTTCATATATCTAATCCAAATAACGCAACTAATTTTTTATATCAATCATTTCTAAATCCTTAATACTTTCCAAATAATGAAGTTCCACTTCACTTGGTTTTAAAGCCATTCTATTTTTATATTTATTATATTCCTTTTTTGCATGATTTAAAGCTTCTTCATGACTAACTTTGCCAGCATCTTTTAATATATCTTTCCTATTCATTGTTAAGAAATAGTTTAATTCTTTAATCCAATCTTGCATAGTCATTGTATTTTCTTCGATTGCTTGTAACTCTGCATAATCTAAATACATAGAAACAATTCTATTTAAAATATCTAATTCTTTATCTGTTAAATAATTTTTAGCAATTGTAGCATCTAATAATGTTGGATAGTCTCCACTAAAAGTAGTTAACCCCATAAAATCTTTAGCGCTATTTGCTCTTTTAACTATAATCTCCGCAGCAGTGTGTCCATGTACAGCCCAGTGCCTTTTGTTTTGAACCGTTTTAAAAAATTCCTGTGTTATTTTTGATTTAGGGTCATAGTCAACAGCTGTTGCATAAATGTCCAAAATTTTTCTCCAAAAAACTTTTTCTGATGACCTTATATCGCGAATTCTTTCAAGTAATTCATCAAAATATAGTCCGCCACCTGCTCGTTTTAACCAAAAACAGCAAGAAGCCCCCACTTCTTATCTAAGTGATGGGAGTATGTCACCAAGTCATCGTTCAAAATCCTTTTGTCATATATTCAGTTAATCTCTTATTAGCCCATTTTCTAAAATTTGTACCAATATTAGATTTTACCCTAAAGCCTATAGCCACAATCATTTCAAGATTATAATAATTCATATTGTATGATTTTCCATTTGATGCAACTGTTCGGAATTTCCGAACAGTTGTTAATTCATCTAATTCTCCTTCTTCGAATATATGCTTTATATGTTCTGATATATTAGATTTACTAGAATTATATAATTTTACCAATTGTTCCTGATTTAGCCATACAGTATTGTCATGCATTTTAACTTCAATATTATCATTACCATTTTTATCTTTGTAAATGACTATATTTCCATGTTCTTCCATTATTTCTCCTCCTATCTTTTAATTATAAATACTAAAATCTCTAATTTTCATCAGTTTCTTTGCTTTTTATTTGATTTAGTATTATATGCTTATTATCAATCTTTCATTTTGTTAAATCATGTCATAATGGACAAACAAGCCAATTCGTAAGTCCATATTATCTTTATTAGAATCAACACTACAAGATGAATATATATCAGTAATTTTTTGATAAAATCTTCTTTCGCTAGAGCGAATATTTCTAATTCTTTCTAATGTTCTTTCAAAATAGTCTTCTCCAAAAATATAATTTGGATTTTTTAATCTTTCTTCATCCATCACTACACCGGTAATCAAATATTCCTTTAACACTTTTGTTGCCCATATTCTAAATTGTGTTGCTTTTTTGGAATTGACCCGATATCCTACTGCGATAATCATATCTAAATTGTATATTTTAGATTTTCTTCCTCCTGTACTTTCGTCGGAAATTCCGACAGAAGTTTCTTCATTTAGTTCACCACTATTAAAAATATTATTAATATGTCCTGTTATAGTACTTCTTCCTACCCCAAACAATTCAGCAATCAAATTTTGTGTTAACCAAATATCATTATTAATTAATAGTACATTTACTTTAATATCGTTATTATCGTCTCGATATATTAAAATATCCCATCTTTGTATTATTTCAAATAACTTATCTTCATAAGGAAAATATGATAAATATTTTTCTATTTGTTCCATATCAAGATTATCATTGGTTTATCTGAATATAATCCATCATCTACTTTGAAATATTTTTTTTCATCTACTGCCTTTTGTATTTGATAATCAAATTTTAATTCTCTATGAAAATACAACATTTTAATCATCTAATATAATTTTAGACTAAATGACACACTAAGTCGACAACAAATGAGTCATTTAGCCTAATTTTTATCTACCTAACTTTCTAATTCTTCTAAAGCTTGATTGATTTCTTCTATCGAGTATTGTTTTTGATATAGTTTTTGTTTGATTAAGAAAATACAGTTTTCTTTTTTTTGATATTTTTGGTATAGTTTTTTGATTTCTTGTTTTAGTATTTCTGTATGGTCTATTTCTATACTGCCTAATATGTCTTCTATTTTGTTTTGATCATATCCTAGATGAATCATTTCTTCTCTTATTTTTTGTTTTAAATGTTCCGTGGAATATTTATGATTCAGTCTGATTTTTTTTTCAATTAGTTTTCTTAGTTTTTCATATATTTCGGATGTTTCTATTTTTTCTAGATATGTATCAATTAACGTTTCATCTAGATTTTCTTTTAATAAGTCTTCTTTGATTTTATTCGGTCCATCACTGGATAACTGCATTCGATTATGGATGTAGGCTTCTATATATTTTTTTTCGTTTAATAGTCCAATTGATTTTAGTTTTTGAATCATTTCTTTTTGTTCTATTTCAGATATTTTTTGTTTTTGTAAAAAGGTTAAAACTTCTTTTTCTGATCTTAATTTACGGTTGGTAAAGGATAATACTTTTTCATAAATTTCAGCGTTTTTGGTTTCTTTTATAATGGTTTCTAGTAGTTCTTCACTAATTTCTTTTTTTAGTAATAGTTGATATTTTAATATGATGGTATCATAAGTTGTTATTTTCCTGTTTTCTAATTGTATCATGTATTTGTTTTTTCCTGTTTTTTTGATATGTATTAATTTCATTTTTTTCACTCCTAAAATAAAACTTAATACACATTATTTGATATGTATTAAGTTTTCTTTGATTTCTTCTAATGCTTTTCCAATTTCTTTTTTTGAAATATATTCGTTTTCTTTCATTTGAAGATGACCTGTTTCTTTGATTTCTTTTGCTCTTTTTGAGGCAATATTCACCAGCAAGTATTTTGAACCCATTTGATTTAACAATTTGTCAATTGATGGATATATCATATAAAATCCCTCCTATTTTGATTGTAACTTAGATTTTTGTAATGTGCAAGTGTTGTGCTTTAATTTTACAATATTTGACAATGGTTATCTGATGATTTCATATATTAATGGGGCTTTTTCTACAAAGTGTGTACCAATTTCAAAGCATTCTAAGATGTGTCCTATTTCCATATCTTTTTGGTTTACATAAATTTTTAAAAGTTCTTCATTTTCTAAGACAAAGTCTCCTACTTTTTTGGTTAATATGATCCCTACTCCATAGTCAATAGTGTCTTCTTTTTGATATCGTCCTGCTCCTATCATTCTCACAATTTCCCCTAATTTTTGGGTATGTATTTTTTGAATGTATCCTGTTTGTGTACTTTTTACAGAGAATACTTTTGGGGCAATTTCTAGTTGTTCTAGGTTTCCTCCTTGGGAGGTGACAAATTCTACTAGTTTTTGATATCCTTTTTGGTTATGGATATTTTCTTCTAGTTTTTTTCTTGCTTCTTTTTCAGAAATAGATGAAGCCAAATGAACCATAATAGAGCCTAATGTAAGTACTAGTTCGTATAGGTCTTTTTGATAGTTTCCTTTTAAGAATTCTATACTTTCTTTTACTTCTAATGCATTTCCGATATGGGTTCCTAGTGGCTCATGCATACTGGTTAATACACAAACTACTTTTCTGTTGTATTGGTTTCCAATTTTAATCATAAAATGGGCTAAAGTTCTAGCGTCTTCAATCGTTTTAATTAAAGCTCCTTCTCCGATTTTGATATCAATTACCATGCATTCGGCACTTGAAGCTAGTTTTTTACTCATAATGCTTGATGCAATTAAAGGAATAGATTCTACGGTTCCTGTGACATCTCGAAGGGCGTATATTTTTTTATCGGCTGGTACTAGGTTTCCCATTTGTCCAACTAGGGCAAAATGGATTTTGTTAACTTGTTTTGTAAAGTTTTCTAATGACATTGTTGTTTGAAATCCTGGAATGGATTCTAGTTTGTCTATGGTTCCTCCTGTATGTCCTAGTCCTCTTCCACTCATTTTGGCGACGTTGATTCCTAATGATGCTACTAGTGGTGCTAGGACAAGTGTGGTTTTATCTCCTACGCCTCCTGTAGAGTGTTTGTCTACCTTGATCCCATGAATGGACGATAAGTCTAGGGTTTCTCCACTACGATACATGGCATCTGTAAGTGTTAATACTTCGGGGTCGGTCATTCCATTAATACAAATGGCCATTAATAAGGCACTCATTTGATAGTCCTTGATGACACCGTTTGTGTATTCTTTTATGGCGTATTCTATTTGTTCTTTTGAGAGTTCTCTTTTTTCTCTTTTTTGATTGATAATTTCTATTATATTCATATGATTCACCATTTCTATTATACATGAATTTAGGAAAAATAGATACAAAAAGCAGTGTTTATTCTGCTTCTTGTCTTTTACTGGATAGAAAGGTTACTTTGTCTGCTACGACTTCGGTGACTTGTCTTTTGGTTTCTTCATCGACTTCTATATTTCTGGATTGGATGCGACCTTTTACACCGATTAAGTCGCCTTGTTTACAGTATTCAACAGTGCTTTCTGCTACTCCTCTCCAAAGAATACAAGAGATGAAGTCAGTATCATATTCTCCGTTGATGTTTTTATAGCTTCTTGGTACTGCTAATGTGATGTTGGTTACCTTTCTTCCTGTTTCGGTTTCACGAAGTTCTGGATCTCTTACCAGTCTTCCTACTAATATTGTTTGATTTAACATATAATTCCTCCTTACAACAGACACTATAAACAATAAAAAAAAGAAATGCAAATGAGGAGGTTGCTGAAAAAGTATACAAAGATTACTGTAAAGAATATCAGTAGTCTTT
>CANAXT010000004.1 GCA_947365915.1 uncultured Mycoplasmatota bacterium
ATTGTAACCAAAAATGGATATGCAACAACCAAAAGATTACCAAATGGAAAATACAAAATAGTTGAAACCAAAGGAAAAGAAGGCTACTCTGAAATTGTACCAATGGAATTTATTATGAATGAAGAAGCCGAAAAAGAAATAACGATTGAAAACTATTTATGTACAGGAACATTAGAAGTTGTCAAAAAAGCCCAAGATGGAACAGTACTTCCAGGAGTTACATTTGGGCTTTATAGTAAAAGTGGAAAAAAACTAGACGAACAAATTACAGATCAAAATGGAAAAATAGTTTGGATTTTGCCACCAGGTGATTATCAAGTAAAAGAATTAAAAACCTTAAAAGGATTTGTATTAGATACCACTAAGAAAAAAGTAACTGTAGAATCAGGAAAAACTGCATCCATAGAACAAATCAACGTTCCAATGTTACCAAATACAAGTGGTCATAAAAAAAGCCATTGGCAATTTATGATTGGAATCATAGGATTTGTAATTAGTAAAAAATTATGGTTCATCATTTAAAGAAAGTAGGACTTTTGATTATTATGAGTGTATGTATTTATATATCAGTAAATGATATCAAAGAAGAAACAATTTCATTTATGGATTATCAAAAAGAAAAAATAGGAATTCAAAAAAGAGAAGACAAATTAGAATTAGAAATTCCTGATCTTAATTTTACACGTCTCATCAAAGAAGGAACAGTAGACAATATTGATGATTCATTTGCCATCTTACTAAGAGAAACCGAAAAAAACAAAGTAATTGCAGGTCATAATATTGATACTATATTTCATGAACTGCACAATGTAAAAATAGGTATGAAAATAATATTCAATAATCATGGAGATGAATTAAAATATCAAGTAGAACAGATTTTAATTGTTCATCCATATGAAGCTCATTATTTAGAAGAAACAGAAGAAGAACAATTGACCTTAATCACTTGTACAGAACATGATCAAAAAAGGTTGGTGATATTATGTAAGAGAATTTGAATTCTCTTTTTTTAAGCAAATAAAAAACTATCTCTTGAAATTATATTACCTTTTATAGTATAATTTAGATAGGTGGTTTTTATGAAATATAATAAAGCAGATACTGTAAAACTAATACAAGAGAAACTAAATGGAAAGTCAATGTTAACCTATTGTGAAATAGCAAACGTTACTGGATATCATCCAAAATACATTTTGCGCCTCAAAAAAGAAATATTAAATAATACCATACAATTAGAACATGGAAACAAAAACAAAACATCATATAAAGCAATCCCAAAAGAAGAAGAAGAAAAAATCGTAAACTTATATAAACGTAGTAACGCAAGCGTAAGACGATTTTGCAAGTTCTATGGAAGAAGAAGTTACTCTTGTATATACTATATATTAAAAAAACATGGATTATTAGAATCACAAAAAAACTAGTTTTCAAAAGAACTAGTTTTTATATAAACGTACTAACCATCTTAATCAAAAAACATAACAGAATTCCAATAAAAGTAGGTAACAAAATAGAAATTATCGTCCATTTAAAACTTCCCGTTTCCTTTTTAATCGTAAGACAAGTTGTTCCACAAGGAAAATGAAACAAAGTAAAAACAAGAGCACATAATGAAGTCACAATTGTCCAACCATGACTCACTAACAAATCCTTTAAAGCAAACAAACTATCAAACTCCACTAACGTATTCGTTGCTAGATAACTCATAATAATAATTGGCATCACAATTTCATTCGCAGGAAAACCTAAAATAAAAGCCATTAAAATAACACCATCTAATCCAATAAACCTCGCAAACGGATCGAAAAAAGAAGTCAAATGCGCTAAAAGAGACAAACTGCCAACATGAATATTAGCTAACATCCAAATCAGTAAACCAGCAGGAGCAGCCACCATCATAGCCCTACCTAAAACAAAAATGGTACGATCAAAAATAGACCTTACAATGACCTTCCCAATTTGAGGTCTCCGATATGGAGGAAGCTCCAAAACAAAGGAAGAAGGATACCCCTTTAACACAGTTTTAGATAACACCTTAGATACGATCAAAGTCATAACAATACCAAGTAAAATAACCATAGTAAGTATAAAGCTAGAAATCAAAGGATTCGAATGCATTCCAATAAAAAACATAGTAATAATTGCAATCAAAGTAGGAAAACGCCCATTACAAGGAACAAAATTATTGGTGATAATAGCAATTAATCGTTCCCTAGGCGAATCGATAATACGGCATCCCACAACACCACAAGCATTACAACCAAATCCCATACACATAGTCAGTGACTGCTTTCCATGACAAGAAGCCTTCTGAAACAAATGGTCCATATTAAATGCAATCCTTGGTAAAAAACCAGAATCCTCTAATAACGTAAACAATGGGAAAAAGATAGCCATAGGCGGAAGCATAACCGAAACGACCCACGCTAAAGTTTGATAAACCCCATAAACCAAAGGATCTAAAATCCAACTTGGAGTATGAAACCAATTTAGAAAATCAACAAGATATGGTTGAATACCAAATAATAAATCAGAAAGTAACGCCGAAGGATAATTAGAACCAACAATCGTAAGCCAAAAAATACCTCCTAACAACAATAACATAAGTGGAATTCCAAACCATTTAGAAGTAATAAAATGATCAACTTTTTCTGTCTTTTCATTGTATTTTTCATCATGAATAGTGACACAATTTTTATAAATTCGCTCACTTTCTTTAACAATAGTAGAAACAATATAATCACTAACTTCGGTAATCCCCTGTTCCCTTAAATAACGATGTGCTTCTTGAGTAGCCACCTTTAAAGACTTATTTTCTAGAATATCAATTTGTAAATGATCACATAAAGACTTAGAAAGAGACGTATTACGATCTAATAACTGTAAACTAATCCAACGACTTTTTTTAGGATCATGTATTAAATTTTCTATTTCAGGTTGAATCATAGAAAGCGCCGTCTCAATCACCTCAGAATATGAAACCTCAAATGGCTTAAACTCTAACTCAGTATGACTAACAATTTTCGTCTTTTCCATTAACTCATCCAGACCTTGATGACTTCTAGCGCTAGTACCAACTACAAATATTCCAAGCGAATAAGAAAGTTTCCTAAAATCAATATCAATCTTTTTTTTCTTCGCCTCATCCAATAAATTCAAACATAAAATAGCATGGTCAGTCAATTCCATAATTTGTAATATTAAATTCAAATTGCGTTCCAAATTAGTCGCATCAGCCACAATAATTGTAGTATCTGGATTCTCAAAACAAATAAAATCACGAGCAACCTCTTCTTCCACAGAACTAGCAAGCAAAGAATAAGTTCCAGGCAAATCAATTAACGTGAACTCCTCATTTCCATAAGAATAAGTTCCCTCTGCATTAGAAACAGTTTTTCCAGGCCAATTTCCAGTATGCTGATTTAACCCAGTTAACTCATTAAATACCGTACTTTTTCCAACATTCGGATTACCAGCAAGAGCAATTACCTTATTTGAATGAGTTATATGAATCTTTTTATCAACTGATTTAAAACCGGTTCCTGAAGCAGTTAAGCCCATGAAGATTCCTCCATTCTAGTAATTTCAATCAGACTCGCATCTTCATTCCGAAGTGCAATAGTAGTTCCACGAATAAAATAAGCAGTAGGATCTTTAAAAGGACTTCGATAAAGGCACTTCACTTTTGTATTTGGAACAATACCCAAATCTAAAAAACGCCTTCTTACTTTATCTGTAGCATGAATGGCTTTCACAACACCATATTCCCCAAGTTGTAGTTCATTTAATGACATATACATCACTCCAATAATATAGTCAATATAACTTATGAAATAAAAAGAAAAATGTGAAAATAAAAAACTTAGCTCTTACTAAGTTCTTTTTGACATTTGGATATTAATTGCTCAGAGGCATCTGCAATTTCTATAATAGTAGAAACAGGAAAACCCTTTACCAACATATTTTTAATAATTTTAACTTGTTCATCGAATTTTCCACGTTTTTCTCCCCGCTTTTCACCCTTTTGAATACCCGTATGAAAAGCCTCAAATTTAATCATAGCAGTTGCCTCATCAAATGTCATCTGCATACTTTCAGCCTCCTTTAATTTTTGATAACTGTCTAAATCCCGATTATAAAGTTCAATTTGTTCCACTATCGATCGGAACTTACTTTCTTTTTTTAACGTTTGTAAAATAAATTTACTTTCTTTAACAGAATAATCACTTAGATTAAACAATAATGCATATTTATAATCAATAGTATCCTTCTGCTTCAAAGCTTCCTGAATATTCCAAACACTAACATTAGCGTATCTTCCGAATTCTTCTCCCATTTGAATTTCTAATTGACGATATTGTTTTAATACCTTAGGAGAACCATGAGGATAATTTAATATCACAAAAATTTTGACTGGTTTTACCTTGCGATAATACTTACCTGGATTCCTGCTTGCATAAATTCTAGCAGGATATACTGCCATTCTTTGAGCCAAATTTCTTAAATCTAAATTCTGCATTTCGAAAATAATAATTTCCTTTTTCGTTTCAATCAACAAATCACAAATTCCATATCGTAAATTTTTATTTTCTTTAATAGACTCTTTATCACGATATTGAATAGAACATATCGTTTCATGGAAAATATCACTGAAAAACATACGTAGATGTTTTTGGTTAGAAAAAATGTGTTTAAAACTAGGATCGTACTTGATTCCATAAATCTTATCTTGCATAAATAACTCCTCTCAACTCAAGAAAGAAGCTATCTACATTATAACCGATACATATTATCGTGTCAAGTAGATAACTTCTACCCTCTACTTATATTATTCGACACAAACAGGCTAAAATCCTACCTTTAAAACAAAAAAACAAATTTTTATAAAAATTTGTCGGACAATAACTATCCTATTTATACAGAACTACTAATATAGTGAAGTGTAGGAGGGGACTTATGAAAAAACAGATAGAAACAGGATTGACAGACAAACAAGTAGCACAAAACCGTAGTAAATATGGAAGCAATCAAATTACTTCAAAAAAACAAGACAGTTTTTTTAAACTACTACTAGGAACACTAGGAGACCCCATTATTAAAATCTTATTGATTGCCCTAGCCATTAAAACAATTTTTCTAATTCAAAACTTTGATTGGTATGAAACCGTAGGAATTGTAATCGCCATTTTCCTAGCATCATTCATCTCAACAATTTCTGAATACGGAAGTGAACAAGCATTTGCCAAACTACAAGAAGAATCTTCAAAAATAAAATGTCGAGTGAGAAGAAACGGAAAAATAACAGAAATACCAGTGGATGACATTGTAGTAGGAGATATTGTCTTATTAGAATCAGGTGATAAAATACCAGCTGATGGGAAAATGATTGAAGGAGAAATCACAGTAGACGAATCTGCCCTCAATGGAGAAACCAAAGAAGCCTACAAAGAAGCAGTCGAAACAATTACCATGGAAGGAACCGAAAAAAACCTAGTTTACCGCGGAACCGTTGTATACTCAAAATCAGGAACCATGATTGTAACAAAAGTAGGAGATAACACCTTTTATGGAAAGCTAGCCAGTGAATTACAAGAAAAACAACCAGAAAGCCCATTAAAAATCAAATTGCGAGATTTAGCCAAATTCATTAGTCGTATTGGATATGCAGGCGCCATTTTAGTATCCATTTCTTACTTATTTTCCGTAATTGTAATTCAAAATCATTTTCAAATGTCAGAAATGATATCCACACTAACAAACGTTCCAATTATGTTTGGACACATATTATATGCTCTAACCTTAAGTGTAACCATTATTGTAGTAGCAGTACCAGAAGGACTACCCATGATGATTACATTAGTACTTTCATCAAACATGAAACGAATGTTAAAAAACAACGTGTTAGTAAGAAAGCTAACAGGAATAGAAACAGCAGGAAGCCTAAACATTTTATTTACAGACAAAACAGGAACACTAACCAAAGGAAAATTAGAAGTCATCGGATTTTTATCAGGATCATTAAAAAACTTTTCCACAGAATTAGAACTGAAACAAACACCAGCATTACATAAAATAGTAGCCACTTCCATTATTTATAACAGCTCAAGCACTTATGATGTGGAAAACCAAAAAGCAATTGGAGGAAATACCACAGATCGAGCCTTATTAGAATTTATAAAACCACAAGACTGTGGAAAAATAACAAAAATCAAAACCATTCCATTTGATAGCAAAAATAAATATGCCATCACCACAATCGATAATGGAATAAAAGTAAACCTAATCAAAGGAGCCCCAGAAAAAATTCTTCCTTTTTGTACAAAATTTTATAATGATCAAGGAGAAAAACGAAGCTTTTATGAAAAAAAACAAGTACTATCAAAAATTGAACAAATGACAAAAAGAGGAATTCGCGTAATTGCTTTAGCAACCAGTAGTACTCTAACAAATAATTTTTTTAGAGACTTAACATTTGTTGGATTACTATTTATCAAAGATGAAGTACGTAGCGAAGCCATAGAGGGCGTCAAACTTGTACATGATGCTCATATCGAAACTGTAATGATCACAGGTGATAACAAAGAAACAGCTTCATCCATTGCCAGAGAAGTAGGACTGTTAACAAAAGAATCTGATATCGTATTAACCAGTGATGAATTACATTCAAAAAGTGATGAAGAAATAAAAAGAATATTACCAAAACTAAGAGTTGTCGCTCGAGCACTTCCCCAAGACAAAAGCAGATTAGTGCGTCTTTCCCAAGAACTAGGACTTGTTGTAGGAATGACAGGAGATGGAGTCAACGATGCTCCAGCCTTGAAACGAGCTGATGTAGGATTTGCGATGGGAAGTGGTACAGAAGTAACCAAAGAAGCAAGTGATATTGTTATTTTAGATGATAACTTTTTATCGATATCAAAAGCGATTTTATTTGGAAGAACCATTTTCAAAAGCATTCGAAAATTTATTATATTTCAATTAACCGTAAACTTTTGTGCAATCAGTTTATCCATTATAGGACCATTTATAGGAGTACAAACACCAGTGACCGTAATTCAAATGTTGTGGATTAATATGGTAATGGATACATTAGCAGGATTAGCATTTGCCTTTGAACCACCACTGAGAGAATATATGAATGAATATCCAAAGAGAAAAAATGAAGCAATCATCAATTCATATATGATGGGAGAAATTCTATTTACAGGACTCTTTTCAGCCTTACTTTGTATTTTCTTTTTAACCTCTCCATGGATTCATAGCTTATATCGTTTAGATGAAGCGAACCAATACTTAATGACAGCATTCTTTGGATTATTTATATTTATTGGAATTTTTAACAGTTTTAATGCTAGAACAGAACGACTCAATTTACTAGCACATCTTTTAAAAAATAAAATCTTTCTTATTGTAATACTATTTATTGTAATCGTCCAAATTTTATTAATTTACTTTGGAGGATCTCTATTTAGAACCTCTGGACTTACACTAAAAGAATTTGAAATTACCATATTATTTGCCTTACTAGTGGTTCCTGTAGATTGGATTCGCAAGATTTACTTACGACATAAAGGGGCAATTGGAGGTGTTTAGAAGAATGTCTATCAGGATGTTCTCCTTTTTGGTTGGTTGCGATAATTGACAAATTATGGTAATATTTATTAGATAGCAAACGGTAACCTATTATAGTGATCAATCATTGTATAAGATAGGAGTGACAATATGATTAATTTCATTATTTGTGATGATAATCCAGACATGAGAAGCAGTATTTTAGAAGTAGTAGAATCATTTATGATTTCCAAAAATTTAGAATATAAGACTTATCTATATGATGATTACGATGAGAAATTTATGGAAATAGTAAATCAGAAACTTTCATTCAAAATTTACATTTTAGATATTGAAACCCCGACCAGAACTGGGATTGATGTAGCACGAATCATTCGGCATAAAGATGAAGATAGTGCAATTATATTTATTACAGGTCATGAAGAATTAGGTTCTAGATTGCTATCTAAAGATATCACCTTTCTCGCATTTATTAACAAGTTTGATGACTACAAAGGAAGATTACAACTAAATATACAAAAAGCTATTTCCGCCCTGGAAAAGAAAAAAAGCTTAAAAATAGAAGATCATGGTGTTTTATATGTTTTAGCGTTTCATGATATTTTGTATATTACAAAAGACAGTTTGAGTAGAAAATCGATTGTGGTTACTGACTATGGAGAATATAAAGTATCAAAACCATTGATTTATTTTAAAGAAAACCTAGATGAAAATTTTATTCAAACACATCGTGCTTGTATAGTAAATAAAAAGAGAATTGTGAGTATTAATAAGAAAGAACATTTAGTAGTTTTTGATAATAGAATGAAAGTGGATTTGATTTCGACTAGATTTAATGTAGAGGAGTTGGTGGAGTAGTATGTTAGAGGTAATTGAGAGTGTGTTAATGACTTTAGCCGTGATAGTTTCAACTTTTTATGTTTGGTGTAAACTATTGAATAAACGTATAGATTTCAAAGATAAAAGATTTTGGATTATTTTATTAGGACTAGTATCTTTTATCATATTGAATTATTATATGGTAAACAAATTTCTTAGAATTATTTCTGTAACAATTGTTTTTATGCTTTCCTGTATTTACTTGCTGAAAGTAGAATTTAAACAAGGAGTAATTGCAGCTTTGATTTCACAAATGATGACAATGATAGCAGAAACCATATTTGTAATTGTGATTTCTGTTATTTTTAAATCTGGTGGAGAGTTTATACAAAATACTCAGTTTGCTACAATTCTAGCAAATGTGTGTATAGCTATGATCGTAATTTTATTGGCTCAACTAAGTTTCGCTAAAAAATTATATGATAAATTGGTTAGATTTACAATGAATATTAGTGATCTACATTTAATGTTAATTATTATTGTTTTTGTGTTTGGATTAAATATATTTTCTATGATTGCTTATTATCAATTAGATTTTAAAATGATGTTATTATTTAATGTTGCGACTATGGTCATTTACTTTATTGTAATTATGACAGCATTTAAAAATAAAAATGATTATATTGAAATCTCAGATAAATATAACACAACAATTACGAGCTTAAAAGAATATGAAGATATTTTAAATAATTATAGAGTCAGTAATCATGAAAACAAAAATCAGTTATTAACTATTAGAAATATGGTGAAAGGCAAAGAAAAGAATATTGTAGGTTATATTGATAAAATTGTAGAAAATAAATTACAAGATAATGAAAATTTAATGGGACAATCTATGATTATTCCAGAAGGTGGACTTAGAGGACTAGTCTATTCAAAAATGTTATTAATGAAATCTAAAAATATTGACTTTGACTTAAGTGTAGATAAATCGATTCGTACTGTTCAACTTATTGAACTAGGAGAACAAACCATGTTAGACATTTGTAAAATCGTAGGAGTATTTTTAGATAATGCTATTGAAGCTGTGGAAAACTTAGAAGAAAAATTTATTGATTTTGAAATGAGTGTAGAAGATACAAAATTATCAATTTTTGTTACAAACAATTATGAAGGAACCATTGATTTGGATCATATGGAAGATAAAGGATTTAGTACGAAAGGTGGAAATCATGGTTATGGATTAACTTTAGTAAAGAGATTAGTATCAAGCAATCATTTATTAAGAAATGAAAAACATGTTTCTCGTGATGAGTTTACGCAACAATTAATTATTAATATTTCAAAATTAAAATAAAACTATTAGATATCTTCTTGTCTAATAGTTTTTTTATAAAAAAACTATTGCAGAAACAATAGCTTTATTGATAGATAGTTTATTTAATTAAGCTTTTTGGACATTCAGGTTCATCAACAACCCATATCATACAAGCTTGACTTCCCATATTTGCAGATCCTAGTCCTAATGCTTTTAAAATTGAAGCAAAAAATTTCATATTCTACTACTCCTCTCTATGTATTATTTGCACTAGCAAGATATGTTTTATAATTATCATATGGTAAATGGAAAAATTTATATACCATAGGAGAAATTAAAAAACATTGAACAATAGGTGCGAAAATGAAACAGTTGGAATAGAAACTACTACCAACACATAAAGCAAGAATACCAAAAATTGTAGCAATAGTAGTAGCAAGAAGTTTATAAACTTTTCTTCTTGTAGGATTAACGATAGGTCTTTTATACGTATCAGCAGGACTATTTTTATAGATAAAGAAAATCGTAATCGCACTAATAATCCATTTTACATTATCTGGTAGGATTATGTATTTACATATTAATGGAGTTAGTATAAAGATGACTGTTGAAGTTAGTAAGCAAATCCAACTTTCTGTAGCATGCAATCCAAATGAACATGTCCTAATAATATTGAATATAATCATAAATATGATTACTTCAAAGATAATATTTAGAAACCATGCTAACAATAAAATTACGATCACCTTAGTAATAGTTAAATAGATTCCTAACAACCCATATTCAATTTCTGATATTGTCGTATCATCAATAGTAGGATTATACTTTCTAATTAACTGTAAAGAACGCTGAATCAAAAAATCTTTCATTATTACCACTTCTTCCCCTATTTCTTTTTCATTTTAACATATCCCCAAAACGCTAATAGAAAATCAAGTACAAAAAACTTTACAAAATAGTTCATTTCAAAATGTTAGTCAGATATCGGCTTTTTTTAATGCATTCAGGCATAAAATCACGTCATTCATGTACAAAAAAAGCAGATAAGATATAGAAATGATATAATAAAAACGCCCTTGACAGTCAATTTTGTCGAAAATTGTCGAAATTTAGAAATCGAAAATTCTTGAATTAATGACGAAAAAGGGTTATAGTTAAATTGTAGGGGAGAATAAGTGGAAGGGAGATGTGTTAGTGTGACAGGAAAAGTTAAATGGTTCAATAATGACAAAGGTTTTGGATTTATCGAATACAAAGATAATGAAGATATCTTTGTTCATTATTCAGCCATTCTATCGGAAGGCTACAAAACTTTGGTTGAAGGTCAATATGTTGAGTTCGAATTAGTAAGAACCGACAAAGGACTTCAAGCAAAGAACGTAGTAGAGATTAAAACTGCCTTAGTATAGGTAGTTTTTTTCTACTAAAAGGAAACGAATCATAAAAAACGTGATATAATAGAAATATAAAGGAGGATTTATTTATGAAATTTAATATTCGTGGAGACAAAGTAAAAGTAACCGAACCAATCAAAAATTATATTGAGGAAAAAATAGGAAAACTGAATAAATATTTTGAAGATCCAGGAAACCTTACAGCTAACGTGTTAGTTAGAGTACAAGGAATTAACCAAATTGTAGAAGTAACCATTCCCGCTAAAAAATTTATTTTAAGAGGAGAAGTAAAAGATAAAGACCTTTATGCAGCAATTGATTTAGCGTCTGATAAACTAGAAAGACAAATTCGTAAAAATAAAACGAGAATGAAAAAAAATAATAAAAAATCTCCAGTAATTGACTTTATCATGGAATTTGAAACTGATATAGAACAAGATGAAAAACAAGTAGTGAAAAGAAAATCTGTAGAAATGAAACCAATGAATGAAGAAGAGGCCATTTTACAAATGAACTTACTTGACCATGCCTTCTATATTTTTAAAGATTCTGATACAGATACAGTTTCTGTCTTATATCGTAGACAAGATGGAGATTATGGAGTAATAGAAGTGAAATAAGGCAAATAGCCTTATTTTGTTTCAAACAAAATGTAATTTAAAGTTACGAATAATTACTTTTTGAAAATCTTTATCAATTGTTTGTAATCTAACATACTGTAATTTAAAACGAATTCACGATGAAATTCATGAATATAAAGAAAAAATAAATAATGAAACATATTGTAACCATTACGAATCATAGAATGAATGAAGACGACAAATCGTTTAAATTCCACTAAAACTCTATGATTTTTCTTTATTTTTTGATAAAATAATAGTTATAAGTTGAAAGGATAGATAAGAAATGAAATTATTAAAAAAAATATTTGATCATGAATATAAAGAGCTAGAATCATTTAAAAAAATTGCGGACAAAGTAATTGCTCTAGATGAAGAAATGTCAAAACTAACAGACAAACAATTGCAAAGCAAAACAGAAGAATTTAAAAATAGACTTCAAAATGGAGAAACACTAGAAGACATCAAAGTAGAAGCATTTGCAGTCGCAAGAGAAGCAGCAAGCCGTGTAATCGGAGAAAAACCATACTATGTTCAAATCCTAGGAGGACTAGCCATTCACTATGGAAACATAGCAGAAATGAAAACAGGAGAAGGAAAAACACTTACCTGTATTTTACCTGCCTACTTAAACGCCTTAACAGGCGATGGAGTTCATGTCATCACAGTAAACGAATACCTAGCGGGTCGTGACGCTGAATGGATGGGATCAATTTATCGCTTTTTAGGACTTACAGTAGGAGTAAACTATCGTGAATTAACCCCAAGTGAAAAAAAAGCAGTATATGAATGTGATATTGTGTACTCAACCAATAATGAAATTGGATTTGACTACTTAAGAGATAACATGGTAGTAAGAGCAATCGACCGTGTGCAACGCCCACTCAATTTTGCCATCGTTGATGAAGTAGACTCTGTATTAATTGATGAAGCAAGGACACCATTAATCATATCAGGTGGGTATATGAAATCAGCTAATTTATATATAGATACAGATCGATTCGCAAAAAAACTAAAAGAAAATAACGGATACATCTATGATGAAAAAACCAAAGCAGTTATTTTAGACGAAGAAGGAATCAGTGAAGCTGAAAAAACATTCCATGTAGATAACTTATATGACATTAAAAATACGAACTTAGTTCACTTTATCAACCAAGCCTTAAAAGCAAACTATTCAATGAAAAAAGACTTTGACTATGTAGTAAAAGATGGAGAAGTTATTATTGTAGACCAATTTACAGGACGTTTAATGAAAGGACGTACTTACTCAGAAGGACTTCACCAAGCAATTGAAGCCAAAGAAGGCGTACAAATTCAGGAAGAAACAAAAACACTAGCAACCATTACATTCCAAAATTTATTCAGAATGTATCATAAACTAGCAGGAATGACAGGAACAGCCAAAACAGAAGAAGAAGAATTCAGAGACATTTATAACATGTATGTTATCTGTATTCCAACCAACAAACCAGTGCTTAGAAAAGACTATGGAGACCTAATATTTGCAACAGCCAAAGGAAAATATAAAGCAATTGTAGAAGAAATAGAAGAACGACATAAAGTAGGTCAACCAGTATTAGTAGGAACAGTAGCCGTAGAAACCAGTGAACTAATTAGTTCCATGCTGAAGAAAAAGAAAATTCCACATGAAGTATTAAACGCAAAAAACAATGCTCGTGAAGCTGAAATTATTGCCAAAGCTGGATCAAAAGGAGCCGTTACCATTGCAACAAACATGGCAGGACGTGGAACCGATATCAAATTATCAGATGAAGTAAAAGAACTAGGAGGACTAGCTGTTATTGGAACTGAACGACATGAATCACGCCGTATCGATAACCAATTACGTGGACGTTCTGGTCGTCAAGGTGACCCTGGATTTTCACAATTTTGTGTTTCATTTGAAGATGAATTAATGGTTCGATTTGGAACAGATCGTGCCAAAATGTTACTTGCAAAAGTAGGTTTTGATGGAGAAGCCTCTATTCGTAATAAAATGTTATCAGGCTCTATTGAATCAGCCCAAAAACGAGTAGAAGGAAATAACTTTGATATCAGAAAAACTCTATTAGAATATGATAATGTCATTAACGAACAACGTGAAATCATATATGAACGAAGAAATGAAATCTTAGACTCTGAATCCATTCATGAAACCATATTAAATACAATTCATGATTATGTAACAGAATTAGTAGAATCTCATATTATGCCAGAAGGAAAACTAACAGATCAAGATCTAGACGAAATAAGAGAAGCCATGAATGAACTATTAAAAAACAAAATTGATTTAGCAGATCTTCAAAATAGAACCATAGAAGAAGTAATAGAAAACGTTTATGGAAGAGTAGTAAGTGAATATGATGAAAAACTAAAAACCATTCCAGAAGAAGTACAAAACGAATTTGAAAAAGCCATTACACTAAGAGTAATAGATACACATTGGATGGATCACATTAATACAATGTCAAACCTAAGAGAGGGAATTTATTTAAGAGGATATGGTCAAGAAAACCCATTACAAGCTTATACCAAAGAAGGATTTGACCTATTTGATGAAATGCTAAATACGATTGACAAAGAAACAACCATTTACTTATTACGAGCTGAGATAAGACAAAATATAGAACGAAAACAAGTTGTAGAAGGAAAAGCCGTAGAAGATACAAACAAAGTAAAAAAACAACAACCAAAACGAGTAGCAAAAGTAGGTAGAAATGATGCTTGTCCTTGTGGCTCAGGTAAGAAATATAAGCAATGCTGTGGTAAATAGTCTTAAAACCCTTTATTTATAAGGATTTGAGAAAAAACAAAAATGAAAAAAAGACTATAAATCACATAAAAATTATAGAAAATACCTCATTTGGTCCTCGTTTAAAAAAAAATGAGGACAAGAACCTCAAAAATCCCTTTAAAATCAAGGGCTTATGAATGAGGACAAAAATGAGGTATAAATTTATAGATGTCAACATTTCCTAATTGTTGGCATTTTTTGTCTTTACAAATAACTTTGTAAGAGATGTTGAAGTTATGGTAAAAGTACAAATTAAAAAAAGAGGGAAGTATTATCAATATATGTTTGAAATAGCTCCTCAAGACGGAAAAAGGAAGTGGATAACAAAGTCTGGTTTTAAAACAAAACCAGAAGCAGAGCGGGAAGGATTAAAAGCACTTAGTGAGTATTTAGAAACAGGTCATAGTTTTAAACCATCAGAAATTTCATATAGTGATTATTTAGATTATTGGATGGAGGAATATTGTTATATAAATTTAAAGCACCGTACTATTGAAACATATAAGTATATAATAAAAAATCATTTAAAACCTAGATTAGGGTTTTATAGAATATCTCAAATAACAACAGCAACAATACAAGAAGCAATAAATGATATATATGTCGAAAGAGGTTTTGCAAAAAGTTATATGAAAAGTATACTTAAAGTTATAAAATCTTCTTTTGATTATGCGGCAGAAATAGTAAATTTTATAAAATATGATCCTTCTATAAAAGTTAAAGTTCCAAAGTATGATGAACCTGAAGGAGATCCAGTACATATTTTTACTAAGGAAGAAATAGACTTAATATTTAATAGTGTTAAGAATAATCATTGCGTTTATTATGCGTTTTTAACTGCATATCATACAGGACTTCGTATATCTGAAGTGTTTGGACTAACTTGGGAAGACATAGATTTAGAAAATAAAAAGATTCATGTTAGAAGAAATATTGTTAAAAAAAATCAAGCAGGTGGTACTAAAAAAAGACATATAAGTGGAAATTCTACTACAGTATGGTATTATGGTACATGTAAAACAGTCAATAGTTATAGAACAATAGATATAGGGGATACACTTGTAACTGCACTAAAGAAATATAAAGAGGAACAAGGAATATAAGAAAATATTTACTATATTTCATTACTAATAACCCAATGTCAAAGACTTTTGACAGACAAAAATATTTCTTTCTTATAAAATGTAATTGGAGGTGCAAAATGAATGTTGGATCAAGAATTAAAAAATATAGGGAAAAACAAAATATTTCACAAGATGAATTAGCATTGAAAGTGTTTGTTTCAAGACAAACAATATCCAATTGGGAGACAAATAAAAGTTATCCTGATATAAAAAGTTTAACTATGTTATCTAACATTTTTCATGTAACTCTAGATGATTTTATAAAAGGAGATATGGAGGAGATGAAAAAAATAGTTAGTAAAGAGAAAATAGAAAAATTTAATATAATGAGTTATATTTTGCTAGTAGAAATGATAATTGTTATGTTTAGTGCTTATCCATTATTTAGCATAGATGGATATATTGGTGTTATCATTTGGGCGTTATTTTTTGTAATAACATTTGTAACAGCAATAATCATTGAGAAATTTAAAAAGAAGAATGATATTCAAACTTATAAAGAAATTATTGCTTTTATGGAAAATAAGTCATTATCTTATGAAGAAGTACAACAAGAAATAGGAAAAAGGAATTATCAAAAGATTTTGTTAGCAATTTTAACGGGTTTAATAACATTTATTATTTTTATAATTGAAATATTTATAATGAAAAAATTATAGAAAAAAAGATTTTAGGAGGTAGAATATGGAATTTTGGATAATTTTTATAGTTCTTATATGTATGGGTGGAAGTTGTTCACTAGCTGGTACTTGGTGGAGTAAAAAAAAAGATAAAAACAGAAAAAAATAATTTATTATAAAGATCATCTGGTTGTATGGAAGATTTGCTCTTTTTTTGGTATAATTGAATTAGTAAGATTTGATGGAGTTGGAAATATGGATCAGGAGAAGGTTGCTAAAATTATTAAAGATATTAGAAAAAAGCATAATTTAACTCAAAAGCAATTTGCTGATAAATATAATGTTACTTATCAAGCAGTGAGTAAATGGGAGAATGCTTTAAATATGCCAGATACTTCTCTTTTGAGACAGATAAGTAAAGATTTTGATATAAGTATAGATGAACTATTAGATGGAGAATACAAAGTTACTAAAAAGAAAAAGACATATTTAGTAATTGCCATATCTGTTCTAGTAATTATTACTTTATTTATAATTTTAATAATTATCATCAAGCCATTTCAGCAAGATAATGATTTTCAATTTAAAACACTATCTACAGAATGTAAAAACTTTAATATTTCAGGAAATATTTCTTATAATGAAAATAAATCTGCTATTTTTATAAATAACATTAAATACTGTGGTGGAGATGATACGAAAGAATATAAATCAATAGAATGTACTTTATATGAATTAAACAATAATATTGAAAAAAAGATTAGTAATTTTAAATCTACTCGTGAAAAAATAAAGTTAGAAGACTTTTTACAAGATGTAACTTTATCCATAGATAATTATGAAAAGACTTGTAAAGAATATAAAGAAAATAGTCTATACTTATCTATAAATGCTACTGATTTTAATGATAAAATAACCACTTATAAAATACCATTAAAGTTAGAGAACTGTAATGGTGCAAATTAACTCAACTAAATGTTGAGTTTTTTCAACTCCTTCGTTATTGGTTTTCTCTAAATACTCCTATAAAATGGTTAATGAAAGGAGAAAAAGAAATGAAGAAAAATTTAATTTTAGTGCTAGTAGCAGTTGCTAGTATCATAATAGGAGGTTTAGGAAGTTATTTTGTATTTGGTAATTCTAATGTGAACAAAGAAGATCCTCTACCAAAACAAGAAAAATCAGAAGGACTTAGAGGGGTATATGATATTGATAAAAATATCAATGAAAAAACGATTGATAATTATTTAGGTAGAAGTGATACTGTATATCGTGATGTAAGAATGCTTATGGATAGTGCAACTTGGGAAAATAAAGGTGGAGAAAGAGAACTAACAGGATTCGTTGAAGGATTTGAAGTAGTGCCTTATGCTTACTTAACCGAATTCCCACAGGAGTATGTAGATCAAAAAGCTAGCGAAAATGTATCAGGATTATATAAAGGGAAAACATTATTTTCATTAGATGAAGATGGAAACTATGTTGCTAATTATAAAGAATCTATGGAAGTATTAGAGTATCTTTTCCCAAAGGATAAATATATCTTTATAATGTGTGGTGCAGGTGGATATGCAAACTTTACAAAACAAATGCTTGTTGCTCTAGGTTGGGATAAAAATAAAATATATAATGTTGGTGGATATTGGAATTATGAAGGAAATCGTAGGATTAGTACAGTAAATAATCATGATTCTAAAACAAAATATGATTTTTGGAAAGTAAATTATCATGATATTAATTTTGATAATTTAACAGAAATTAAATAAATGGAAAAGAAAGTTATTATAAGTTTAACAACATTATTTATTTTAGCTATAATTATAACTGCAATTACTATTTTAACAACTCGTAAAAACGAAAAGCCATTTTATTTAGAAAATAACTATTATGGAACAACTAATATAACAGAAATAGAAGTTGAGAAATTAAACGAGTTAATAGACAATAAAGAATCGTTTGCTGTTTTTGTATATCAACCAATGTGCGTTACTTCAGCTGATTTTGAAAGCGTTTTAAATGATTTTTTAGAAGAAGAAAAAGTTAGTATTTATAAAATTGCTTTTTCAAAAATTAAAGATACTAAATTAGGAGAATCAATAAAATATTATCCTTCCTTTATAATTTATAACAAAGGGAAAATGGTTGATTTTTTAGAAGCAAACAAAGATGAAGATGTTAATTATTATACTTCTAAAAAAGGCTTTGAGAGTTGGTTTACAAAATATGTTAAATTAAAAGATAATTTGTCTAATGATAATAAGCCATCTGAAGATAAATCTACTTTAGAGGAAAATAAGATTTTAAAAGATGTTAATTTAGAAAATGTAATAAAAGAAGATAATAAAATAAATATCTATTTCTTTTGGGGAAATGGATGTCCACATTGTGAAGAAGAATCTAAATTTTTTGATAGTATAAAAGAAAAATATGGGGAGCATTATAATCTATATACTTTTGAAACATGGTATAATGAGGAAAATGAAAAATTACTTTATACATTTGCTGATGCTATGGGAGATAAAGTAACAGGCGTTCCTTATACTATAATAGGAGAAAAATCTTTTACTGGTTTTGGAGAAAAGTCTAAAAATAACTTTATTAGTGCAATAGAAGATCAATATAAAAAAGGTTATGATGTTTATTTTGATAAAATAAAAGATAAGAATAAATAAAAGTATATTGGAGTAAACTAAATAGTTTACTTTTTCAATGAAAAAGAAAAAAATATTGATGAGATTTAGGAGACAAGAAACTTTTACTTGCTTCTTTTTAACATCCTGCTTCACGGGTATAAGAACAGGAGAAGTTTTTGCATTAACATGGAAAGATATAGATTTTGAAAACGGCATAATTCATATAAAGCATAGTGTATATGATAAATCAAAAGATGAAAGATGGCATATAGGATCTACGAAAACAATTTCAGGGACAAGAGATGTTTTT
The DNA here is from genome assembly GCA_947365915.1 of uncultured Mycoplasmatota bacterium. GTDB lineage: Bacteria > Bacillota_I > Bacilli_A > RF39 > UBA660 > MGBC102946. Next base: position 19,208 of record CANAXT010000004.1, read on the forward strand.
ATGAGCCCAACATTATCTAATGCTTTAAGAATTTTTAAGAAGAGACAGGATTGGTTAAAATAAATATATGGGAATAAATATATTTATTATCATATAGAAGATGTAAAAAATGAATTTGAAAAAGTTATTGAAACAAGAATTGTAGAGAATAACATCGGTGAAGAGTATGAAAGCAAGTATATATTTATTTTCTAATAATTCTTTTTTCTTTTATTAGTAAATTTTGACATATCATTGCCTCCTTTGATATAATTTTAACACATAGAAAAAGATAGGTGTTTTTTCCTGTCTGTCTATTTCTATGGGTATAGTTTAAACTGATTTAATGCGTTATCCGTTTTAAATAATTCATGATGAAATCGGAATTAAAAAATGTAGATTTTATGATCTTAGAGGAAGTTATGCTACAAAGATTTTTAACAATGGAGTAGAGATTAGAGAAGTTGCAGATATACTTGGACATAGAAATATTGAGACAACAGAAAATTATTATATTTCTAGTACAAGTATATATGCAACTGAAGTATTTGATAAAACGATGAAGTCAGAGATTATTGATAAAATAATTAAGTATGATTTTTAAGATTAAAATTTTGAAGCAAATTCTATTCTTAATTGGAGTAGAATTTTCTTTGGAATTTTGATTAGAGATGATTCCAAAAGAATATTGTGGATATTGTACTTTTCTAATATTTTGTGTATAATTTATATGTCAGAAAAGACATGACATTGTTAAAAATATTCATGAGTGAGTGGATGCAAACAATGTTTGCAAACGAGAAATTATTTATAGTAAACATAGTACTATAAATACCATAAATACTATATATACTAGATTTGCTTCAACATGTGGCTCAGGTAAGAAATATAAACAATGCTGCGGAAAATGAGTATTTAAAGGGTTTGCGAGGATTTTACAAAGTTAAAAAATGTTAACAAATTTAATTTGTTTGTAAATAATTAAAAAATATGGCTTAAATGCCTTAAAATAAAGGATGTAAACAGAAAAAATATGTGAACGTCCTTTTAAAATCCAAGAAAGTGAGGTAATATCAATTGAAAAAAGATCTAGTAACAGCAGAAATAATTGTTAAAGAAAATAAAGTTGGAATATTAAGGGTAGGAAATGTTAATTATATTTCATTAACGGATTTAGCTAAGTATATCAAAATTCAACTGACCCATCTTTTACAGTTAAAAACTGGCTAAGAAGAATAAATACTATTAATTATATTGGTTTATGGGAGAAAATTCATAATCAAGATTTAATTTGGTCGAATTCGACCAAATTAAAACAGAGTATGGAAAAAACTCATTTGCAATGTCACCAACACAGTGGATAAAAAGGACTAATGCAGTAGGTATTGTTTCAAAAGGCGGAAGATATAGTATTGGAACTTTTGCTCATCCAGATATAGCATTTGAATTCGCGAGTTGGCTATCTCCAGAATTCAAACTATACTTAATAAAAGAATTTGAGAGATTAAAAGCTAATGAAGCATATCAAGAAAAAGTTGATTGGCAAGCCAATAGATTATTATCTAAATTAAATTACGTAGTCCATACTGATGCATTAAAAACTTATATTGTACCAACACTTACAGAAGAATAAAAGAAATTTGTTTATGCCGAAGAAGCCGATGTTTTAAATGTAGCATTATTTGGTATGACTGCAAAAGAATGGAGAGACCGTAATCCAGAATTGGCACGTGATGGTAATATGAGGGATTACACTGATTTACTGCATTTAGTAATATTAAATAATCTTCAAAATACAAATGCAGAACTAATTGAAGAAAAAGTACCTCAAAGTGAAAGACTTATAAGGCTTAATAATTCAGCAAGAAGACAAATGAAAGTATTAAAAGACAATAAGAATATCAAAGAATTAGAATTATTACAAAAACAAGTTAATGAAGAAAAAGAATTATTAATTGGTTAAAATAGAAGAGTATTAGCAGATAGTGTGAATGCTCTTTTGTTTTATATAGAAAAGGAAATCGATATAAGTTTGATAGATAAATTTTTAGTAGTGTCATTGTTAAGTAATATAAAAAACAGTATAATATGATTAATCAATTGCTTAACAAATTAAGATTAAAGGAGGTGCTAAAAATGGAAGATAAACTAATTGGAAATGAAAAAAATATTTTATTTTATAATGACGAAGCTGGTAATACGAAAGTAGAAGTATTATTAGAAAATGAAGATGTTTGGTTAAATACAGAAGCCTTATCAACACTTTTTAATATTGATAGAAGTGGTATTGTTAGGCATATCAATAATATTTATAAAGATGAAGAATTAAATGAAAATAGCACTTGTGCAAAAATTGCACAAGTTCAAAAGGAAGAAAATCGAAACGTAAAAAGGGTTTACTCTTACTACAATCTTGATATGATTATTTCTATTGGATTTAGAGTTAATTCTAAAAAAGCAATTAAATTTAGAACTTGGGCTAATAAAATAATTAAAGATTATATGGTTCAAGGATTTGCTTTAAATGATGAAAGATTTATGAAAGCAAGAAAGTCTGATCAAGAATATTTTAAAAGATTGCTTGAAAGAATTAAATTAATTCGTACAAGTGAAAGAATGTTTTATCAAAAAATTACTGATATATTTGCTGAATGTTCTATTGATTACGATAAAGATAGTGATATGGCTGTAACATTTTATAAAACGATTCAAAATAAATTCCATTTTTCTATAACTGGAGAGACTGCTGCAGAAATTATTTATAATAGAGTTGACTCCAAAAAAGATAATATGGGAGTACAAAGTTCTTGTGGAAGTGGGAAAAAATACAAACATGTTGTGGTAAGTAGAAGCGTTTATAAGGAATTGTCAGGAAATATTATCTTATGTATTGATAATTTGTCATATTTCTAATTAAAAAAAATAAAATACCATTGTTTTACAAAAAAAGTAATAGTATAATAAAAATAATAAATTAATTTTTAGGAGGGTTTATTAATTATGAAAGAAAGTAGAATAGAAAAAGAGTTATTTAAAAATAACAAATTAACAAATATGGAATTGAAACATATGAGAGAAGATTATCGTAGATTGCAGGAAATGTTATCTGCTTATCAATCTCGTATAATAGGAAAAAAAGAAAAGGCTTTAGAAATTCAAGAATTGCTAAACGATTTACAAAGACAAGCAGCTCATTTAATATTTTTGGGAGAAAATTATGGAAATGTTATCTCACAAATTAGGACAGAAATAGATAAATTAACGGATAGAAATTTGGATATAGGTTTGGACGATTATCACAATACAGTATTAAATTTAATTACTTTTCTTCTTAATAGAGGTCAAAAAAACTTTGTGTCAGGTTGTGTAAAACATAGTGAATTTAGGAGCATTGATGTAGGAAGAGGTGTAGTTATAAATGACCATTTTGATTTAATAGCAGAAGAATCAGTATGGCCACAAGATCGTTTAGATATTTTTGATTTATTAAAATATTTGAATTTATTATGTGATGTACAAGAGCCTTTTATAATATCAGTATACGATTCTTTTAATAATGATACTACTATTAGCCAAATAAGATCGATTTGTGAACGTGATAATGTAGCACTTTTATCATCATGGGGGAGATGGCAGAATTTTTGCTTTAGTCCAGATCATGACATTACATTTAGAAAAGTAATAATGAAAATAATGCTTTTTTCTGAACTTCACGGTTTACCTTTTGATGAATTAAATGAAAGTAATATAGAACAGTATGCCCAAGCAATAGAAAGTATGGATGTAGAGTCATATTCCTTGATACCTAATCCTGAAAGACGTCCTAAAGAGCTTATCTTAGTGCCAAAGCAAAAGCATTAAATAAGATATAGGGACTTCTAAAAGTAAAGTTACCAATTATGGAGTAATAATAATTTTTCAATTTTTGTGATATACTCATTTTAACAACAACTTCCTTACTTTGGTTTTAATCTATAACCAGTATAAGTTGTTGTTTTATTTACATCAAATTGTAACTCTTATTTTTGGATATCGCTTATATAAATAAGGAAACATAACAATTCAAACCTATAAAATGTATTCAAACAAAAAGAATAATAGATACAACATTATTATAACCGAGACATTTAGACATGAGACTAAAAATGAAGTTTTACTCAAGACAAAAAAGAACAATAGATATCGGGTATAACAAATCATTTTAAGTTAAAATGTATATACGAACTGAGAGGAGAAAAATATGAATTGGAGTCAATCGATTAGTAGAGCAATTGAATATATTGAAAACAACTTAACAAATGATATAAGTATAGAAGATATCGCAAACTATGTATATATATCACCATTCTACTTTCAAAAAGGATTCTCAATGCTATGTGGTTATGGAGTAGGGGAATATATTAGAAACAGAAGATTATCACTAGCAGCTTACGAACTATTACATACGGACAATAAAATAATTGATATCGCTTTAAAATATAGATATGATTCTCCAGATAGTTTTACAAAAGCCTTTACAAGATTTCATGGAGCCACTCCAACCTCAGTTCGAAAAGGTGGAAAAATAAAAGAATTCGCGCCTTTAAAAATAAATATAATGTTGAAGGGTGGTTATACTATGGAGTATAAAATTGAAGAAAAGGAAGCATTTGAAATTGTTGGATTAAAAAATAATTTTAAATATGAAACAGCACATCAAGAAATACCAAAAATGTGGAAAAAGTTTTTCATAAAAAATGCGTTTCATAAAATAAAACCGAAATATGCAGTTAATATTGATAATCATATGGGAAGTAATGAATTTGAATATATCATTGGAGATGACTATAACCCCACATTAAAAATTCCCAAAGATTTTGAAATAATACAAATTCCAAAATTTTCTTGGGCAGTATTCTCTTGTACAGGACCAGCCAGTATAAAGATGCAAGAAACAAACGAAAAAATATTTAAAGAATGGCTACCTAGCTCAAATGAATATGAAATAGCAGCAGGGTATAATATTGAAATGTATTCAAATCCAGATGATTATAAAAACGGAACAAATGATGAAAAATATTATTGTGAAATTTGGATTCCAATCAAAAAAAAGCACTAATACAATTAGAACACAAATAAGGTGATATTTTAATTTTTATCACCTTTTAAAATGTAAAAATCCATAAACATATCCGCTATTTCAGTAGGCGTCTCAATACATCCACTAATTAACCAGTTATAATAAATATTATATAGCCCACCAGAAATAAAATAGTAGTGATATTTTTCTTTTTTATTTTTTGCTTTACTATAAAAAATCTTATCAAACTCATCTTTTATATAATGGATACAATTAGCTTTATATAAAAGAATTCCTATCTCTTCTTTCTCTTTTAAATGAGTAAATAAAGTAATAAGATAATCCCTAAAATTGTTCGGATCATAATTAACTTGTTTCTTTTTAATAAACTCATTTGTTATATCATCCACATAATACTTTAAAATTTCATCTTTGTTTTTAAAATTACGATAAATAGTTATATGAGATAACCCTGCTCTGTCAGTGATTTCTTTGTTAGTAATTTTACCATAATCTTTTTTCTTCATTAGAAGTATTAAAGCATCAGCCATATCTTTTTTGGATATTTCACTTTGCAATTCCATTGTTATAATTCACCTTTCTTTCTAACAATAGTCATTTTAACTATTGTTTTTTTAATATTTTTAGAATAAAATACAATTGTTAGAAATATAACACTTATTTTGAAAGAAGTCAATATGAAGGAGTTGAAAAATATGATGACTGGAAAAAGATGGATTATTCTTGGAGGTGTAGTTCTTATAGGAATTGTAGTTGGAAGACTAGCATTTCGAGCATTTTTAAACCTACTAATGGGTGGAACATTATTTGGAGGTAATTTTCTATGAAAAATGACAAGAAAAGAGGTACAGGTATGTTTATAGGTATATGTATAATTTTATTTTTAGTTTCTTTTGGAATAGGCATTGCTTCTAAAATGATGATTAAACCAGAATGGACTAAAAAATATGCAGTGAAATGGTCTAATCAATTAGGAACAAAAATAACAGATATTTCCTATGGTGATGGAGAAGCAAATAAATTTGATTTGTACTTACCAAAAGATAACAGTAAAGAAAATTATGGATTGGTTGTTTATCTTCATGCAGGAGGATTCACTGGGGGAGATAAATCCGGAGATGAGGGAATACTTTCATGGCTATGTTCAAAAGGATATGTAGCAGTTGGAATCAATTATACTTTAAGAAATGAAACGAATGAAAAATCAGTATTAACACAATCAATGGAAATAAAAGGATCTATTCCAAAAGTAATTGAAGAAGCAGAAAAACATGGATACCATATTAATGAAATGGGAATAGCAGGAGGATCAGCAGGTCATGCCCTCGCTATGATATATGCTTATAGAGATTATAAAGAATCCCCTGTACCAGTTAAATTAACATTCGGAGCAGTTGGTCCATCTAGCTTTTATGCGAGTGATTGGGATATATATGGATTTGATAGAGATACAGATGAAGCAATGAGTGGTGCTGCAGGATTACTTGGAGTAATGGGTGGAGTAGAATTAACACCAGAAATGATAAAAGATGGCTCTTATATTGAAAAATTAAAACCTATTTCAGCACTAATGTGGATAGATGAAAATACCGTGCCTAGTGTTGTTGCATATGGAAAATACGATAAAGTACAACCATATAAAGGGTCACAAAGATTATTAGAAGCGTTTAAGAAATATAATGTTGATTACAAATATTTTGAAGCCTCTCACTCAGGACATGGATTACAAAATGATAATAAAGTATATAAAGAGTGGATGGAAACAGTAGAAGAGTATTTAGATAAGTATATGCCAGTAAAATAAGGAGAAAAAGGAGTATGAAAAAAGTGTTAAAAATTGTAGGAATCATAATATTGATACCAATGATCTTAATAATTGAATTATTAATAATTTTATCATTTATCCCAGCAGCCCCTAAAAATTATACAAAAAAAGTGAAAACTGGAGGAAACATTGAAGCCAAATATCTCAGAATGGGTGAATATAAAGTAAAAAGTACAAAAAGTAAATCCTCAGAGCTAACAAAATACAATTATGTTTATTATCCCGAAGAATTAGAAAGTAGTAATAAGAAATATCCTGTAGTAATCATATTAAATGGAACAGGGATACTTCCTAAAAAATATAAAGCCTTATTTAAACATCTAGCATCGTGGGGATTTATAGTTGTAGGAAATGATGATGGAAGTACAGGATTTGGAAAATCATCAGATGAAACAATAGACTATTTAAAAAAAGCAAACAAAGATAAAGATAGTATACTATATGAAAAAATAGATTTAAATAATATAGGCATCACAGGACATTCACAAGGTGGTGCAGGAGTATTTACATCCATTTCTATTATGAAACATAAAGACAAATATAAAACAGCAGTTGCATTATCTCCAACACATGAAGAAACGGCTCTTGCCTTTGGCTGGAATTATGACTTAACAAAAATAAATATACCAACCTTACTCGTAGCAGGAACACAAGGAGATTTTGAAACACAAGCCGTGATACCAATAGAAAAAATGATTGATATGTATCACAAAATTCCATCTTCCAAAGTAATGATGAGAAGAATTGGAGCAGAACATGGACAAATGTTATATGTAGCAGATGGATATGTAACAGCATGGTTTATGTGGCAATTACAAAATGACAAAGAAGCAAGTAAAGCATTTACTGGAGACAATCCAGAAATACTGAAAAATAAACTTTATCAAGACCAAAAAATAGATTTAAGTAATTAACAAAGTAGAATAAAAACAACAGAAAATGATATTACTAGTATCATCAGTGACATACTCCCACTTCTTATTTAAGAAGTGGGGGCTTTTTGATGTTTTTGGCTAAAAATTAGTTGTATTATTGTTAAATGAGATAAATCATAGTATAATATGTTAAGTTGATTACCTAAAGAATAAATGCTAAGGAGAAAACACATGAGTGAAAGCTTAAAAGAAACAATAGAATATCATGTAAAAGAAACAGAAATCTCAAAAGAAGGATGTACTTTTGCTTATAATTTTTTATAAAATTAGATTTGAGGCGTAAATGAAAAATAATCGTTTATTTGGGATTGTGTACCTATTGCTTTCTAATAACACAATGACAGCCAAATCTTTAGCGCAATATTTTGAAGTATCAGTAAGAACAATATATAGAGATATAGAAACACTAAGTGAATTAAATATTCCCATATATATGCATAAAGGAAAAAATGGCGGAATAAGCCTATTAGATAATTATAAATTCGATAAAACCTTATTAACAGATAAAGAACAAAATCAAATATTATTTTCTTTACAAGGAATAAATAAATTGAATATTAGTGATGATAGCCTTTTAAAAAAGATGAAAACTATATTTTCTAAAAATGATGAAAATTGGTTTGAGGTTGACTTTTCAGTATGGGGAAATTCCAACATATATAAGAAAAACTTTGAAATTATTAAAACTGCAATTATAAACAAAAACGTAATAAAATTTGATTATTTTAATTCTTATGGTTCATGCACAAATAGAGAAGTAGAACCATTAAAATTATATTTTAAATATAACTCTTGGTATCTATATAGCTTTGACAGACATAAAAAAGATTATAGATTATTTAAAATAATGAGAATCAAAAAAGTAGTACTCACAAATGAATCATTTGAAAGAGTAATAATAGAAGAATCACAAATATTGAATGATCCTCCAAAAATAATTAAAATCGTTTTGAAAATAAATAAAGAACTATCATATAGAGTGTATGATGAATTTGAAGAAACAAATATTATAAAATTAGAAAATGGAGACTTTATAGTATCATTAGAATTACCTTTAAATGATTGGGTATATGGATATATTCTTTCATTTGGCGAACATATTAAAGTATTAGAGCCAACTGATATAAGAGATAAAATAATAGATAAATTGAAAAAAAATTTAGATAATTACCTATAATATGACAGTACGTTGTCAATAACATTTACTATAATTTATTTATAGAAAAGGAGATGTGAATTATGGCCTTTGACTTTAAAAAAGAATATAAAGAATTTTATATGCCAAAAAATAAACCAAATATTATAGAAATACCAAAAATGAATTATATTGCAATAAGAGGAAAAGGAAATCCAAATGAAGAAAATGGAGACTATAAAAAAACAATAGGATTACTATACAACATTGCATATACAATCAAAATGAGCGATAAAGGAAACCATAAAATAGATGGATTTTTTGAATATGTTGTACCACCATTAGAAGGATTTTGGTGGCAAGAGGGCATGAAAGAAACAATTGATTATAATAATAAAAGCGCAATGCACTTTATATCAATCATTAGATTACCAGACTTTGTAACCAAAAAAGACTTTGATTGGGCTATAGAAGAAGCAACAAAAAAGAAAAAAGAGGACTTTTCAAAAATTGAATTTTTCACTTATGATGAAGGATTGTGTGTTCAATGTCTGCACATAGGTTCTTATGATGAAGAACCAGAAACAATCAATGTAATGCACCAATATATAAAAGAAAATGGATATGAACTAGATATAACAGATACTAGATATCATCATGAAATATATTTAAGTGACCCAAGAAAATGTGATGTCAAAAAATTAAAAACAGTAATAAGACATCCGATTAAGAAGATTCAGTAAGGATAATTTAGAAAATTTGTAGAAGGAGTAAAACATGAATGAATATATAAATATAACATTAGAAAATATTGATGAAGAACACATCTGCTGTGCAATAGGAGATAAGAAACATCAAAAAGGAGTAGATAGAAAAAAAGAATGGATGAAAAAGAAAATACCAGATGGTCATGTCTTTAGAAAACGAAATGTTAGAGGAAAAACATTTATTGAATATGAACCAATAGAAACCGCTTGGGTACCCATTAATGGAAAAAATTATGAATATATTTACTGCTTATGGGTAGCAGGAAGCTTCAAAGGAAAAGGAATTGCAAAAGAATTATTAGAATATGCAATTAAAGATTCCAAAGCAAAAGGAATGAGTGGAATATGCACATTAACTTCCAAAAAGAAAAAACCTTTTATCGGAGAAAAAAATTTTTATCTTCATTATGGATTTAAAGTCGTAGATGAAATTGAAGACTATGAATTATTAGCGCTACAATTTGATAATAACGAAACTCCTAAATTTAATGATAATGCAAGAATCATGAAAATAGATAATGAGGATTTTACCATTTATTATAGCAATGAATGCCCTTATGTAGAATATGAAATTCAAGAATTAACAGAATATGCAAAAGAAAAAAACATAAAAATGAACTTCATAAAAATAGATACACTAGAAAAAGCCAAAAACGCGCCTTGTATATTTAATAACTGGGCTAACTTTTATAAAGGTGAGTTTATATCAAATACAATACTAAATGCGAACTCATTTGAAAAATTGATTAATAAATAAAATGGAATTTGTTGAAGTTATACTTATCAAGGTAACATAACTATAAAAAAAGGAATGAAACATTATGGATTTAAAAAAAATAGAAAAATTTATTAACAAACAAAAAGTAAGCTTTATTTGCTCTATTGATGAAGACAACTATCCAAACATAAAAGCAATGCTAAAACCAAGAAAAAGAAATGGATTAAAAGAATTTTACTTTTCCACAAATACATCATCAATGAGGGTACAACAATATAGAAAAAATCCCAAAGCCAGCATTTACTTTTATCATAAAGGACGAATAAAATATATTGGAGTTATGTTAAAAGGCAAAATGGAAATCTTAACAGACCAAGAAACCAAAAATATGATTTGGAAAAAAGGAGATACAATATTTTATAAAAAAGGTGTAACAGATCCCGATTATTGCGTGTTAAAATTTACAGCTACAAACGGTAGATACTATTGTGATTTAAAAACAGAAAACTTTGACATCGACGAATGATAGTAAATAGGAAAAATGAAATTTTGATAATCATAACAACAAAAAAAGTGATAAAATATATAAAAGAAAGAAGGAAGATAAAATGAAATTAAAAAAAATAATATTAGGATCACTTACTAGTGTATGTGCATTATGCTTTATTACAGGATGTTCAGAACAAAAAGTAGAAGAAAAACCAAAAGAAGAAGTGAAAGGAAACTGTACTGTTACAGAATGTATTAAAAAAATAGAAACAACAAATACAAAAGAAGAAATAAATAAAATTATTGGATTTGAAGGAGAAACCAGTGAATATAGTAACGAAACGACTTGGAAATTAGATTCAAAAAACTGGATAACATTAAAACCAGGAACCAATAGTCAAATCGTACAAGCAACTATTGACAAAGAATCTATCAAAAACGATAACGTAACATTACCAAGTCAAAAAGAACTTCAAGAACTATTAAACCAAGGAATTACCTATACCGAACTAGTAGAAAAAATTGGCGCAGAAGGGACCTTAAATAGCAAGACCAGTACCTCTGTAGGTTACATATGGGCAGACAAAAATGGGCAAAGATTAAGTGCCTCTATCAATAACGAGAGTGGAAAATGTACCGTTGCAAGTTATAGATAAAATACAAAAACTCAAGTATTGTTTCGTGTAAAAAACAACTTTTGCATTATAAAATGAATGTGAAAGGAGAAAAAATATGAATCAAGAAAAAATTGGAAAATTTATAGCCACCTGTAGAAAAGAAAAAAAGATCACCCAATCAGAACTATCAGAACAATTAGGCGTAACAGATCGATCAGTGAGTAATTGGGAAAATGGTAAAAATATGCCAGACTTATCCCTATTTAAACCATTGTGTGAACTCCTTGATATCACAATTAACGAATTATTAAGTGGCGAAAAAATAAGCAAAGAAAAATATCAAGAAAAATTTGAAGAAAACATAGTCAATACCATTGATTATTCTACAAAAAAAATAAACAAATATAATGGAATCATTTCTCTAATACTCATTATATTTGGTCTCTTCGTTTCCCTATCAGCAATTATGATCTTTCCAAGTGAATCAAGTTGGGGATCCATTTATTCAACATTTGGAATGATCATATTTATAATTGGTATTTCAAGAAAAATAACACCCATAAAATGGTATAAAAAAATACTACTTCTAACGCTTATCGCTATAGGAGCAATGGGAATTTTATTATTTACTGATTATGTAAACGTAAAAAACAACAAACAAGCACCTAGATTTAGAATAACAACCACTACAACGGGTAATGTAATCTATTACGACACATTATTTTATGATGTTTATAGATGTAACTTTGACGAAGATAATGAATATTGGATCATTGAGAAAAACCATCATAGAACAATTCCAGAACTAACCAATTACTGCAATAAAAATACGAATCATGATTGAAATGATTCGTATTTTTTAGTAAACATTATAACAAGTAAAAAACCTAGAATAATAAGTGATATCAACTATAATTGGTAGTAAAATATACAATATCTAGTTTATAAAAAAAACATAAAATTAGAATGGAGAAGTAACATGAAAAAAACAAAAAAAGTTTTAGAAATTCTAAAATATAATATAGGACCATTGATAGGATTCCAATTCCTATTTAAAATACTAACCATTATGATATTTACTCCATTATTTGTAAAAGAATTTAGCATTATCATGAAAATAACAAATTATCAATATTTATCATTAGAAAATATAACTTCATTCTTATTAAATCCACTGACAATGATCATGCTAATCATTTTGATACTGCTCATGACAGTCTATACAATGCTAGATATAACAACAATTATTGTTATTTTAGATAGCTCATATCAAAAGAAAAAAATCAAAATAATAGATGCAATTAAAATATCAATAAACAAATGTAACAAAATATTTCATATAAAAAACATTTCTTTAGCCTTTTTCATTTTATTCCTAATTCCATTTTTAAACTTTGGTCTTGCTTCAAGCTTTATAACAATCATTAAAATTTCCGAATTTATATATGATTTTATAGAACAAAACACAATACTATTTATTCTGATGAAACTATTAACCATAACTCTTTTCATAATTCTACTAAAATGGATCTATTCACTTCACTATTTTGTATTAGAAGATGTTAGCTTTAAAGAAGCAAGAAAAAAAAGTAAAAACCTTGGTAAAAAACATCATCTTACCGATATAATATCTTTAATAATAGTACAACTTGGAATCGTTCTATTATACTTTCTATTTGTTTTATTCGGAATCTTAATCATATTATTATTAAATAATATTTTTAAAGATATTGTAATATTGCAAAGTATTACAACAACTATAATATGGATATTTATCGCCTTATCATTTTTGATAGTTACATTTCTTGTAACCCCAATTAGCTATGCAAGCATCAGTGTTCTTTATTACCTGAAAAAAGAAGAAAAATCAGAAAAAATAAAACATATAAAAATTCCAGAAAAAGAAATTACAAATCGATTAGATAAAATATTAAAAAAAGGATTTATTACTTTATTTATAATTTCACTCATCATTGGATCTATATTTACTTATGGATTATATAAAGGAAAATACAATTTAAATATAGAATATATAAGAACAATAGAAGTAACAGCCCATAGAGGATCTTCCATAAATTATCCTGAAAATACAATGAGTGCCTTTATTGCAGCAAAAAAACAAGGCGCTGATTTTATAGAATTGGATGTACAACAAACAAAAGATGGAAAAATTATAGTCGTCCATGACCACAATTTAAAAAGAACAACAGGAATAAACAAAAACACTTGGGAAACAACTTATGAAGAAATCAGTACCTTAGATGCTGGGAGTTTTTTAGACAAAAAATTTAAAAATGAAAAAATTCCATTACTAGAAGATGTAATCAAATGGGCTAAAAAAAATCAAATGAAACTAAACATTGAATTAAAACCAACAGGTCATGAAAATAACTTTGAAAAAAAAGTAATTGACATCATAACAGAACTAAACTTTGAAAAAAATTGCGTGATTACCTCACAAACATATCATGTATTAGAAAAAGTAAAAAAAATCAATAAAGAAATTAAAACGGTTTACGTAATGAGCTTAGCTTACGGAAATATATTATCACTGAAAGATGCTGATCACTTCAGTATTGAAGCAACAAGCGCAACTCCTTCACTAGTAAATAGAATTCACAAAGAAGGGAAACAACTTTACGTTTGGACAGTAAATACAGAAGACGGTATAAGAAAAATGATAGACTTAAAAGTGGACAATATTATAACAGATGATATTTCACTAACAAAAGATATCATTTATTCTAGTAAAACCAGTAATTTGATTAATGAATATATAAAATGGATTGATAAATTATTGTATTAATGAAACAAATATATTGTTGATTTCCTAATTCCTTTTATATATAATAAAAAAGAAAGAGAGTGATCACAATGAAAAAAAATTTAACAGAATCCCCATTAGGCTATTGGGAACAGGAATCATATATGATCATAGTTCCAAAAGACCCAACAGAAGAATTACTAGAAGGAATCATAGATAGAATATCAAAAATAGAAGAACTAACAATATTAGAACAACATCCTTTAACTATAGAAAATCCAGGAAAAATCAAATTAACCTATCAAAAAGAAGAATACGAAATCGGATTTTACCCATCTGGCTTTTCAATTCCAGAATATTATTTAAACAAAAATATATACTTTACAGAAGAAGAAAAAGAAGCATTAAAAAACGCCAAAGCCTCATTAACACTATTTATGAAATTTAACCATGATGCCAAAAAATCATATCATTTACAACTAAAACTCGCTCTAGCAATGATTCCAGATATGCTTGGAATTATGGATGAAAGCGCCGAAAAAATGCTTCCAGCTACTTGGGTAAAAATGACAGCCGGATCAAAAGTATTACCAAGTGCCAACACACTATATAACGTTCAAGCCGTATCCAATGACGAAGGAGAAACGTGGCTACATACACATGGATTATGCAGATGTGGACTAACAGAACTTGAAATTTTAAACTCAGACCAGCAAAACTACAATAACCATTACAACCTAATTTCTACATTCGCAAGCTACTTACTAGACAAAAAAGAAGAATATCAAGGAAGCGCCTATATTGGACTTCTTGTCAACCGTCAACCTGTAGTAGCAACCTACCTACCATGGACAGAGGGTTTAAACGAATATAAAAACCTAAAACTAGGAAACTTAGAAGACAGAAAAAATGGACACAACAGTAAAACAAGCATTATATTTCTTTATAAAAATGAAGAAGACGAAAAAAAACAAAAACGAACAAAAATATCAGAATTTAACGACTTATGGGGAGAAAATCCAATCTTCTTTATCAGCAATGAAGAAACCGCTCGTATGAAAGAACTTGCAATAGAACGATTTTCATATATCAAAGAAGCTTTTAAAAACAAAGAAAACCATATCATCATTAAAATTGGTTTACCAGTAGACGATGATAACAATTACGAACACATTTGGTTTGAACTAATAGAACTTGATGGAGAACAATTTAAAGCAAAATTATTACAAGAACCATACGATGTGAAAAACATTCATGAAGGAGATGAAAGAACCTTTACTGTAAATGACATAACAAACTGGTTAATTTATACTCCGTCATTTACAATCAATCCAGAAACAGTATACCTTTTAGAAAGAAAAAACTAACTGTTAATCATAGGGGGACACAATGAAACTATATATACAAATTCTAAAACTACTATTTCGAAAATTTATTTTAAAACAAAATAATGGAACAATTATAAAAAAATTCTCAGAAAAAATGGGAATCGTTTATATCAAATTAGCGCAAATGTTAGCAACCCAAAACTTTGGAAATCTATTTACAGAAGAAGACCGAAAAATGTTATCCAGTATTTGTGATGATTGTAATCCAATTGATTATCAAGAAATTGAAAAAATACTAAAACAAGAATATGGAAATTTAGACACTATTTTTGAATATATCGATCCAAAACCACTAGGTTCTGCCTCCATCTCACAAGTTCATCGAGCCAAACTAAAAACAGGCGAAGAAGTTGCCTTAAAAATAAGAAGAAAAGACATTACAAAAACAATACAAAAAGACATAACAAGAATTAGAAGAATTGTACACACCTTTGGGAGAATTGTGAACTTTCATAATTTCACTGGAGGAGATCATGCTCTGGATTTATATTTAAGTTGGATAGAGCAAGAAACAGACTTTAACCAAGAAAAAGAAAATATAAAATCCTATGAAAGTTTTTCTCACAACGTAAATGGAAAAGTAAAATGTACAAAACAAATTAAAGTTCCAAAACTTTATGAACAATATTGTACAAATAATATTATCGTTATGGAATTTATTCCAAATAAAACGATTAACAAATTAGAATTAACAGAGGAAAACAAAAAAACAATTATAACGGCCTTAAATAGCTATATAAAATCAAGCTTTTGGGCCTTGTTTCATAATCAACAAATTGTCTTTCATGGAGATCCACATAGCGGAAACATCTGTATAGATGAAGAAGGAAACATCTGTTTTTTAGACATGGGATTATTATGTACATTAAGTGATACAGATGCCACATTGTGTAGACAATTCTTTTTAACAGCATACGCAGGCAATCATGAAAAATTATATAACATGTTAATTCCTTATGGAAAAATGGATGAAATAAAAAAGAGACAATTTAAAGAAGACTGTAAAAAATATTGTGATGAAATAAAGAAGAAAGAAGTTACTTATTACTTTATTGACATGATCAATATTTGTTTAAATTATGAAATTATTCCTCCAAATTTTCTATTTAGTATGGCCAAAGCATTTGTATGTTTAAATGGAATTAGTAACTTCACGAACAACGAATATACAGCACGAGAACTATTACAAGAACAAACCATTGAATTTTTAGTAAAAAGAAGCATAAATGATTGTAAGGGAATTGTTTCAGGAAGCTTACATATTGCCCCAAGAGCCTTACAAAACACACTGCAATATGGTCTAGTAAATACAATTGCCAAAGCAGCAAATAGTGAAATAAAAGAAAATATAAATACTACCCTTGAAAACTTCAAAGAAATGTTAGAATTAATTATTTCCTTTAATGAAAAAGATCCTCCAAAGCAAAAAATAAAATGGTAAAATATCCTTAATATATAACAAAAATAAATTGTACAAGTACTATAAAAAATAGTGCTTTTTTTGTATGATATTGACTCGAAAGGAGAAAACAAATGGAAAAAATATATTTAAGAAAAGATGGAAGGTACTCTATGAAATATAAAAAGGGAATCAAAGAAGATGGTTCAATAAAGTATGGATATATATATGGTAAAACAGAAAAAGAGGTATTAAAAAAATATGAAACAACAAAAAAAGCAACAATTGATAAATCACTATTTAGTGGAGACATATATAACTGGCTAAAAAGTGTCAAAATATCATGTAAAAAATCTTCTTACTCAAACTATGAATATACAGCATACGCACATTTAATACCAGAATTTGGTACATACAAAAGAAAACAAATCAATAAAAGTTTAATTAATGAATTTACTGAGAAAATGTTAAACAGGGGATTTGCCCCCAAAACAGTAAAAGACATGTTGATCATATTACAACAAATTTTAAAATACCACAATATAAGAATAGACATTACCATGCCAAAAATTCCTAAAAAAGAAATTCAAATATTAACAAAAGAACATCAAAAACGATTAGAACAAAAATTAAAAGATACCATCAATGAAGATTACTTTGGTATATTTCTTTGTCTATATACTGGACTTAGAATTGGCGAATTATGTGCATTAAAATGGGAAAATATTGACTTAAAAAACAATATTATTAGGATAGAAAAAACATTAATACGAGTAAAGAATTATGATCAAAAGGCAAAACAGAAAACAATAGTAATATTAGATGAACCAAAATCAGTTTCATCTATTAGAAATATTCCCATTCCCAATTTTATCATTCCAATATTAAAAAAATTGCAAAAAGAAGATAACTGTTTCTTTTTAACTGGAAAAACAAAATTTATGGAACCTAGAAGTTATACAAATCATTATAAAACGATTATGAATTCTATTAACTTAAATTATAACTTTCATGCATTAAGACATACATTTGCTACCAGATGTATTGAAAATGGTTGTGATCCCAAAACACTAAGTGAAATTCTAGGCCATTCCGATGTAAAAATAACACTAGATAGATATGTACATCCTAGCTTTGATAATAAAATTAAAATGATGAATAATCTCATTCCAATGTGTCATTTATCTAAAATCGATTCCTAATAGAATCGATTTTTACAATAAAAAAGATAAAATACTTATCTTCTCATAACTAAAATACTATTTTTTAATTTTGATATGCCCAGCCTCATCCATTTTAAGTAAAGTTACCCAATACCTTTTATCACACCAAAAAAATCCCAAAGTTTTTCACTTTGAGATTAAAAGACTAGTTGCCTAAGCAACTTGTGGATTATTCTAACGTAAAAAAAATATTTTGTCAAATTCATAATAGTCAAACTAATAATAAAGTAAAAAAATATCACAAATATTCCATTATTTCTCAAAGTGAAAAACTTTAAGAAAAACTTAGGGGGTTAAATAAATGGCGAAAAAAAAGAAAAGTCATAAAAGAAAATTAAATAAGCAAGAACTTCAAAAAATGCAAAAACAACAAAAATTTTTAGAGCAAATGGAACGAGATATCAAAAAAATGGAATTTGAATTAAAACATCAAAATATAGTAAATGCAAAAAGAAAAACAATTAGAAATCTAAAAATCAGTGTTAGAGCACTACAATTGGTTGCTCCATATGTGCTAATTGCAGGAGTGACCTTTGGTGGTTTTGCTCAATTAAATATAACCCCATTTTATAATGGAGATGAATGGGAAGTTCCTGCACAAATCATGACAGAATTTGATACACTTGGAAATGAAAGATATGAAAAAAAGTATAGCAGTTTTGGAAAAAGTAATACCCTTTATTATTACACAAAATGGAAACAAAATAGCGATGGAACATACTCGCGTATGATTGAAACCTATCCAATAAAGGAGAAAACTTATGAAGAAATGGTAGAATTATTACAACAAGAAAACGTAAATTTAGAAGAAATTCTAGGAGAGTCAGAAGAAGAACCAATTGAGGAAATAAAAAAAACACTAACTGAAGAAGAATTACAAGAAGAAGCCTTTATTAAAGCAGTAGTATATAGTGAGGATGAAGATGATTATATCATCTGTAGAGAAGATATTTCCCTTAATATCGCAGAAACTATATTATATGTTGTAATAACGGCAATAGGAGAATACATTGCAATAAAAACTAGAAAAAAATTCTCATCATTCAATTTTTCAGAATGTGTTGATCATATCCGAGAACAAAATCCATTAACAGACAATGAATCTGTAGCAAAAAAATTAGAACTAAAAAGAGAAAACTATAATAGGATGATACGATGATGAAAGCAAAAGAAAAAACACTGATAGACGACCCATTATTTCACTATATAAAACCAACAAATAATGATCAATTTTCAGAAATGAAGGGAATTGATTTACAAGACTTATTGTATTATATTGAAAACTATTACTTAGAATTACGTAGCCAACTAGGATTTGATGACACTATTACATTTGGAACGGAATTAGAATTTGAAGAAGCCATGAGAGACCGTATAGAAAAACAAACTAGACAACTATTACTACATAGACGTTGGCAACCAAAACATGATAGAACATTAAAAAACGGATTTGAAATCGCTTCCCCAATACTAAAAGATACCAAAAAAGATTGGAACGAACTAAAATTGATCTGCGCTATATTAGAAAAAAATGCCATCATTGGAGAACACTCAGGAGGGCATATTCATATTGGAACACAAGTTCTTGGAGAAAAAACAGAATCATGGATAAATTTTATTAAATTATGGTCTGTTTATGAAAACATTATTTATCGATTTGTATATGGAGACTTCTTAACGCCTAGAACCAGCATGAGCCATTATGCAGTACCAATTGCCCAACAATTATGGAAAAGCTACCAATCTATGCGATCAGTTCACGATTTATCAATGAATGATTTCATTCATACGATTCCACATGCTAGAAATCAAGCCATAAATTTTAATAATATTAGTGATTTTACAATCACCGAATCAGAAAATACCATAGAATTTCGATGCCCAAATGGAAGTTTAGATCCAGTAGTATGGCAAAACAACGTAAACCTATTAGTGAATATATTATTATATTCAAAAAGCGATAGATACAACGATGACCTTATAACAGAGAGAAGAAATATCAATCAAGATAAATACTATGGACTAGAATGGTATGGAGAAATTTACTTACAACAAGCATTAGAACTTTGTGATATGTTATTCACGAATAACTTTGATAAAGTATATTTTCTAAGACAATACTTGAAATCATTTCAAATTGCCAATCAGCCACTATCGAAAACAAAAACGTTCACAAAAAAATAATTAATGTGAACTTTGATATATTTTTTTTATATCGTCAGGCATTTCATAAAGAGTCATATTTTTGACTCTTTTTTCATTTCCATCCTTTTCCGCTTCCTCATAATACCAGCATTTATATTGAATTAATTGAAGTGCTTTTTGTAACTCTAGAATTTCATTTTGAATATGACTTCGTTGCCTGAAAAACATCTGTTTTCTTTTAGAAATTGTTTTATTTCCTTCCTGACACCAAAGCATAAATTCTTTAATGTCTTTGATCTGCATTCCAGACTTTTTCAAACACTCAATCAATCGTAAAGCTTCAATAGTTTCCTCACTAAATCTTCGAACACCAGAACGATCTCGTTTCAAAGTAAGTAATAATCCTTGCTTATCATAATACCGTAACGTAGAAATTGGTAAATGAAACTTCGCAGAAACTTCCCCAATCGTATATTCCATCATAACCTCCAAAAAATAAAAATTTAGTATTGACCTAAAGTTAGGTTCATGCACTATAATCATAGTAGCACATGAAACAATAGCATGTCAAGGAAGGAAAGAATGAATGAAAAAAATAACTATAGGAATAATAATCGTTATACTAGGAATAGGATCGTATCTCTTAGTTAGCAATATCAAAAAACCCAAAAAAGAAATGAATTATGAAGAAAATAATCTAAAATCATCACAAACATTAGTCATTTATTATTCAGCAACAGGATCTACTGAAAAAGTTGCTGAACAAATAGTGAAAAACATAAATGCTGATTTATGGGAAATTATACCAGAACAAGAATATACAAAAGAAGACTTAGATTGGACAAATCAGAACTCAAGAGTATCAAAAGAACATGATGATGAATCATTAAGACAAGTAAAACTAAGAACCACAAAAGTAGAAAACTGGGATAACTATGATACCATTTTTATTGGTTACCCAATATGGTGGGGAATTGCCGCATGGCCAGTAGATACATTTGTAAAAAACAACAATTTTGAAGGCAAAACAGTAATTCCATTTTGTACATCAGCGTCAAGTGAATTAGGGCAAAGCGGAAAACAACTAGAAAAAACAGCCAAAACAGGCAATTGGTTAGAAGGAAAACGCTTTCAATCAAACGTATCCAATAATGAAATTAAAAATTGGATAGACAATTTAAAATAAAAAATAGGAGGGAATAATAATGAATAAAAAATTAATCGTATTTTTTTCATACACAAATAATACGAAAACAATCGCACAAAAAATCAAAGAAAAATTAAACTGTGATATGATAGAAATTAAAACAGTAAAACCATATTCAAATGACTATCAAACTGTAGTAGAAGATGAACAAAATAGTGAGTCAAGCACTCACTTACCAGAAATAGAAAAAATCAATATAAACCTAAACCAATACCATACCATTATTCTAGGAACACCAGTATGGTGGTATAGACCAGTACCAGCAGTCAGAACCTTTTTAACAGAAAATGACTTAAGTGGCAAAACCATTATTCCATTCGCAACCAATGGAGGATGGATAGGAAGAACATTTGAAGAAATCAAAAAACTATGTCCGAACTCCAATATAATAAATGAAATAAATATTGTGTTTGAAAATAACCAACTAAAAACAAAGGAAACAAAAATAGAACAATGGATCGATTCAATAACAAAACAATAATTTTAAAGTACAAAAAGCATATTCCAATCTCTATATAAAAGTGTTATAATAAAAACAGATTGGAATTTTTTTAAATTTCACATAAAAGGTAGGGAAGAATATGAACGAAAAGAAAAAAATTTGGATTGTTTTAGGAATTGTAATTATAATAACCATATTAATAATCATTCTAGCAATCTTATCAGGCATGAAAAAACAAAAAATAGTAGATTCATTTAACAAATCATTTGAATCAAAAACTGAAGAAATAATATATTTAGGAAGACCAGACTGTAGTCATTGTATCGCATTCAAACCAGTATTACAAAAAGTAATTGCTGACTATAACTTATCTTATTTAGACATCAATACGGATGAATTAGGCGAAAAAAGATTAAATCAAATATTAAACAAGCTAGGAATGGATCAAGAATCATTTGGAACACCAACCACAGTAATCGTAAAAAATAAAAAAGTAATCGATACCTTAATGGGTGAAGTATCAGAAGAAGACCTAGTATCTTCATTAAAAGAGAACAAAGTAATTTCTAAATAAGGAGGATAAAACATGCAAAGTCCCGTATATAAAAAAGTAAGAGAATTCAAATCTCGTTATCCATTTACGGTAGCCTGGAGATTAAAAGCACATTCTAAAATCATCGATCTGCACTTAAACCCAGGAGAGGAAGTAAAATATGCCTTTGCTGCCCAAAAAAATGATAACCCGTTAGATATCATTACAACTTATGTGATCGCTCTAACAAACAAAAGAATTTTGTTAGGACAAAAAAGACTCATATTTGGATATTTTTTTACAGCAATTACACCAGACATGTTCAATGACTTAGAAGTGAAAATGGGAATTATTTGGGGAAAAGTTTCCATTGACACCGTAAAAGAATTTGTTCCACTCTCTAATATACAAAGAGAAGCACTGCCAGAAATCGAAACTTGTATTACAGAATATATGATGAGAGAAAAAAAGAAATACGCGAAAATAAAAATGGGAGAAGAATAATTCCATTTTTTTTTTGAAAAGCTGTTGAAAAAAATTAGAACTTTCAGTATAATAAGAAGTAGGAATAAAAAGGAGGATTTTTTACTATGCAAAAAATACCAGCATTGAATCAAAATAATCAAGCTTTGGAAATAGAAATTATTCGTTATTTTAGAAAAGATGATAAAAAATATTTGATATTTACACTAGGAGAAACAGATGAACAAGGGTATGTTAAAATTTACGTTTCAAAAATTTTAGGACTCAATGGAACACTAGCTGCTTATGATATTATTGACGAAACAGAATGGGCAAACGTAAGAGAATTAGTAAAACGAATTGTCAAAAACAACCGTGAAGGTGGAAGCTTAGAAATAGAAGATTTATCAAAAGAAAAATTAACAAACCTTAAAATTAATGGACAACAAGGATTTAAACTGATTGGCAATTTGGTAGAACTATTAGGAGCCAATGTAAACGAAGTACAAGAGGAAGAAACACCAGTTCAAAATAAACCAGAAGTTGTAAGCCCAGAAGCAGTAGAAGAACCAAAAGAGGTAACTGTAGAAACCAATGAACAACCAGAAAATGAAGAAACTCCTTTACAACCTAGTTCTGAAATAGAACAACCAAATGAATATCAAAAATTATATCAAGACTTGTTTGCACAATATCAACAATTATTAGAAGAAAATACAAAATTAAAAACGCAACTTTCAAATATCAAAGCAATTATTAATGAATAATTTATCAGGAAAATTCTATTTTCCTTTTTTTATGCATAAATATTAATGAGGTGGATAAGATGAAAAATGCGATTCAGTATTATTATCAGTTGTATCCAGCAGAGATTCACCAAAGTAACGGATCTTATCAATTTGAAATTCATGATGAACATTATTATCTAACACCTTATAATCGCTCCCCCATAGAATTACAAGAACTATATAAAATTAGTATGCAACTATTAGAGCGAGGAGTGTATTGTCATCAATTTGTATTAAACATAAAACAAGAAATTATTACCATAATCAACCATATTCCATATATCATGCTTCGTGTATTTATTAATTCTGATGCACATGTCACAGTAAAAGATATCTTATTTTTTTCAAATTTAGTTACAAAAGATACAGAAAAAAGCCTACTCAGTAGAAATCAGTGGAAAAAATTATGGATGGAAAAAAACGACTATTTTGAATATCAAGTGAACCAATTTGGAAAAAGATATCCTAAAATTAGAGAAAGTTTTAGCTACTTTATAGGACTATCTGAAATAGGAATTTCCTTATTAAATGAAGTAAAAAAAGAAGAGCCATTAGTAGTTAGTCATAGAAGAATTTGTAGCAATAACACATTATTTGACTTATATAACCCATTAAACTTTGTATTAGACTACAAAGAACGAGACATAATAGAATATTGGAAAGAAGAACTATTAAAAGAAGACTTTTCCTTTTCAGAATTTCAACAATTTTTAAATATCATTTCCTTGAATGAAGATGAATGGCTATTACTATTAGCGCGTGCCTTTTACCCAACATTTTATTTTGACCGATATGAGAAAATTATAGATCATCATGATAATGAAAATATATTAGATAAAATATTAGAACAAATTGATATATATGAACAATTTTTAAGTATTCTTTATTTAAAAGTAAGAACTTATAAAGCATTGCCAGATATGCTATGGTTAACAAAAAACATAGGATAAATCCTATGATAATTCTTCTTTGACATTAATTACTTGAGTAACTTCTGGGACCTCTTCTTTGATAGCAGCCTCAATTCCGTCTTTCAAAGTCAAATCAAGCATTTGACAATTAGAACAAGCTCCCATCATTTTAATATATACGACATGATCTTCATACTTTACAAATTCAATATTTCCACCATCATTAATTAAAAAAGGACGTAATCGATCAATAATATCAATAATTTTTTCTTCATTATTTTTCATTTTTATCACCATCAATATTATATAACAATGAACTTACATTAGTAAAGACTTTTTCTTTGAAAAAAATTGTGCTATAATGCAAATAGAGGTGTTCTATGACAAAATATAAGAAAGGTCGTGTTGTCCGAGGAACAGTAACAGGAATTGAAAATTATGGAATTTTTGTATCATTCGATGAATTTTATAGTGGATTAATTCATATCTCTGAAATTTCGCATGGTTTTGTAAAAGATATTAATAGTTTTGTAAAAATTGGGGAAACTATTTATGTAGAAATTTTGGAAGTAGATGAAGAATCTTGCCATTTAAAACTAAGTATTAAAAACATTGTATATAAGGTAAAGAGAAAAGAAAACAAAAAAAAGATTGTTGAAACAAAACATGGATTTCGTACACTTGCCTATAAGTTGCCGTTTTGGATAGACCAAAGTTTAAAAAAGTCCGAAAATAATTAAAAATTTAAAAATTTATATTGACAAATCACTATTTAACTGGTATAGTTAAATACGTCCGAGTGTCTGGGCGATTAGCTCAGTTGGTTAGAGCACCTGCCTTACAAGCAGGGGGTCGTAGGTTCGAGTCCTACATCGCCCACCATTAAATTTTGCCGGAATAGCTCAATTGGTAGAGCAACTGACTTGTAATCAGTAGGTTGTGGGTTCAAGTCCTATTTCCGGCACCATTTATTATGGAGGGGTAGCGAAGTGGTCAAACGCGGCAGACTGTAAATCTGTTCCTTCGGGTTCGATGGTTCAAATCCATCTCCCTCCACCACTTTAATTTTTATAACGATCTTGCCTCGTAGCCAAGCGGTAAGGCACCACACTTTGACTGTGGCATTGCGCTAGTTCGAATCTAGCCGAGGCAGCCATTATTTTATGTCTCGTTAGCTCAGCAGGTAGAGCATTTGACTTTTAATCAAAGGGTCACGTGTTCGAATCACGTACGAGACACCATTCTGGGGAATTAGCTCAGCTGGCTAGAGCACTTGCCTTGCACGCAAGGGGTCAAGGGTTCGAATCCCTTATTCTCCACCATAAGAAAATTAACCGTTGATTTCAACGGTTTTAATTATATATAATTGCCCGTATAGCTCAGCTGGATAGAGTGTTTCCCTCCGAAGGAAAAGGTCATGAGTTCGAATCTCATTATGGGCACCATAGGAAAATTAGTCGAACTAATCCGACTTTCAAAATATAAAGGTTAATTCCGGTTAATCTTTTTTGTTTGTTTTGGAAGGAGTTTGATTAGTTATGCAAATAATAAAAGAAAAATTAGAAATTGATGAGGTATTAGAAAAGAAAATTAATAACCTGCTTAAGTTTAATAACATAAAAGCAAAATTAAAAAATGGGAATATTATTAGTTTATCAAATACGAACATTGTTTATATACAGCCTCATAGTATCGAAATAAAAGGAATTACTTACCTTTTCTTTAATGAGTGTGAAGATGTTTATATTAATGATTTAAGTAGATCCATTCCTTTCAAAGAATTAGAAAATTTTATCAGGTGTACTTTTTAAATACAAATTGAATACGAAAAAAAGCAAAATTCAGCTGATTTAGTTTATTATAACCGATCCAATGTACATAATAAATATTTAAAATAAAAGCTAAAAATGTTATCATTGATTTATAAGGAGGTTTTATTTATGCCAACAATAAATGAAGATACAAAAAAATACTTAGAAAATTTTTCAGATGAACGATTTAAAGAATACCATTTTGTGGCACTACTTTTACCTTTATTATTTCAAAATGGTGTTTATAAAATAGATGAAAGAGAATTAGAAAGAAAATTATTTTATTATTATAAAAATCCCAATTTTAGGGAACTATTTCAAGATATAGCTATAGAAGATTTGCCTAGCTATAAGTCAGTATGTCTTTATGATGGTTTTTATCAAGAAAAGTATTTTGGAAATGGTATATGGTTTGATCAAATGAATAGTGATATTTTAAATCTAGCATATAATAAAGATATAGATTTATCTTTGTATGAACAATATTTAAGTGAAGATGGTAGATTAAAAATAAGACAAATTGCACAAGAATTAGCAAAAAGGTATAAAGCTGAACAAAGAAGTACTATTAAATTAAGTATTTATGGTATTAATCCTAATTGTCATTATCAATTAATACACGGTGTACATCATAGTAGTTTACTTAGCTTTGAATTAATTACAGATGGTGATATTCAAACAATAAATTATCAAGACAATAAAGGGTTAGAACATTGTTTTTATGATAGCACATTTGATCCAAATGAGGCTGTTCAATTAGAAGATAATAAAGTTGTTTATATTGGTTTACAAAATGCAACTTATGCAATTAAGCAAGGGTTATGTGATGGAAAAATCCGTTATTGCCATGTCAATACACAATTATTAGATGAAACACAATTAGAAAAAATTGTAGATATTGCTAATCAAAAATATGCAGAAACTGAATATGCAATTACTGAAAAAGCGCCATATGTTAGAAAATTAATTTTAAAATAAGTTTAAAGGTGGCTTTTGACAATAATTATAAAATATGTTATTATGAATATGTCAAGGAAACTTGCATACAATAAAAAAAGAGGAACATTTGGGTCGCAAGTGAATGTCGCCTCTAATTTAATAGGATTGACACTCTATCAATGTGAATTATACCCAATAAAATGGACACGATAGAGATTTAAATTTTATTGATTATTGGTTTTGAAGAAGATGATTTCTGTATTGCACAGGGTTTGTCAAGAAAAGTGTGTAAGTTGTTTATAGCTAATATATAATTTCAAAG
>CANAXT010000005.1 GCA_947365915.1 uncultured Mycoplasmatota bacterium
CTTTACACATAACTTAAATTTTGATACAGGCACAGGTACAGAAACAAAAATCGATATTAGACAAGACTATTTAGAGTTATTAAAAAAATCGATTAATTTAGGAAACAGAAAAATAAAAATAGTAGCAGACTGTGGAAACGGAACAGGATCAATCGTCATAAAAGACGTATTAGATATGTTACCTATTGAATATGAACTAATCTATTCAACAAGTGATGGAAACTTCCCAAACCATCATCCAGATCCAAGTGTAGCCAAAAATATGATAGACCTAGGGAACAAAGTAGTAGAATTAGGATACGATTTTGGAATTGGAATTGATGGAGACGCAGACCGAGTTGGAATTGTAGATGAAACAGGAAAAATCATTCCAACAGACTTAGTAATGGCTATTATATATAGATATATACACAAAACCATGAAAAACAAGAAAGCACTATTTGATGTCAAATGTTCAAAAGCATTAATTGATGAACTAGAAAAACTAGAACTAGAACCAGTCATGTATCGTACAGGAAACTCTTATTCAAACATGAAAATGCAAGAAGGAGACTTTGACTTTGGAGGAGAATACTCAGGACATATCTTCTTTAGAGACAAATTTCCAGGATTTGATGATGGAATTTATGGAGGACTTAGACTCATTGAAATCCTGTCCCATACAGATAAAAAAATGAGTCAACTATTAGAAGGAATCAACAAATATTACTCTACAGAAGAAATCAAAATCGCAGTAACAGACGAAACCAAATTTGAAATTGTAGAAAAAGTAAAACAATATGCTATAAACAAAAAATACAATATCATTACCTTAGATGGAGTAAGAGTGACATTTGAAGACGGTTGGGTATTAGTAAGAGCATCCAATACAGGACCAAACTTAACCATTCGCTTTGAAGCCAATACAGAAAAAAGACTAGAAGAATTACAAAATGAATTTTTAGAAATTATCAGAGCTTCTACCAACTAGAAGTCTTTTTTTGTAGAATAGGAAAGTCATACAAATATTTGTAAAAACTATTGATACAAATATTTGTTCTTAGTATAATCAAAATACATAGAGGTAATGAGGCATGATAATTCATAAGGCCTATAAATTCAGAGTCTATCCAAACATAGAGCAAAAAGAATTGATTCATAAAACATTTGGTTGTAATCGATTTCTCTACAATTATTACTTAGAAGACAAAAAGAAAGAATATGGACAAACAAAAAAATCAAAATCAGTTTATGAATGTATTAAAGATATTCCATCGCTATTATAGTGAAAGACTATATTTAAAAGAAGTTGATTCCATAAGCCTTAGATGTACCATGTTTGATTTAGAAGATGCTTTTTCAGGATTTTATAAAGGAATCAGAAATTATCCAAAATTCAAAAGCAAATATAATAGAAATAGCTATCGAACAAATATGATCACAAGTACGTATAAAAATAAAATCTATCATAATATCAAATTAGATTTATAGATGAAATAGAATGCATCACAAAAGAAAGAAAAGAATTTTATAAAACCATATTAGAACAAAGATACCAGATCTTAAAAAATACTTTTCAATCATTATAAGAAAAAATTCCCTTTTAAAAAAATTTCCTGTATAATAAGAAATAGGTGATAAACATGGCAAAAATAATATTAGTAGACGGAAATAACTTATTATTTCGAAGCTATTACGCAACAGCATATACAGGAAACGTAATGAAAAACAGCAAAGGATTTCCAACCAATGCCCTATTTGGATTTACCAACATGATGAATAAAATCATCGCAGAAGAAAGGCCAACCCATATTATGGTTGCCTTTGACAAAGGAAAAACATTTCGGCACGAAAAATATGAAGACTATAAAGGTGGCAGACAAGAAACACCAGACGAACTAAAAGTTCAATTTCCACTTGCCAAACAACTCTTAACCAAAATGGGAATTACATATTATGAAATTGATAACTATGAAGCTGACGACATCATTGGAACATTTGCCCGTTACTGCGATGAAAAACCAGAATGGATTGGAACCATTATCAGTAGTGATCGAGACTTACTTCAACTAATCAGTCATGATGTCGATATGAAACTATTAAAACAAAAAGACTATATTCGTTATAACTATAACTCATTTACCGAAGACTATGGCATTACACCAGAAAAAATGGTAGACCTAAAAGCACTAATGGGAGACGCATCCGACAATATCCCTGGAGTAAAAGGCATCGGCGAAAAAACAGCCCTCAAACTATTACAAGAATACAAAACATTAGATGGACTCTATGAAAATATAGACAAAATAGGGGGGAAAACAGGAGAAAAATTAGAAGCAGATAAAGAAAAAGCTTACATGAGTTACGATTTAGCGACCATTTATAAACAAGTCCCAATCGAATTTGATCCAGAAAAACTCATTTACCTCGGAAACCAAGAAGGATTAAACGCTCTTTATGAAGAACTAGAATTTTACTCATTTATCAAAAAAAATAAAAAAGATGAAATTGACAAATTATCACTAGATACAAAAATCGTTACCTCCTTAGATAATATTCATCTAGGATGTGAAATTGCCATATACTTAGAAACATTTGGAACAAACTATCATACCGCAGAACCATTAGGAATCGGAGTTTATAGCAAAGACCATTCCTTTTATGTGCCAATCGAAATAGTAAAACAAAACCCAAACTTTTTAAAAGAAAATCAAAAATATACTTATGACTCCAAAAAGAACACAGTCGTAATGAAACATCTTGGAATTGACTATGGAAATGATACTTTTGACACCATGATTGCAGCGTATTTACTAGACTATAACGTCAAAGACGATATTGCCTATTTAGCAGACCAACTAGGTTATGACATAGCATTCTACGACACAATATTTGGAAAACCAAACAAACTAGTAAAACCAAACGAGGAAATTATTGCATACTACTCAGTAATGAAAGCAAAATTTATATATGAAACAAAAGAACTATTAAAAGAAAAACTACAACAAGAAGAAATGACTTCCTTATTTTCTGATATTGAAATGCCTTTATCTAAAGTACTTGCGGACATGGAATATACAGGAGTACATATTGATCGCCAAAACTTAGATAACATGGGAGATGAAATTTACTCAAAAATAGAATCATTAGAAAGAGAAATTCATAGGCAAGCAGGAACCGAATTTAATATCGCATCACCAAGCCAACTAGGTGAAATCCTATTTGAAAAACTACAACTACCACATGGAAAAAAAGGAAAGAAAGGATATTCAACAGCAGTTGATGTACTAAAAAAACTGAAGGGAGTCCATCCAATTATTGACTCTATCATGGAATACCGTACATTAACCAAACTATACACCACATATATAGAAGGATTAAAAAACGCAATTGGAGAAGACGGAAAAATTCATACCATCTATAACCAAGCAACAACAAGAACAGGTAGACTTTCTTCTATAGAACCAAACTTACAAAACATTCCAGCACGAAGTGAATATGGAAGAATCATCAGAAAAGCATTTGTACCAAGTAATAATTCCCTAATATTAAGTAGTGACTACTCACAAATAGAACTTCGAGTACTCGCACATATCGCATCAGTTGAAGCCTTAAAAAAAGCCTTTCATGAAGGAATGGACATTCACACAAAAACAGCCA
This sequence comes from uncultured Mycoplasmatota bacterium, assembly GCA_947365915.1. Classification (GTDB taxonomy): domain Bacteria; phylum Bacillota_I; class Bacilli_A; order RF39; family UBA660; genus MGBC102946. The sequence continues at coordinate 3,640 of CANAXT010000005.1, forward strand.
GCGACATCTTCAAAATTCCAACCGAAGAAGTAACCAAAAACATGAGAAGAATGGCCAAAGCAGTAAACTTTGGAATTATCTACGGAATTAGTAGCTTTGGTCTATCAGAAAACTTAGGAATACCACCAAAAGAAGCCAAACAATTTATTAATGACTATTTAGACACTTATCCAGGAATCAAAGACTACATGGATAAAATTGTAACCCAAGCTTATAAAGATGGTTATGTCAAAACCTTACTCGGAAGAAAACGATTACTAAAAGAACTAAAAAATGAGAACTTTATGGTACGCCAAGGAGGAGAACGAATGGCTTTAAATACACCAATACAAGGAACAAGTGCCGACATCATAAAAAAAGCCATGGTAGATATCTATGAAGAATTTGAAAAACAAAATATGAAAAGCAAAATGATTTTACAAGTACATGATGAACTCGTTTTTGACTGCAGAAAAGAAGAATTAGAACAAGTCATAAAAATTGTAACCGAAAAAATGGATCATGTTTATCCACTCTCCGTTCCATTAGAAGTAGACATCGAATATGGAGAAAACTGGTATGAAGCAAAATAAAGCATATAATATAATTAGGAAGTGAAATATGGATAAAATAACACGTGTAATGAGCATCAGTATGATCACCAATATCTTTCTATCAATCATAAAAATCATGACAGGAGCAATTAGTAAAAGTAGTGCATTAATAGCAGATGGACTTCATTCCTTTAGTGATCTATCAACTGATCTAGTCGCAGTTGTTGGAAACAAATTATCAAAAAAACCAGCCGATGAAAAACATCCATATGGCCATGGAAAAATAGAATATATTACCAGTATCATCATTAGCTTAGTTATTTTAAGTTTAGGCATTTCCATCATCTATGGATCAATCAAAAAAGAAATCATCATTCCAAGCATGATAGCTGCAATTATCAGTTTAATTACAATTATCGTAAAATTGCTATTATCAAAATACATAATCAAGAAAGGAAAAGAATATCAAAACAATATCTTACTCGCAAGTGGATATGAAAGCAGTACCGATGTCATTAGTTCCATTGTTGTATTAATATCTGTCTTATTAATGCAATTAGGAAGCATCATACCAATCCTGAAATATGCAGATATCATAGCTACCATTTTAGTAGGATTACTGATTATGCGTATTGGTTTTAACATTTTAAAAGAAAATATGAGTAATATTTTAGAAGAACAAGAAACCGATCCTACTTATTTGAAACTATTAAAAGAAATTATTTTAGAAACAAAAAACATTAGACATGTAGACCATTTAATGGTATTAAAATATGGATCATATTATAAACTGATTGCCGAAGTCAGTGTCGATCCAGACTTAACCGTCAAAAGAGCCCATGAATACATTCATGAATCAGAAAACAGACTAAAAACATTTGATCCAAAAATTATCTATGTAACTATCCATATCAATCCAGCCAAAGAATATCACTTAATAAAAGCAACAAAAAAAGACTTTGATCAAATCAACCAATATCGTTTAAAAACCATTATTACAAAACAAAAACCAAATCAAGAAGAACAAAATAAAATAGAAAACTACATAAAAGAAACCCTAAAAGAACATATTAAAGACTATCAAATGATTATAGTAGATAACAAAAAAGTAGGAACAGTAGGATATTATGAAATAGAAAAAAATACCATTTTAATAGAAGAACTATTTATAGAAAAAAATTACCGGCATCAACAAATAGGAACCTCAATTATTGAAAATATAAAAAAAGAAATAAAAAAACAAAAACTGATATTATGGGTATACAAAAATAACCCATCTGCGATTTCCTTATATAAACATCTAGGATTCAAACAAGCAGAAGAAACAGAAGAGAGAATCAAAATGGCACTTGACAAGACTTTTTAAAGCGTGCTACAATAAAAACATAAATCAAAGACGAAGAATAGTAATAATAAGAACTTTTATAGAGAATTCATGGTTGGTGGAAATGAATAAAGAGAATATTATGAATCTACTTCAGAGAGAAATGCAAACATTTCCGGCCATGCCGTTATCCAAATTAAGAAGACTTTCATTAGGATGGTACCGCATCAGATGCTCCTAATTAAGGTCTTTTTCTATTAGAAAGAGGGAAATTTATGTTAGACATTAAATTTGTAAAAGAAAACAAAGAATTAGTAAAAGAAAACTTGAAAAAGAAATTTCAAGAAGAAAAACTACCATTAGTAGATGAAGTAAGTGAAAAATACACAAAAAAAACAACACTACAACAACAAATAGATGACCTTAGAAAAGAACGAAACCAAACTTCTTCTGAGATAGGAACACTTTTAAAAAATGGAAAAAAAGAAGAAGCAGAACAAAAAAAAGAAAGAGTTGTAGAAATCAATAATACATTAACCAAATTAGAACAAGAAAAAGAAGAATTAGAAACGAAAATTAAAGAAATTATGATGATCATTCCACAAATGATTGATGATTCCGTTCCAATCGGAAAAGATGATAGTGAAAATGTGGAAATCGAAAAATTTGGAGAACCAATTGTACCAGATTATGAAATACCTTATCATGCAGACATTTGTGAAGCACTAAATGGTTTAGATAAAGAATCTGCAGGAAGAACAAGCGGGAACGGATTTTACTATTTAATGGGAGATATCGCAAGACTACATTCTGCCATGTTATCCTATGCAAGAGACTTTATGATTGATAAAGGATTTACGTATTGTATTCCACCATTTATGATCAGAAGTGATGTTGTAACAGGTGTTATGTCTTTTGCGGAAATGGATGCCATGATGTATAAAATAGAAGATGAAGACTTATACTTAATTGGAACATCAGAACATTCTATGATTGGAAAATTTAAAGATCAAATTGTAAAAGAAGAAGAACTACCAATTACATTAACTTCCTATTCACCATGTTTTAGAAAAGAAGTAGGAGCCCACGGAATAGAAGAACGAGGCTTATATAGAGTACATCAATTTGAAAAACAAGAAATGGTAGTTTTATGTAAACCAGAGGAAGCAATGGAATGGTACCACAAAATGTGGAAATTTACAGTAGATTTTTTCAGAAGCCTAGATGTACCAGTAAGAACATTAGAATGTTGCTCTGGAGATCTTGCTGACTTGAAAGTAAAATCATGTGATGTAGAGGCATGGAGTCCTAGACAACAAAAATACTTTGAAGTAGGATCTTGTTCCACCTTAGGAGATGCACAAGCAAGAAGACTTTCTATTAGAGCCAAAGGAGAAAATGGAAACTATTTAGTAGCTACATTAAATAATACAGTACTTGCAACACCAAGAGGACTTATTGCAGTAATAGAAAACAATTATGAAAAAGATGGATCTATTAAAATACCAAAAGCCCTAAGACCTTACATGGGTGGTAAAGAAAAAATAGGAGTAAAATAAAACTTCTATTTTTTTCTGTTAAAATCTAATATTTAAAATAATAATTATTAAAATGAAATTAAAATATTGTATCAAGAACAAGTGTTTGTTATAATGCTTATGGATACATTTGAAAATATCAGGTGCTTTCTCTTTCTTTATCAATTGATAAAAAAAAGGCGGTGATATTTATGACAAAAAAAGCGAAAAAAAGTTCGTTTTTTATTGACATAACTATCCTAATAGTGATATAATTAAGCTGTAGTAACAAAGCGCACTAGTCTACAAATATAGAGTATAAGTTATGAAAAACAAATAACTTATAAATATTATAAAAATTATAATCGTGGGGCACATGGGGTTAGCTTGTTGATACTGGTTAGGTTACTAACCTTGAGCAAGAAGCTCCCACTTCTTTTCTAAATGGTGGGAGTATGTCACTGAAGAAGGGTATATACCAAGATTACTAGATGAAAAATTCAAAGGTTATTTAAATGTTTTTGGTGCAGTATCAGTAGAAGGATCAAAATGGTGTGGAAAAACGTGGACTTCTTCTAGGCATGCCAAAAGTTCAATTTACTTAGATGATGAAGAAACTAAAGAGAGAGCATTATTAGATTTAGAATTAATTTTAAATGAAGAACAATCAGAACTAGTTGATGAATGGCATTTTGTTCCAAAAATTTGGGATAAAGTAAGACGAAAATGTGATGAAAATTCTAAAAAAGGAAAATTCATTTTAACTTGTTTTACGGAATTGAATGATGAAAGAAAAAAGAAGTATTTCATTCTGGTGCAGGAAGAATTATGAAAAATAAGAATATTAACAAATGTATTGGATATATAATTCAAAATGAAAATAGTTCATCAATAACGGATAAAGATAATAAAGACATAAGAGTTTATACTTTGATAGAAGACACAAACGAAAACTATTTAATGATATAGACATTAAAACAAAAGAAATGAATCAGCCAGACTTTTATAGAGCAATAGATACAAAGAATAAGAAAATAAATACACCAAATTATATTGAATCATTAGAATATAATTATTGGAAATAAAAGGAGTGAGTCTTATGGCTATGTGGAATCCTTGGCGAGGTTGTAAAAAATGTAGTGATGGATGCCTACATTGCTATATTCATAAAGGAGACGCAAAAAGAAATATAAATACCAATCAAATTGTAAAAACAAAAGATTTTCAAAAACCAATAGAGAGACTAAAAAATGGAAACTATAAAATGAAAGCAGGAATCATTTATTTATGTTTTTCAACAGACTTTTTGATTGAAGAAGCAGATGAATGGCGTCAAGATTGTTGGAATATGATAAAAGAAAGACAAGATTGCACTTTTCTATTTCTAACAAAAAGAATCGATAGATTTATGAATTGTATTCCAAAGGACTGGAAAGATGGATATGATAACGTAGTGGTATGTTGTACGATTGAAAATCAGAAAAATGCTGATTATAAATTATCTATCTTTAAAGACTTACCAATAAAACATAAATGCATTACAGCCCAACCATTATTAGAAAATATTGATATAGAAAATTACCTAGATAACATAGAACTTGTAGTTGTAGGCGGTGAATCTGATTGTTACGCTAGACCACTACAATTTGATTGGGTATTAAATATTAGAGAACAATGTATCAGAAAAAATGTAAATTTTGAATTTAGACAATGTGGAACTTATTTTATAAAAGATGGAACGCAATATAAATTGCAAACAAAAGACTTAATCAAACAAGCCAAATTATTGAATATTGATTATAGAAATAGAAGAAACGGGAGTAAAAAATAACAGTATTAGATGACTCTATTTTCGCACTCTCAACTAGAGAAGATGAAAGCAAAGGAGTCAAATGGATGACTTTTGAAGAAGCAGCAGGAGAAGAGGTAGTCGACTTCATAAGACCAGTCCATAAAAGATTAATCAAAAAATTAAATTCCAAACAGTTTTAGAAACAGGAAACTGTTTTTTTGAACACAACCAACATATTTTAGAGTAAAAATATATATATTTCATTATAATTATGGTATAATCAAAGACAACAAAAGGAGTGAATAGAAATGAAAAAATGCAAATGGATTATTGTCACTATATTTACATTATTAGTCTTTATTTCCTCTGTAAAAGCAGCATCATTTGGTATGACTTCTTCTACAGGAACCATCACCCCAAATGGAACATTTACAATCAATGTAGGAGGAAACTGTATTGGTAGAGTAAACTTGACTGTATCAAACGGGACCTTATCCACAAATAGTGTCTGGGTAGAAGAAGGTTACGTAAGTGTCAGAGTAACCGCTGGATCTAGCGGAAAAGTAACAGTAACAGCAACCCCAACTGAAGGTTTCTCTGATTCAGATGCCAATATCTATAACCCAGGATCTAGAAGTGTATCCGTAAACATTGCCACAAATACAGCTCCAAATGTTCCACCAACAAATCCACCTGCAAACCAACCTTCTACAACAAAACCGAATACCTCATCAAAAACAAATAGTTCAAAACCGAATAATGTAAAACCAAACACCACAACAGAAACACCAATTGAAAAATCAGAAAATAACAACTTATCATCTATCACCATAAGCACTGGTGAACTATCTCCAAAATTTGATTCTAATACAATAGAATATGACTTAAAATTAAAAGCAGATGTAGAAACAATCAAAATTGAAGCATCACCATCTGACTCTAAATCAACAATAGAAGGAACAGGAGAAATCAAAGTAAAACCAGGAAACAATACAATCACCATTACGGTAACAGCACAAAATGGAAACAAAAAAACATATACCATTAAAGCACACGTAGACGACACCCCAGAAGTATATTTAAAATATAAAAACAAAAAAATTGGAATCATAAGAAACAAAGATGAAATACCAACACTAGAAGGCTTCAAAGAAAAAGAATACAAAATAGATAACCATAAATTTTTTCTGTTTTCAAAAGATAAAATTGACATTATATATGGATTAGACGAATCAAAAGAAAAAGGATTTTATGTTTTTGACAAAGAAAAAAATGAAATAAAAAGTAAATTGATTCCTTTAAAAATAAACGATAAAACCTATTACATAACAGATACAGAAATAAAACGTGAAAACTTATTTCTAGACCGAATAACCATTAACGAAACAAAAATAGACTGCTATAAATTTAAAAACGATGACGAAAACTATTGCCTTATAAACGTATTAAAAGAAAATGGAAAAACCAAAACATATTTATATGAATCCACAGAAAACACTATGCAACTATATCATGAATTTGACTGGTGTCCAAAAATAAAAAAAGACCATAAAAACATAATAATTGGTATTTTATCAGGACTTTTAACACTCATAACAAGTATCCTTATATTCATAATCATCAAAATAAAGAAAGGTGATCTTCATGCAAAGAAAAAATAAAATATTAACTTTTCTTTTAATTATAACACTATTTACAACTTCCTTTTATCAAAACCAATCCATTACAATTACGACACAATCAAAAACTTGGATTACAAACACAGAACGAACAATAAAAAACTTAAAAAACATAGCCATTTTTATTGAATTCAGTGATAGTGACACAAACGTAACACATCACTTAGATGATGCCGAAAGTGTAAATAACGCCTATAAAATATACAACAGTGATCAATTATTTGAAATGAACACCGTAAATGGAATCATACAAGTCCCATCATTTAAAAAATATTATGAAACAGAAAGTTATGGAAAACTATCAATTACAACTGATATTTTTCCAAAACAAAATAACATTGTAAACGCTTATAGAGACACACACCCAATAGGATATTATTTAAAATACAATGATCAAAATACAATCGGATACAAAAATAACGAAGAATCTCTAAAAAGAGAAACCGAACTAATCAACAATGTTCTAGCGAACACAAAAAATCAAATAGAACAATCAGGAATCACAGCAAATGACTTAGATACAAATAACGATGGAAAAATAGACGCCATATCATTTATTGTAGAAGGTCAAAAAAACTTACCATCTAGTATTAGTTGGCAAGATTTACTCTGGTCCCATAAAAGAGACAACTATGGCATAACCCAAACAATATTAGGAAAAAACATTACAGCCTATAACTTCCTTTATGCAGATGACTACACAGAAGCAGCAAGCCTATTTTCAATGAATCGAGGAACCTATGGAACCATCATGCACGAATTTGGTCATACCTTAGGATACATGGATCTATACCGTTATGGAGAACCTAACTCTAAACCAGTTGGCTTTTATGATATTATGGGAAACACAATTGGTTCTAATCCACAACACCTTTTAACCTACTTTACAAGCGAATATCATCCAAATACTACATGGCGAAATCCAATCCCAGAAATTAATAAAACCACAAACAATATCACATTATATAAACCAAAATTTATAGATCCAAATGAAAAAAGAGCCATAAAAATAAAAACAGAAAGCAACAATAAAGAATATTTCATTGTAGAATATCATGAAAAACAAAACACCTATGAATCCTATTCGGCAGACTCTAGCGGAATTATTGTATATCGAGTAAATGACAATAACAAATATCAAGGAAACACAGGAAGTAGTGAATATGACCATATATATGTCTTTAGACCAAACGAACCTAGTTTAGGTGAAAGCAAAGGAGACCTATCAAAAGCAACATTGAATATGAGTAGACCAATACTAGGAAAAACTTCCAATAGCACAACATTTGATAACCAAACCATATTTTACTCGAATGGATCAAATTCAGGAATACAAATTGAAGTAACCAATGAAACAACCGAATCCATTACCTTTAATGTTACATTTAGAGAATTTGTAGGAGAAGGAACACAAGACAAACCTTACTTAATTAATGATACCCAAACATTTTTAAACCTAATGACAATGAATACAAAAAATAAATATTACAAACTAACAGACAACCTAGACTTTAACAATATCGACTATCCAATGATCGACTTTGAAGGAAACTTAGATGGAAACAACAAAACAATATTAAACATAAAAACAAATGGATCTGGAATATTTAACAACATTGGAAATTATAATGTTCCAACCAAAATAGAAAACTTAAATCTAGAAAATATTACAGTCTATTCCAACAAAGGAAACTATTTAGGAGGACTTGCGAATGTAGCCGAAAATATAACCCTAAATAACATCCACATAAAAAGTGGAACCATTACCAATGAAGGAAATTCCTTAAATGATATCACATCCACAGGAGGATTAGTAGGAAATGTATCAAGTACAACAACCATAGAAAACTGTTCTGCTAACACCTTGGTGAAAGCAAATAAAAATGTAGGAGGACTCATTGGAATTAACCAAAACGCAAAAATAAAAAACAGTTTTTGGGAAGGAACCATAACTGGAAACGAAACCATAGGAGGAATTATCGGATTACAAGCAATTACAGATAATACTTATAAACTTCCAGAAAATGTTTATTACTATAGCGAAAATCAAAATTTGTTAGGAGTAGGAGGTTATGCTAAAAACTTTCATAACCTAAACGTCTTAAACGAATCATCCCTATCAAATGGAATAACCCATATCACAGTAACACCAAATATAGAAATATTTACCACTTCTAAAATCAATCTACCACTAACAACAAAACCAAACACCAGTATTCCATACAGCATTGAAATCGAAAACCCAAATATCATCAAATATGAAAACAATCAAATTGTCGCACTTACACCAGGATCAACCAATCTATATATTGATATCAAAATAGGAATAGAAACAATCAGACTTACGAGTAACATTACAGTCAAAACAAGAGACGAAATTAAAACCGAAGAAGAACTTTTACAATACCTTGGAATTACTAAAAAAAGCGAATATGTAACAGGATTTCAACTAGGAACAAATATCAAAGACATTCAGAAAAACATTTTAAATAGCACAGCCACATTAAAACACTTTACAAATGCCAACAACGTAGAAATAACAGAAGGAATAATTGCAACAGGAATGAAATTTACTTTACTTTTAAATAACCAAGAATATACTTACACAATAGTGGTAAAAGGAGATGTCAATGGAGATGGTAAGATATTTGCAACCGACTATGTTAAAGTAAAAAATCATATCATGAACAAAACAAACCTATCAGGAGCTTACCTAGAAGCAGCAGATATCAATAATGACAATAAAATATACGCAACAGATTATGTACAAATAAAAAATCATATTATGGGAAAAAATGAAATTATTCAAAAATAAGGGAGTGAAACAATGAAAAAAATAATATGGAGCTTAATCATAAGCCTCTTATGGATTCCAACGATCTATGCAAAAGAATATACCATCGAAAACTATAGAATTACAATCAATATACCAGACGATTGGACAACATTTACGAGAGACAACCTAGAAAATAACCCAGAATTAAAAGATATTAAACCAAATGAACTAAAACAATTGATGGAACAACAATATATGTATATAGATGCAGTAAAAGAAGACATGGAATTTGTTTTAAGAATTCGTAAAAATGATCTAATTAATAACCTAGCAAATTATAGTCAAAAAGACAAAGAAGAATTAGGAAAAGAGCTTCAAAAAAAAGCATCAGCAAATAACTATAAAATATTAGAAAATAACGGTCTTACACTCATACAAATAGAATATAAAGATCAAGGATTTTATTTATTAGAATTTTACACAATTGTAAACCAAAACGGATTTACATTCACTACCCAGAAATTAACACAATTTACAGATAACGAAAAAAAAGAAATAGAACAACTTGTAAAATCCGCACAAATCCAAGTTCAAAAAGAATTTGAAAAAGAAAAAAATAAAGAAAGTGGAATAAAATCAGTGATCACATACGCTATAATTGGTGGAATCATAGGAGGAACAATAGGTGGTATAATAGACTTTATCAGAAAGAAGAAAAAAAATGAGAATTCGAAAAATTCGTGATATTCGATACTTTAAAGAACCATTCCATTCAATTGGAAGCTTAGAAGCGAATATCTATAAAGAACGTTTGGTTTTAAAATTAAGAGAGCAAAACTTTTCTCTCAGTAATGACTTTGATCACCTATACATTTCTTTCACAACAAATATCAAAGAAGGAACATTCAAAAGAAACGATGAAGAAATAGATCCCTATCACAAATGGTATCGGTATTGCTTCTTTGGCATCAATGAAAAAGATTATGAAAAACTAGAACAAAAAAGCGCCAACTGGTTTTTAGAAAAAGTAGAAATCATTTTAGTAGAATCATTTGCAAAAAATGAACAAGAAAAAAATTTAATCAAAACAATAATAAAAGAAATAAAAAAACAAAAAGAAAACTATCAGGTCATATTCAAAGAAAAGCGTGGAAGATACCATATCGCTCGCATCTATTTACGAGTAGATGAAAAAGCAAACTATCTTCCTAGATTAGAAGTAAAAACCAAAGATGAAAAATTAGTACTATTAAATATTGATTTGCCAATCACAACAGATTTCTCAGAATTTGGAAGAATTCAGCTATCAAAAGAAACAGTCACAATTCATCCAAGAGAAAGCTCCTATGCAGAATATAAAAACCTAAAACCGATGGTATTTGATATCAAAAATCCAGATTCTAATTGACAAAACAAATACATATGTTAAAATAATTAATAAAAAAAGAGAGGTTTAATTATGCTAACAATAGAAGAAGCAATACAAATGCTATCACAAATTCAAAAAGAATATCAAAATAGAAAAGAATCAAGAACACTATATACCAAAGAAGATAAAATACCACAAACAATTATTGAAATATACTTAAATTATGTAGTCAAACCAGAATTTGACATTATATATGAAGAATACAAAAACAAATACATTTATAACGAAAGTAAAGTAGAAGAAAATACATCACCTGAAGAAAGAAAAGGACTAGGTGTTGTATATGATTTTTTACAAGGATTTAACTTTGATAGAGACTACTTTAACGTATTTGTCACTTCATTAAGCATACATAGTAAACTATATTCCCATTGTGCCCCTGGATTTGGAGGAAGATTAAGAGATACAGATGCCATGCTTTTTGATTCCTGTGTAGAAGTACCACCAGCAGAAGAAGCAAAGCGGCTCTTTAATCAGCTAATTTCATTAACTGATTATCCCTTTTCTTCCCTAGAAAACGGAAATATTTTTAACTATATTAATGAATGTATTATTTTAACAACAGACCTAATTAGATTACAACCATTTGCCGATGGAAACAAAAGAACATTTCGAGCCCTATTAAACTTATTACTAAAAAAAATAGAAATTCCACCAATCTATATTGGAGTAGAAGAAATAGGAGAATATAAAAAAGCCTTATTAAAAGCATTAGAACAAGAAGATTATGAAGAAATTATTCGATTCTATTATTATAAAATATGTGACGCCATAATGGCTTTGAATCCAGAAAAATCAGTCTTATCTCCAGAAGGAAAAGCAGTTCAAAAAATTTATAGCACCAAAAATAGCACTCGCACTTGACGAGTGCTATTTTTGGTGCTACAATGTTACTGTTGAAACAAGTTCAACAAAAAAGGAGGGATTTTTATGAATGGTGGAAATCCATATGAAGAAAACTTAAAAAATGTATTAGAAAAATATGGACGAGATATCGTCAAAAATGTAAAAGACGGAAAAGTAGATCCCGTAATTGGAAGAGATGATGAAGTCAGAAGCATTACTCGTATCCTTTCCAGAAAAACAAAAAACAATCCAGTATTAATTGGAGAACCAGGAGTAGGGAAAACTGCAATTGTAGAAGGACTTGCAAGTAGAATTGTAAAAGGAGATGTGCCAGCCTCTTTAAAAAATAAACGTATTTGGGAATTAGATATGGGGGCCTTGATAGCAGGGGCAAAATACCGTGGAGAATTTGAAGAAAGACTCAAAGCTGTATTAAAAGCAATCAAAGAATCAGATGGAGAAATCATCATGTTTATTGATGAAATTCATATGATTGTCGGAGCAGGAGCCCTAGAAGGCGCCATGGATGCAGGAAACATGTTAAAGCCAATGCTAGCACGTGGAGAAATCAAAGTAATAGGAGCTACAACTTTAAATGAATACAGAAAATATATTGAAAAGGATGGAGCACTAGAAAGACGTTTTCAAAAAGTTATGGTAAAAGAACCAACCGTGACAGATACCATTACCATATTAAGAGGATTAAAACAACGATTTGAGGTATACCATGGTGTAAACATCAAAGACAAAGCACTCATTGCAGCTTCTACCTTATCAGATCGATATATTACAGATCGTTTCTTACCAGATAAAGCGATTGACTTAGTCGATGAAGCATGTGCCACAATAAAAGTTCAAATGGATTCTGTTCCAACAGAATTAGATACACTTTCAAGAGAAATCATGCAACTAGAAATAGAATTACAAGCCATAAAGCGTGACAATGACGAACTATCAAAACGCCGTGTATTAGAACTAAAAGATGAAATTGCTATTAAGAAAAAAGCAGAAAATGAATTAAGAGAAAAATGGCAAGACGAAAAAAAAGTCAATGATGATGTCAAAGCCAAAAAAGCTGAACTAGAAAAATCAAGATTTCAATTAGAACAAGCTGAAAATAATTATGACTTAGAAACAGCAGCGAGACTAAGACATGGAACCATACCAAAATTGGAACACGAGTTAGAAGAACTGAAAGCAACTGACAAATCAGAAATGTTAAGTGATACAGTAGACGATGAAGACATTGCTTCCATTATTTCAAAATGGACAAACATTCCAATTCAAAAATTAGTCAGTGGTGAAAAAGAAAAATTGATTCACCTAGAAGAAAACATGAAAAAAAGAGTAAAAGGACAAGAAGAAGCTTTAAAACTAGTAAGTGAAGCCATTATAAGAGCACGAGCCGGAATTAAAGATCCAAACCGTCCAATAGGATCATTTATATTTTTAGGTCCAACAGGAGTAGGAAAAACAGAAGTGGCGCGTACTCTAGCATATGAATTATTTGATGATGAACGTCATATGATACGTATTGATATGAGTGAGTATATGGAAGCACATTCTGTTTCAAGATTAGTAGGAGCACCTCCAGGATATGTTGGATACGATGAAGGAGGACAATTAACAGAAGCAGTTAGAAGAAATCCTTACAGCATCGTTCTATTTGATGAAATAGAAAAAGCTCATAAAGATGTATTCAACATTTTACTTCAAATTTTAGATGATGGAAGAATTACAGATGGTCAGGGAAGAACTGTAGATTTCAAAAATACCATTATCATTATGACTTCTAATTTAGGAAGTGAATACATTTTAGAAAATAAAGAAAACAGTCATGAAATGATTGATATGGAATTAAAGCATACATTCAAACCAGAATTTATCAATCGAATTGACGAAATCATTATTTTTAAATCATTGAAAAAAGAAATTGTCTATGATATTTTGGACAAAATCATTTCCGAAATTGAATATCGATTAAGGGACAAACATATAACACTGGAATTAACAAAAGAAGCAAAAGACTTTATTATTGATGAATCATACGATGAGTCCTATGGAGCACGACCAATCAAACGTTATGTTAGTAGGAATTTAGAAACATTACTTGCAGAGAAAATCATTTTAGATGAAATCAAATTTGACAGTAAAATTATTGTGGATACAGAAAATGAAATATTAACATTAAAAAATGTAGAAAAATAAATCTACATTTTTTTAAGTACGCACTTTATGATACTTTTGAATTTCATTTTTAGAAAGACTCGTAGCTTCCATAATTAGTTCAATAGGAATTCCTTTAGATAATAAATTACAAGCTGTTTCTAGTTTTCCTTGTTGCAAACCTATTTTTTGACCACGTTTCTCACCCTTTTTTTCGCCTTTTTCAAGACCTTCACGGTAGGCTTCCATTCTTCTAAAAGTTTGTTCATCATCAAATGACCACATAAAGTTTGATACCTCCATTCTTTCATATTCTTCTTTATCTAAGTTGTATGTTATGATTAAGTCAATGATTGGTTTTAATTTTGGATTTTGTTTTAAAGGTACTAGTTGTTCGATTGTTTGGGCATTAAACAATAATTTGTATTCTTTTTTTGTTAATTTTTTGATATTACATACTTTGATACTTAGGTTATTACCAAATCGTTTGTGAAATTTTTTTCTAATATTTGATATTCTTGGGTTTCTTTCTCTCCATAGCGATAGTTTAAAAGCCAGATTATGGTTATGGGTTTTAGTTTTTCGTATCTAAAATCTCCTTTTTGTAATTGCCTTCCATAAAGTTTAGAAGCATAGACTAAAGTTCTGTTTTCTAAACTTCCAACTTTTTGATTCTGCATCTCCACAGCGATAATATTAGATTTGTTTGCTAAGACTAAGTCACATTCGGCATCCGCTTTATGGTAGTTTTCTTTTGGGAGTACTGGAGAAGTGTAGTCATAGTCTTTGATGTTAAACTGGAAAAGATCTTGTAATAACATAGATAAGTAATGATGATTATAAAAAACATTTTTGAATAGGTAATCATTGCTTAAGTTATGAAACTTTTTCATGTCTTCCTCCTTTTCTAGAAGGAAACTGCAACTACATTATAATGTAGTAGTTGAACTATGTCAAGTTCCCTTCATAAATATTATTCGACAAAAGTAGTGTGAAATCCTAAGATTTTGATAAAAAAAATAAAATTTTTAAAACAAAGTTTAGAAGTTCATGAAAAAAAAAAAGAAACTAAATAGTTACAAAACGACAAAGTTTGATATAGAAAAGGTATACTGTAGTTATAGTAAAAAAGGTTTTAAATGAAGCAAATTATTTTGTGATTTTTGTTTTTTGAAACTTTGGAGGGGAAGGAAAAATATGATAGTAACAAATAGTAACCTAGGGGGGGGGCATAAGGAATAAAGCCTTTACTCTAATAGAACTTTTGGCGGTGATTATTATAATTGGAGTAGTAGCCTTAATTGTGTCACCGATTATATTAAATGTAGTTAGTAAATCTAAAAAAGCTGCATTTGAACGCAGTATTGATGGAATAATAGAAGCAGTGCGTATTGATTTATCAGATGATGATTTTTTGACTCCTCGAGAATATTTTTATGAGGGATCAGAATTAAGTTTATTAACGGTGAACGATAAAAAACGAGATGAGATCGTAAAGATAAGTGGAAGAATAGATGGAAATGGATTTATATATGTAGACGGTGAAGGAAACATAATCATCAATAATATTTGTAATAAAGAATATTGTGCGAATGGAAAAGAAGAAGAAATAGAGATTAGTAAGAATCCGACAGGAGAAGTACCAGATATTCATAAAGAAGATCCAGTGATCACATTAAATGGAGATTCTATGATTTATGTAGAATTGAATGGAAGTTATAAAGAGTTAGGAGCCGTAGCTAGAACAAAAGGTGGAGATCCTCTCGAGTATACAACTGAGATTAAAAAGAATAATGAAGTAGTAGAAGGTATTGATACAAGTGTAGAAGGAACTTATATAATAAAATACAGTACAAACAATAATGAGAAAACAGTAAGTGTGACAAGAGAAGTAGCGGTATTGAATATGATACCAGTAATTACAATGACAGAGTCAAATGAAACATATGAAAAAGAGAAAGAAGTATTGATCAATGTAAGTGGAATCAAACCAAATAAGGTAACTGGCTTTACTTATGAAATCAAAAAGGATGTAGTGTCGTTATCGAAGGAAAGTGTATTAGAATTAACAAAAACTTTAACATTCAATGAAACAGGAAACTATGAAGTAATTGTAGGTGTGACAGATAATAATAGTCATAGTAATACATTAAGTAAAACATATAAGATAGATCGTACAAAACCAAGTATAACAGTACCAGAAAATACAGTATTAAAGATAACAGAAGTAACGACTTATAATGTATTAGAAGGAATTACGGTTAATGACAACATAGATAAAAATCCAGTAGTGGAAACAAGTGGAAGTTTGACAGCAACACTAGGAGAACAAACAATAACATACACAGTAAGAGATCAAGCAGGAAATGAAGAGACAGTTGTAAGAAAATTCACAGTAGTAGAAGCAGAAGGACCAATATTAAACTTCAGTAATGCAGGAAGTAGTGTATGGACAAAAGCGCAGACAATTACAGTAACAGCAACTGATAATAGTAATTTAAAAACGTTTACCTATGAAGTAATCAAGGATGGAGTATCAAAAGGAGTAAAGAATGTAAATGTAAGTGGAAAGAGTGCGGAAGCAAGTGTGGCATTAAATGAAAGTGGAGTATATGTAATCAAGTTAACAGGAAGTGATGAGTACGGAAATAGTACAGCTCTTTCTAGTGGAGAATACAAAATAGATGTAACAGATCCAGTAGTAGGAAGTGTGACACCAAGTGGAACAATGGGAAGTAATAGTTGGTATACAAGTAATGTAACATTTAGTATAACAAATGGAACAGATGGATTATCGGGACATAAAAGTACAACAGTGGCGCCAACAAGTCTAACAAGTAATACGACAGGAACCAGTGTAACGGTAACAACAGAAGATAATGCAGGAAATAAAGTGACAAAGACATATGGACCATACAGGATAGATAAAACAGCGCCAACATTTACAGTAAAAAGTACAGCGAGTGTAACAGTAACAAAAGGAGCAAGCAATGCGATTCAGAGTACATACTTTAATAGTCCAACATGGAGTATCAGTGGAACAGGAAGTGTGACATGTAAGGTAGGAAGTACGACAGTAACGAATACAAGTAGTTTAGCAGTAGGAACACATACAGTAACATGTACAGCAACAGGGGTAAATGGACTAACAGCATCAGCAAATAAGTCAATAATTATAAAAGCACCAGTCGCAGATACATCGGGAGCAAATAAGCCAACACTATCAAATGGCTTGATTCCAATTAAATGGAATGGAAGTAATTGGGTAAAAGCAGATACAAATAATTTGAGTGATGAAAATCAATGGTATGACTATAATAGTCAGATGTGGGCAAATGCAGCAAGTGTAACAAGTAGTTACCGAAATGTGTCAGTAGGTGATTCTATACCAGAGAGTGCGATAAATGCATACTTTGTATGGATTCCAAGATATGAATATCAATATACAAATCTAGGAACCAGTTATGCAGGAGGAAGTCAAGCAACACCAGGACAGATAAATATAAACTTTATAGCAACGAGTAAGACAAGTCCAAGTACAAATTATAAGATTCATCCAGCATTTACATTTGGGTCAACACAACTAGCAGGGATCTGGGTAGGAAAATTTGAGACAAGTGCTGCATCAGGAAGTGCATGTTTTACAACACCAAGTATAGGTAATTGTAATAATGCGGGCCATACACCATATATAAAACCAAATGTAAACTCATTAAGATATATGCAAGTAATTAATATGTACCAAACAGCACAGAAGTTCAGTGCTCCAGAAAATAGTTATGGAATCAGTACGAGTGCAGATGCACATGTGATGAAGAATAGTGAATGGGGAGCAGTAGCGTACTTAAGCCAAAGTAAATATGGAAAATATGGAAATAGTAATTATAGTGGAGCAAATAAAGAAATATATATAAATAATAATATTAATTTTACAACAGGGTGTAGCGCAGGAGCGCCAAGCCCTTTAAGCAGTACGTCATGTGCATATACATATGAGAAAAGTCCAGGGGGAACGGGAGCATCGACAAGTGGAACAATATATGGAGTATATGACATGAGTGGAGGAGCCAATGAATACGTAATGGGAATATATGATCAAACAACAAGATATTCAGGATTTAGTGGTGTACCAGCAAGTAAA
The DNA here is from genome assembly GCA_947365915.1 of uncultured Mycoplasmatota bacterium. GTDB lineage: Bacteria > Bacillota_I > Bacilli_A > RF39 > UBA660 > MGBC102946. The sequence goes on from CANAXT010000005.1 coordinate 21,843, forward strand.
TATTACGATAATTATACCTCAACGTCAGCAACATCAGCATGTAATGGAAATATATGTTATGGACATGCACTAAGTGAGACGAGTGAATGGTATTCAGATAGAGCCGAATTCATCTATTTGCATTACCCGTGGTTCGTTCGTGGCGGGGACATTAGCAATACGACGATTGCAGGGGTGTTCTACAAAAACAGAAAAGACTATAAACAAAAGAATATAAGAATGAAGATTAAATAAGATAAGTTCCAAAAAAATCTTTAAGAGATATAAAACCGACAACAATTACACTGTCGGTTTTATAAGTTTCAATACACACAAAAAATATTTTTCTTTTTTCTAGCACTCATATATTGACAATGCCAACATATAATGTTATACTGATAGCAGTGTTTGGATAAGAGTGCCAAAAGAGGTGATTTATGATAAACGAACGACAAACAGAATTATTAAAGCGAATTATTGAAGATTACATAAAAACAGCTCGTCCAGTCAGCTCAAAATCACTTTGTGAAATTATGAACTGCTCTAGTGCAACCATTAGAAACGAAATGGCAACACTAGAAGAAATCGGATTCTTAGAAAAAACACACACTTCATCTGGACGTATTCCAAGTGAAAAAGGCTATCGTTATTATGTAGATTATATCATGAAGCCAAGAGAAATGAATGGAGAAGATATGTTAAAACTCCAGACGATTTTTCAAAACCAAACATTAGCTTTAAATGATGCAATCGTAAAAAGTATGGAAATTATTTCAGAACTAACAAACTATACTTCCATCGTATTAGGAAGTTCTTCAAAAGAAAACAGAATCACAAAAGTAGAAGTAATTCCATTAAACGAATTTCAATTTATCGCAATCGTTGTAACTGATAAGGGCCATGTAGAACATAGAAATATGAATATGCCAGATACCGTATCCGTTGATGAAGTAAAACAAACCGTAGAACTCATTAACAAACTCATTATTGGAACGCCAATTGACGAAGTCAGTAGCAAACTAGAATTTGAAGTAAAACCAGTAATTGCTAGATATGTAAAACAACACGAAGTACTTTACAATGCTTTTTACACTGCATTCAGTGACTTTACAAAAGAAGCAAACGTAAAAGTAACAGGAGCCAAACACATTTTAATGCAACCAGAATTTGATAACACAAAAAAAATTAGAGAAATTATGAATAAATTTGAAGACCAAAACATGATTAATCATATTAAAGAAGAAGACAATGGAATTAATATTTACATAGGAAGTGAAAATGAATTTGACGATGATGTTACTGTAATCAAAACCAAATACTCCTTAGGAGGAGAAGAAGGAACCATTGCATTAATTGGACCCAAAAGAATGGAATATGATAGAGTAATCGCATTACTCGACTATATTAAACAAAACATAGGATTATAATAAACAAAAAGGAGGAAAAGAATGGAAGAAAAAGAAACTTGCAACTGTGAACAAGAAACATGTAATTGTGAAGAATGCGACTGCGATCAAGAAGAAACTTGTAAGTGCGAAGAAAATGATACAAAAGAACACTGCTGTTGTAAAGAACAAAATGAAACACAAGAAAAAAAAGGAAAAAAAAATAAAAAAGACAAAAAATTAGAACAAGAAATAGAAAACTTAAAAGAACAAAATAAAGATCTAGAAAATAAATTATTAGTAAGCAAAGCAGATTTTATTAATTATCGAAAAAGAAAAGATGATGAAGTAAGTAAATTATTAAAATATGCAGGCGAAGATATGATTAAAGACATGCTTTCGACCATTGATAACTTTGAACGAGCAATCGCCTTAGATGACGAAAACCTAGACGATGAACTTTCTAAATTCTTAGAGGGATTTAAAATGATTTATTGTAATTTATCAAATGTTTTAGAAAAATATGAAGTTAAAGCCATTGATGGAAACAATAAACCATTTGATCCAACCTATCATCAAGCCGTTATGACCATAAAAGTAGAAGGGATAGAACCAGGGATGGTGGTAGAAGTATTGCAAAAAGGATATTTATTAAAAGATAGAGTAATTCGTACTGCCATGGTAAAGGTAAGCGAATAAATGGATAGATGTTATTTTATAGATAAAAAAACATTTGAAGTATATCAAGAACATCCAAATGTATTCTCCTGTGACCCATTGATCGCAGAGACCGTATCCATACTAAATAAAAAAGGATATCAAACCAGAGCAAGTTGTGAGTCACATTATGAAATTAAAGAATACGATCCATCTTATTCAAAAGAAAAAATGATAACACAAATTTATATTTTCTTTGAACAAGAATACAAATTTTCTTCACTTCCAGAAGAATTTAAAACAGAATTAATAGAAGGAAAAACAAGTATATTTCATACAATATATTACTATCATGAAAATGGAAAACATAAACATAGAAGAGAATTTGAAATAGAAAAAGAAAAATACATAAATAAATTAAATGAATGGGCAAAAAAATTGCCAGAAAGAGAAAGGTGATAAATATGAGTAAAATTATAGGTATTGATTTAGGAACCACAAACAGTTGTGTTTGTGTATACGATGGAGGAGAAACAAAAGTAATAGCCAATCCAGAAGGATCTAGAACTACTCCATCTGTAGTAGCATTCAAAAAAGATGGAGAAAGAATTGTTGGAATTAAAGCCAAAAACCAAGCAATGACAAACCCAAACACAATATCAAGTGCCAAAAGAAAAATGGGAACCAACCATAAATTTGAAATTGATGGAAAAAAATACACACCACAAGAAATTAGTGCCATGGTACTAGAAGACCTTAAAAAAACAGCAGAAGCTTACTTAGGAGAAAAAGTAACAAAAGCCGTTATCACAGTACCAGCTTATTTCAATGATGCACAACGTCAAGCAACCAAAGATGCAGGAAAAATCGCAGGACTAGAAGTAGAAAGAATTATCAACGAACCAACAGCAGCAGCCCTTGCTTATGGACTAGACAAACAAGAAAAATCAGAAATGATTTTGGTATTTGACCTAGGAGGAGGAACATTCGATGTTTCCATACTAGAAACAGGAGACGGCGTATTTGAAGTAAAAGCAACTAGTGGAAACAACAACTTAGGAGGAGATGACTTTGATAACCGTGTCATGGATTATTTAGCAGACGAATTCAAAAAAGAAAACGGAATCGACTTAAAAAGCGACAACATGGCAATGCAACGTTTAAAAGAAGCAGCCGAAAAAGCAAAAAAAGACTTAAGTGGAATGAGTTCTACAGAAATATCATTACCATTCCTATCACAAGGAGAAAATGGACCACTACACTTGAACTTAAGCTTAACCAAAGCAAAATTTGAAGACTTGATTCGTGACTTAGTAGAATCAACAATGGAACCAGTACGTAAAGCATTAAAAGATGCAGGATTAACCGCAAAAGACATTGACAAAGTATTATTAGTTGGTGGATCAACACGTATTCCTTGCGTACAAGAACTAGTTAAAAAAGAACTAGGAAAAGAACCAAGCAAAGAAGTGAATCCAGACGAAGTAGTAGCTATGGGAGCAGCAATTCAAGGTGGAGTACTTACAGGAGATGTGAACGATATCGTATTACTAGACGTTACACCACTTTCACTTGGTATAGAAACATTAGGAGGAGTATGCACTGTATTAATTCCAAGAAATACAACCATACCAACAAGCAAATCACAAGTATTCTCAACTGCAGCTGACAATCAACCAGCAGTAGACATCCATATCCTTCAAGGAGAAAGACCAATGGCAGCAGATAACAAAACACTTGGAAACTTCCAACTTACTAATATTCCAGCAGCACCAAGAGGAGTACCTCAAATTGAAGTAACATTTGATATCGATGCCAACGGTATTGTGAATGTAAAAGCAAAAGACTTAGGAACAAACAAAGAACAATCAATTACCATTACAGCATCAACCAACTTAAGTGACGATGAAATTGATAAAATGGTAAAAGAAGCAGAAGCCAATCGTGAAGCCGATGAAAAAAGAAAAGAAGAAGCAGACCTACGTAACGAAGCAGAACAAATCATTTTCGCAACCGAAAAAGGATTAAAAGACCTTGGAGATAAAGTAAGTAAAGAAGACAAAGAAAAAGCAGAAACAGAAATGAAAGAACTAAAAGAAGCATTAGAAAAAGATGACTTAGAAGATATTAAAACAAAAAAAGACAAATTAAATGAAACTGCTATGGCTTTCGCAACAAAAGTATATGAAGAAGCTGCAAAACAAGCACAAGCAAACGAAAATACTAGTACAGAAGAAACATCTGATAAAAAAGATGACAATGTAGTAGACGCTGAATTCGAAGAAAAATAAAAAAAGAAGTTCTAGGAAACTAGAACTTTCTTAAGGATAAGGAGAAAACATGGGAAAAACAGTAAAAACACGTGCAGAAATAGAGAATAAATACAAATGGGATATAGAAAAAATGGTTGAACAAAAATCATTTGATGAATTATATGAAGAAGTAGAAAAAACGACAGAAAAAATAAAACAAATGCAGGGACATATTATGGATTCCAGTACTTCCTTACTCGATTACTTAAAAACAAATGACCAATTAAATAAAGCATTTGAACATATCTATATATACGCGCATATGTTCTGTGATGTAGACACAACCAATACACAAAATCAGCAATTAAAAATGAAAACCGAGACATTAAACGATCAAATAAATGAAGCATTATCATTTGTAAGACCAGAAATATTGAGTAGTTCTTATGAAACTGTATTAAACTATATTCAAGAAAATAAACAATTAGAAGAATATCGATTTACCTTAGAATCAATATTTCGTTATCAAAAATATACTCTAAGCAAAACAGAAGAAGCCATAATCGCTTCTGCATCAAAGGCACTTGGAACCTGTGATGAAATATTTTATAACTTGGATAATGCAGACATAAAATTAGGAAATATACTAGATGAAAATGGCAGCAAAGTAGAATTAACAGATAGTAATTATAATTATTATATAACAAGACTTAATAGAAAAGTAAGAAAGGATGCCTTTATAACAATGCATCAATATTATAAAGAACATAAAAATACTTTCGCTGCAATACTAAAAGGACAAATCAAAGAAAACTTCTTTTATAGTAGTGTAAGAAAATTTGAAAGTCCATTAAAAGAAAGCCTTTATAATGATAACATAGATATATCAGTAATAAAAAATTTAATAAATACTGTTCATAATCATATGAATAGCATGTACGATTATATGAAACTTAGAAAACAAATATTAAAGCTAGATGATCTACACATGTATGATTTACACGTGAGCTTAATAGCACATACACCAAAAGAAATTCCATTTGAAGAAGGAAAAAATATGGTATTAAATGCCTTAGAACCATTAGGACCAAACTATATAGAAGATTTACAAAAATCATTCTCTCAAAAATGGATTGATATTTATCCAAATAAAGGAAAAAAATCAGGAGCTTATAGTTGGGGAACCTATAGCTCTTATCCGTATTTATTATTAAATTATAATGATACGATAGATTCAGTAAGTACCCTTGCTCATGAGTTAGGTCACTCTATGCATTCTTACTATTCCAATAAACATCAAAACTTTGCAAACCATAACTATCCTGTTTTTTTAGGTGAAATTGCGTCTACTGTTAATGAAATATTATTAAATCATTACTTATTTGAACATGCAAAAACAAAAGATGAAAAAATATTATACTTAACAGAGTTTTTAGATAATGTACGAAAAACAATTTACAGACAAACGATGTTTGAAGAATTTGAAATCAAAATGCATGATAAAGAACAAAGTGGAACCCCACTAACAGAACAAGAATTTAGTAACACTTATTATGAATTAAATGAACTTTACTATGGAAAAGATGTAATAAGTGATGATGAAATTCGTTATGAATGGGCTAGAATCCCACACTTTTACTCTTCATTTTATGTATACAAATACGCAACAGGATTATCTTGTGCTATCACATTTGCCTTTGATATCCTAAACGGAGTAGAAGGCGCACAACAAAGATATTTAGAATTTTTATCTAGTGGAGGAAGTGATTACCCATTAGAAATACTAAAACGTGCAGGAATCGATATGACTTCAAAAGAACCAATCGAAAAAGCTTTGTCTATTTTTGAACAAAAACTAGAAGAATTAAAAAAATTATATGAGTAATATAATTAATAAGTCAGGGGGAATGAAATGAATCAAAAATTAGAAACAATGACAGATTTATTTGAAAATAACGAAATTAGAAGTATTTGGGATAGCGAAAGAGAAGAATACTATTTTAGTATTGTTGATGTAATCAGTGCATTAACAGATAGTAACAATCCTAGAAATTATTGGAACATGCTGAAAAAAAGAATGGCAGAAGAAGAAAAAAGTGAGTTGTACACATTTTGTGTACAACTAAAAATGAAATCAAAAAAAGATGGAAAATTTTATAATACCGATACATTGGATACAAAAGGAATATTAAGATTAATTGAATCCGTTCCAAGTCCAAAAGCAGAACCATTTAAAATGTGGTTAGCAACTCTAGGAAGTGAACGAATATAAAGCATTCAAAGAAATCGCCAGACGTGGGGGAAACATCGCAAAAAACACCCGCAAGAACTTAGAAAAAGAATTAGGAAAAACAGTAATAAGCAATCAAAATGCTTTGAACTATGAATATATAGATGAAAAATTATTAAAAGAAATATAAAAAAGGAAGTGAAGCAATATGAACAAAAGAGACTACTATGAAGTACTAGGCGTCAGTAAAACAGCCACTGATGCTGAAATCAAAAGTGCCTTTCGTAAACTAGCCAAAAAATACCACCCAGACGTTTCAAAAGAACCAGATGCAGAGGAAAAATTCAAAGAAGCCCAAGAAGCTTATGCCGTATTAAGCGATGCCTCAAAACGTCAGCAATATGATCAATATGGTCATGCAGCCTTCGAAGGAGCAGGAGCTGGAGGCTTTGACTTCTCAGGTTTTGATTTCTCAGATATTTTTAGCGATCTATTTGGTAGCGGATTTGGATTCGGAGGAAGAAGCTCCTCCAGAGCTAGAAAAGGATCTGATTCTTTAATTAGAATGAACCTAACCTTTGAAGAAGCTGTTTTTGGAACCAAAAAAACAATCAACTTAGACATCGTAGAAGACTGTAAAGAATGTCACGGAGCAGGAGGACATGGAGAAAAAACTTGTCCAACCTGTCATGGAAATGGAGAAGTAACAGCCGAACAAAGAACCATATTTGGATCATTTATGACCAAATCAACTTGTCCAACCTGTAAAGGAAAAGGAAGAAGTTATGAAACCACTTGTAACGCTTGTCGTGGAACAGGAAAACAAAAAAAGAATACAGACTTAGAAGTTACTATACCAGCAGGAGTAGATAACGGAAACCAACTAAGACTAGCAGGAAAAGGAAATGCAGGAGCAAATGGTGGACCAAATGGAGATGTCTACATCGAATTTAGCGTAAAAAAACATCCAATATTTGAACGAGATGACGATAATATCTACTTAGAACTTCCAATCACAATCGCAGACGCTGTCTTAGGGTGTAAAAAAGATGTCCCAACTCTCTATGGAACAGTCAAACTAACCATATCTGCAGGCTGTATGACAGGAGACAAATATCGACTCAAAGGAAAAGGAGTTGAACATATCCATAGCTCTAGAAAAGGAGATATGTATGTCATCATAAAAGTAATTACCCCTAAAAAACTCACCAAAGAACAAAAGAAACTATTTGAACAATTACAAAAAACAAATTTAGAAGATGGAAGCGAATTCAAAAAAATAAGTGACTACCTTTGAAGAGCACTAAAAAAAATACAAACATGGTGGAAGAAAAAATATTGATTTTTTCTTTTTTTTTCTATATAATAATAATAGAAATGAGGGTTAAATATGGATGATATACTAATGGGAACAGAACTAAAAATGACAGCAACCATTGAGAACATGGAAAAAAGATTTTTAAACGTTCGTGCTGGAAGAGCCAATCCAGCAATATTAGATAACGTAATAGTTTCTTATTATGGTAGCGAAACACCACTAAAACAACTTGCAACCATATCCATTCCAGAAGCAAGACAACTAATGATCAAACCATTTGATAAAAGCTGTCTTGGAGCAATCGAAAAAGGAATTTATGAAGCAGATATTGGATTAACACCAAATAACAATGGAGAAGTAATTCTATTAAATATTCCAGCCTTGACAGAAGAAACAAGAAGAGACTATGTAAAACAAGTAAAAGGAATTTCAGAAGAAGCAAAAATCGCCCTTCGAAATATTCGCCAAGACGCTAATAATGAACTAAAAAAATTAGAAATACCAGAAGACGACAAAAAAGCATACACAGAAGATGTACAACAATTAATTCAAAAATACAACCAAATAGTTGATGAAAAACTAAAAGAAAAAGAAACCGAATTAATGAGTGTATAGAACAGTCAAAAAAGATTGTTCTTTTTCCTTAACAAAGAACTAGAAAAATGTCAATTTATTTTTTTGTTCTGATGAACCAAGAATATGCTATAATAGAATTGCGAGGTGAAATAATGTTTCGAAAAGGTAATGATAAAGAACTCAATATGAAAAATGTAAATGAAACCATTTTACTTTCCAAAAAGATTTTACACATATTATATTTTTTGATCATTATAGCAGCAATATATGGAATCATTATGCTTGTAAAAGAACTAAAAATATATGATTTTATCTTAGAAGTACTTGCCATAGTCGCGCCACTTTTTGTAGGAATATTTATTGCTTGGTTATTTGACCCAGCCGTAAAATGGTTCCAAAAAAGAGGAATTAGACGACCGCTTGGCTCAGTCATTATGTATGTATTATTTCTAGGATGCTTACTCATTATAATCAGTGCCATTGTCCCACTGTTATCAGACCAAATCAACGATTTTGCTCAAACCTTACCAAGCGTCTTTGACTCCATGAAATCTTGGATTGATGACATCTTCAATAAACTATCTGCCATTCAAGGATTTGATGCTGAAGCATTTGAAGCTGACCTATTTAAAAAAATAGAAGAAATCGGAACCAATTTAGCATCCTCACTTCCAACCATTACTGTTAGTATCATCAAATCAATTTTTGGAGGACTTGGCGTATTTCTAGTAGGAATGATTATAGGATTTTATTTACTTGTTGGATTTGATAACGTAAATGACACCATTATTACAATATTTCCAAAGAAAATGCAATCAAACGCCCAAGCCTTAATTACAACCATTAACACCTCTCTTAGAAAATTCGTAGAAGGAGCCTTATTAGATTCCACATTTGTATTTGTAATTACCTCAATTGGACTATGGTTAGTAGGATTAAAAGCACCACTTCTATTCGGACTCTTCTGTGGCCTTACCAATGTCATTCCTTATGCAGGACCATACATAGGAGGAGCCCCAGCCGTAATCGTTGGATTCTCACAATCACCAACCATAGGGATTTTAGTACTCGTAGTAATTGTAGTTATCCAATTCTTAGAAGGAAACTTCATTCAACCACTCATCATGAGTAAAACAACCAAACTTCACCCAGTCACCATTATGTTAGGATTACTCATTTTTGGACACTTCTGGGGAATATTTGGAATGTTGATATCAACACCAATTATATCAGTAATAAAATCAATTATTCTATTTTTCGATGAAAAATATGACATACTAAACTTTAATTAAAACGATGAAAAAGAATAGTACATTAGAACAGTTTTAGTAGAGAACTCATGTCTGGTGAAAATGAGTAAACATGTCTAATGGAAGCTCCTTTAGAGTGTAAGCAAAACTTACCGGGGAATACCTCGTTAACAAAAAAAGAAGCAAATAGGATGGTACCACGGTTTTTCGTTCCTAGGAAAACACGTGGTTTTTCTTTAATTTTGAAAGGATGGATAAAATGAATTTAAAAGAAAAACAACCAAAAATTTATATTGTATGTGGAAAAGCAAGACATGGAAAAAGTACCATAGCAGAAATGATCCAAAAACAATATATAGAAAATAAACAAGACGTATTAGAACTACAATATAGTAGTTATATAAAAGAATACGCAAAAAAAATAAGCAACTGGGATGGCAGTGAAGAAACCAAACCAAGAGAACTATTACAACAACTAGGAACGAACATTATCAGAGAAAAAATAGATGACTTATTTTTTGTAAAAAAATTAATAGATGATATCAAAGTATATTCCTTTTTCTTCGATGTACTAGTAATATCAGACTCTAGATTTAAAGTAGAAGTAGATACAACCAGAGACAATTTCAAAGATGTCGTAGTCATACATGTAATCCGATCAGACTTTGACAATGGTTTAACTGAAGAACAAAAAAAACACCGTACCGAAGTAGACTTAGACGACTACGAAAACTATGATTACACCATTATTAATGATGGAGCACTAGAAGAACTAGAAGAAAAAGTAAGAAAAATTGTAGAAACGGAGATGAAAAAATGAAACGATTGACTGGAAACGAAATGAGAGATCTATGGTTCGAATTTTGGACAAGCAAAGGACACCAAGTAATGCCAAGTGCCTCATTGATTCCAAAAAATGACCCAACACTACTTTGGATTAATGCTGGAGTAACCCCACTCAAAAAATATTTTGATGGAAGTGTCGTTCCGAATAATAGACGCATTTGTAGTAGCCAAAAATGTATTCGAACCAATGACATCGAGAATGTAGGAAAAACGGCCCGTCATCAAACCTTCTTTGAAATGTTAGGAAATTTTTCCATTGGAGACTATTTCAAAGAAGATGCGATTGCCTGGGCTTTCGAATTCCTAACCAGTGAAGAATGGCTAGGACTTGACAAAGATAAACTTTACATGACAATCTATCCAACCGATCAAGAAGCTTATGACAACTGGATCAAAGTTGGTGTAGATCCATCTCACATCATCAAACTAGAAGATAACTTTTGGGAAATCGGACCAGGACCAAGCGGACCAGATAGTGAAATATTTTATGATCGAGGAGAAGCCTATGACAAAGAAAATATTGGAATCAGACTTTTAAAAGAAGACATTGAAAATGACCGTTATATTGAAATATGGAATAACGTATTTAGCCAGTACAATGCCAAAAGTGGAGTTCCAAGAGAAGAATATCCAGAACTTCCAAGCAAAAACATCGATACTGGAATGGGACTAGAAAGAATGGTGTCAATTTTACAAGGAGTAGACACCAACTTTGACACTGACTTATTTCTACCAATCATCAAAAAAATAGAAGAAATCAGTAACCAAAAATACCAAGGCGAAATGCCATTTAAAGTTATTGCTGACCATATCAGGACCATTACATTTGCCCTTTCTGATGGAGCCAACTTTGGAAACACAGGAAGAGACTATGTCCTTAGAAGATTACTAAGAAGAGCCGTAAGATATGGGAAAATACTAGGAATGGAAAAACCATTTTTAAAAGAACTCGTTCCAGTTGTAATATCTATTATGGAGCATGGATATCCTGAACTTAGAAATAACGAACATATCATTATGGAAAAAGTAAACAAAGAAGAAGAACTATTTATGAAAACCTTATCAAAAGGAGAAAAAAGATTACAAGAATTATTTGAATCAAATACCTCAAAAATAATCACAGGAGAAGAAGCATTCAAACTATATGACACCTATGGATTTCCATTTGAATTAACACTAGAATATGTAGAAGAAAAAGGATTTACAGTATCAAAAGAAGAATTTGATACCTTTATGAAAGCCCAAAAAGATTTAGCCCGTCAAAATAGAAGTAAAGAAAGTAGTATGAACATCCAAAATGAAGAACTATTAAACTACAAAGAACAGGGTCAATTTGTCGGATACGACCTATTAGAAATAGAAACCAACATTGCCAAACTATTTGATGGAGAAAAATTTGTAGATAGCTTAGAAAACGAAGGATATGTAGTATTAAAAGAAACCCCATTTTACGCAGAAAGTGGAGGACAAATATCAGACATTGGAACCATTTCAGTAGGAAACATTGTAGCTGAAGTAGAAGACCTATTCAAAGGACCAAACGGGCAACACTTTCATCGTGTCAAATTTGATGGGACACTACACATAAATGATTTCGTAATAGCGCGCGTAAATGAAGCATTTAGACATCAAGTAATGCGTAACCATAGCGCAGCTCACCTTTTACAAAAAGCATTACAAGAAGTATTAGGCGATAACGTACATCAAGCAGGAAGCTATATTGATGAAGAAAACACACGCTTTGACTTTCACTATGAAGGAAAAATCAGTAAAGAACAACTAGTAGACATAGAAGCAAAAGTAAACGAACAAATCAAAACGAAACAAGAAACAAAAACAGAAAACCTTAAATTAGAAGAAGCCAAAAAAACAGGAGCTATGGCCTTATTTGACGAAAAATATGGTGATAGAGTAAGAGTTGTTACAATTGGAAATTCCAAAGAATTATGTGGCGGAACCCATGTCAAAAATACTGGAGATATTGAACGATTCGCAATCGTTTCATTAGAATCAAAAGGAAGTAACGTTTATCGTATTGTAGGAGCATCAGCAGATAACATAGAAAGAGAACTATTTAACGCTATAAAACCATACAACGAAGAAATGAAAAAACTACTATTAAAAGCAAAAAAAATAATCGAAGAAGCTTCAAAACAACAAATCACATTAGAATTTAATTTTGACATCAACCATGATGCACCACATACCTATAAAGATATCGTATTTAACTTAAAAGAAATGGAAACTATTAAAAAAAGCGTAATGGAATTAGAAAAAAAATACGAAGAAGAAAAATCAAAAAAAGCACTTAGTAACTTAGACTTATTTTTAAACCAAAAACAAAAAATAAATGAAATAGAAGCAATCATTATGAAAGTAGAAAACTATGACTTAAACATATTAAAACAAATCATAGATGCCTTATTAAACCAATTACAAAATGGATTTATATTCATTGCAAATGAAAATCATGGTAGCGTAAACTTTTTTGCCAAAGCACACCCTAATTTAAAAGATAAAATTCATTGTGGAAATCTAGTAAAAGAAGCAGCCCAAAAATCAAATGGTTCTGGAGGAGGCAACAACACCTTCGCACAAGGCGGTGGAAAAACTTCTGAATTTATAGATGAAATATTAGAAAATGTAAAAAAACAAATAGGTGAAAAGTGAAAACACAATTAGAACTAACTGTTCGATTACCACATTCTTTAGAAGAAACAGAACAAATTTTAATAAAAAATGGATTTCAATTAAAAGAAATAAGTTATCTAGAAGATATATATATGAAAAAAAATAAAACTTATTCAACAATAAAAGACTTATTAAATGAATGCATTCTCATTCGAAAAGAAGGTTCATATTTTAAAGGATTTGTTTTAAAGAAAAAAGAATATAAACAAAATGGAGATATTATCAAAGATCAAAAAACATACTTAGAAATAATAGATTTAGAAAAAGGAAAACAATTTTTAGAACAAATTGATTATCAATTTTTCTTCACCTTAAAACAACACTTGTATATTTATGAAAAAGAAAATACAACATTAATGATTCAAAAAGTAGAAAATCTAGGATTATTTTTAGAATATGAAGCTTTGAATGGAGAGACAGAAGAAGAATTAAAAACCTTCTTAGAACACCTTTTTCAAATGAAATTTTCTAATTACTATGAAAAAAAGGCCATTCAGTATATTGAAAAATACCAATTATACTAGATATAACAAAAATGAAGGAATTTGATATATGAAAAAAATAACAATTTTACTACTATGTTTCATCACAATAACAAGTTGTGGAAAAAAAGAAACACAAATAAAAATACCATTTATAAGTAGTTCAAACAAAGCAATAACAGAAGGTTACTTTATTGCTGAAAACAATAAAATTACAAAAATTGAATTTGATCATATAACATACAAATCAGAACTGATTGTAAAAGAATTTTCAATCAAACTATATCATAAAAACAAATTATTAAAAGAACTTGTAAAAGAAGAAAAACATACTAATGAAAGAGAACCAGAATATGTAGAAATTTATAGTTTAAAAAACTATCTTAAAAACAAAACATTTACATATAACTTAAACCACTTAAAACTAACAAAAAATCAAACAAATGATTTCTATATAGAAATAGACATAATCGATCGTTATGATAACGAAATCCATGATACATTAATACTAATGACAGAATAAAGAAATAAGAGAAAAAAACTTATTTCTTTTATTGTTGGAAAACTTTATCATTGCAATTTCCCGCCAATCATGATAAAATGAAAATGTATTCATAAAGTAGGTGAAAAAATGGAAGAAACAAAAACTTATAATGGAGATGAATTTGAAAGCACACTAATTGAACAAACCATTAGAGAAGTAGCTGACATTTTAGAAGAAAGAGGATATAATCCAATTAACCAGATTGTAGGATACTTAATGAGTGGCGATCCTGGATATATTTCGAGTCATAAAGAAGCAAGAAAAAAAATAACACAATTTGATCAAGCAAAAATACTAGAAATAATGGTTAGACAATTCTTAAAATAATGAGATATTTAGGACTTGACCTTGGAACTAGAACACTTGGAATTTCATTATCTGATAAAACTGGTACAATTGCAAGTGCATATAAAACAATTCGATTTGAAGAAAATGATTATGACTCCTTAATACCAGAACTAAAAGAACTTATAAAAGAATACCAAATAGAAACGATCGTTTTAGGATTTCCGAAAAATATGAATAACACAGTAGGAGAAAGAGGAATAACTACTCTTTCATTCAAAGAAAAATTAGAACGTGAACTAAACATAAAAGTAGTAATGCAAGATGAACGATTATCTACTGTAGAAGCAACAAACTATATGATAGAGGCTGATATATCTAGAAAAAAAAGAAAGAAAAAAGTAGATAGTCTAGCAGCAAATATTATATTACAAACTTATTTAGATAAAATGAAAGGAAGAAATTTATGAACGAAGAAAGAATGACATTTAAAGTATTTGATGAAGCAGGAAAAGAAATAGAATGTGAAGTATTATTTACATTTGAATCAGAAGAAACAAAAAAGAACTACATGGTTTATACAGATAATACAACCGATGAAGAAGGAAATACAAAAGTATATGCGTCAATTTATGACCCAAATGCTACAGAAACAAAATTAATACCAATCGAAACAGAAAAAGAATGGAAAATTATTGAAACAATATTAGAAGAATTGCAAACAAAAGCAACAGAAAGTATGAATTCAGACGAGCAATAATGGCTCGTTTTTGGTGTTATGGCAAAAAGAAGAATTAAATCAAGTGTAAAAAAAGCATTATTCGGTTTTTTGGCGTTTGTAATTTTTGGAATCGTTATATTATGTTTTCTGTATCAATTGGGATTAAAACCAGTTGCTAAAAAAAGTAGTCCAGTAGAATTCAAAGTATCCACTGGAGAAACCTACTTAACAATTGCAAAAAACTTAAAAAAACAAAACTTAATTAAATCAGAACTTGTTTATAAAATTTATGTAAAAATGCATAAACCAACAAATATAAAAGCAGGAACTTTTTCACTAAACCAAAACATGGGAGTAAAAACATTAATTGATGCCTTAAAAGGAGAAAGCCATTCCTCAGATCAAGTCGTAAGAATCACATTTCCAGAAGGAAAAAACATGAGACAAATAGCGAAAATAATTGCTGACAAAACAAACAACAAAGAAGAAGACTTATTTTCACTACTACAAAATCAAAACTACTTAAAAGAACTCGTAAACAAATATTGGTTTTTAGATGACAATATATTAAACACAAAACTATACTATTCATTAGAAGGATACCTATTTCCAGATACCTATGAATTTCAAAATACAAATGTTACAACAAAAGAAATCATAGAAACCATGTTAGATCATATGGGAAAAAAATTAGAAGCCTATCAATCAGATATAAAATCTAGTACATATTCCTTACATCAAATGATCACACTCGCTTCCATTGTTGAATTAGAAGCCTCTAATAGCAACGAACGAGCAGGAGTAGCAGGAGTATTTTATAACCGTTTAACAGCAAAATGGCCTTTAGGAAGTGATGTAACAACCTATTATGCAGCCAAAGTAGATTTAAGCGAAAGAGACTTATATCAAAGCGAACTAAATGACTATAACGACTACAATACAAGAAGCAGTAAAATGGCTGGGAAATTACCAATTGGACCAATTTGTAATCCAGGATTGGATTCCCTAGTAGCAGCAATAGAACCCACAACCCATCAATACTACTACTTTGTAGCAGATAAAAACAAAAAGACCTACTTTAGTAAAACAGATAAAGAACACGTAAAAACAGTAGAAAACTTAAAAAAAGAGGGACTATGGTACGAATATTAATAAAAGAAATGGAGGAATATGCTAAAAAAGAAAAAATCCCCATTATGCTACCAGATGGAATCGCTTATTTAGAACAATATTTGAAAGAACACAACATAAAAAAAATACTAGAAATAGGAACAGCCATTGGATATTCTGCTATTCGTATGGCAAATGTAAATGAAGAAATTGAAATAACCTCTATTGAAAGAGATCAAAACCGTTACCAAAAAGCAATACAAAACATTGAAGCAGCAGGTTATCAAAAACGTATCCATGTAAAACTATGTGATGCACTAGAATTTGAAACCGAAGAACAATTTGATCTTATATTTATTGATGCAGCCAAAAGTCAGTACATTAAATTTTTCGAAAAATTTGATCAGAACTTGAAACAAGGCGGAACCATTGTTTCAGACAACTTAGACTTTCATGGATTTACAAAAATGGAAACTAGAATTGAAAGCAAAAACTTACGACAAATGGTAAACAAAATTAGAAACTATATAGAATATTTAAAAAATAACAAAAACTATCAAACAACATTTTTAGAAATTGGAGATGGAATAGGAATTAGTGTCAAACAGTAAAGGCGGTGATAATATGGATAAAACAGTGTATGTTGGAGAAAAAGATGGGAAAAAATACTTAGAAATTACAGGAAAAGACCGTGATGGAGTTGCTTTCAGAAGAAGAACAAATGATATAAAAAAAATTGAAACATTCTTAAATAGCGAAGGAAAACAATTTTTAGATGGTATCATCAGAGAAAAGAACCTGATACTTCATACCGCAAACGGAATCAGATTGGTATTAAGAAATTACCAAAAATTACAAGAACAAGAACCATTCCAAAAATTATTTGATCGACTTTACAACACACCATTTTTACCTAAAAATATAGAACGTGGACAACATTCTAACATTTTTCAAATACTTGGATTAAAACTACATTACGCAAATAAAACTAAAATAGCAGCACTTACCCTAACAGGAGCAATACTAGTAACAGGAGTATCCTTTACAACCACAAGACAAAGCAATGGAACAGAACCAGAACAAATCATAACAGAAATTGATACATTATCCACACTAGAAACAGATATGAATCCAGAACAAAGATTACAAAAAACAATGAAGATGAAAGAACAATATCAAGAATATGACAACACAAAAATTATGTTAGGAGCCAAAGTAGATCAGAACAGAATGGAAGAAATTCTTGCAAGCAATAGAGGAAAAACAATCTTTTCCATTGCCCAAACCTATGGAATTGATCCATACCTTTTAATTGCAAAAGGAATTGCAGAATCAAACTTAGAACATGAAGCCTGTTGTCCAGGTGGATTTCATTATAATGGATATGGAGTAGGAGCATGGCAACTAGAAAACCCAAACGGAAGAACAGTCACCGCTTGGAATTATGAAAGAGACATCGAAGAAACATTAGAAATTACAATGGAAAATGCAGTAAATTTTGAAAAAAATGCCCAAGCAGCAGCCATGTATCTACAAAACCGTTTAAACCTTTATAACGGCAATGTCTATCTAGCACTACAATCCTATAACTATGGACTACCAATGATGAATATCGTAGTACACGATTATGCAAAAAAAATAGGAGCAACAGAAGAAGAAGTAAAAAATAACTTACAAGACTTAGGGTGGCTTGAAATTGTACAAGACGTACATGAAAATCCTAACAACTACTATTACCGAGCAGCAATAGGTACACAAGAACAAGACCCAGTCACAATCATGAAAGCAAAAAAAGATTATGTATGGAAAAATAAAACCTATGGAAATGACCATTATATCTCTGATGTACTATCTTATTATGTTGGCGAAAAAAGTGAAAACAAAAATCAAAATGGAACAAGTTATATTATAGATTTAACAAACAACGAAGTAATAGAGATCGATAGAGAACAAACCAATAGAGTAAATGGGAAAGTAAAATTTTAAATATCACGATTTTTAATAAACTCACGGAGCATTTTAGTAAGTGCTCTTTTTTCAATTCTAGAAACATAACTTCTAGAAATCCCCAGCTGTTTCGCAATCTCCTTTTGCGTAATCGCATCCTTATCATTCAAACCATATCTTTTAATAATAATTTCTTTTTCCCTAGGAGTCAACACCTTAAAATACTGTTGCAATGACTCCAAATTATTTTTTAAATGTAAATCAAGAGCAAAATCTGGCTTTGGAGACTTTAAAATATCTAAAAAAGTAATCTCATTGCCTTCCTTATCAAAACCAATAGAATCATTAATACTGATATTTTTATTATTCTTTTTATCACTCCTAAAATGCATTAAAATCTCATTTTCAATACATCTCGCACAATAAGTCGTAATTCGAGTCCCATGCTTATAAGAATAACTATCTACTCCCTTAATGAGTCCAATTGTACCAATACTAATTAAATCATCAACATCCTCATTTCTATGATCATACTTTTTTACAATATGCGCAACCAAACGAAGATTATGTTCAATTAATTTATTACGAGCATCTATATCTCCCATTTTGGCCTTTGCAACACAATCATCTTCCTCCTCCTTAGAAAGAGGATCAGGAAAAACATTATTAGAATAAGCAGCCGTAAAAATAGAAAAATTTTGAAATAAATTCTTTAGAAAATCTAACATCAAATCACTCCTAATAACAGTATATGGGAATGTTGATGATAGATACTAAAAAAATAAGCCTATAAATTACTATATTTTAAAAACAAACTATGTTATAATACCATTAGGGAGGTTTTTAAAATGTCTTTAAGCATTGCAGAAAAAAAAGAATTATTTGAAGAATTTAAAAAAGAATTACAAGAAGCACAAAACATAAAAATTGAAACTTGTCGAAGTGGAGTAGAACTACCACAATATGGAAAACCTGAAGATGTTGGAATGAATATCAGAGCTGCTTATTCCACAGCAATTCATCCAGGACAAACAAAAATTATTCCTACAGGATTAAAAATGGAGACTCCATCAGGATATGAACTACAAATAAGACCAGGAGATGACATATCGATTACTTCTCCATTAAGAATTTCTAGCACTCCACAAATAATGGAAACAAGTTATCCAGGAGAAATAGGAATTGTTGTACATAATGCATCAACAAACGAAACAACTTCACATTATTATCCAGTATATTCCACAAAAGAACAAGGAAATAAACCAGGTATTTATAGAATTGAAAAAGGAGAGAGAATCGCACAAATTGTTTTAGTAAAAATAGAAAAAATCAATTTAGTACCAACTAAACAACGTGTTTATAGCCGTAATAACTAATAAAAAAGACCTCATTTTTGAAACAAAGAAATGAGGTCTTTATATGATCAAAAGAAGAAAAAAAGTAACTCTTCTTTTTAGATACTTGACAATACAAGGTAGTTGGTATACAATGTTAGTGAGGTGAGATATGAACACACAATTTAAAAAAGGAGTACTAGAATTAATTGTTCTATTATCAATCAGTAAAAAAGACAAATATGGATACGAACTAATATTAGAAGTCTGTAAAGTAGTCGATGTAAATGATGGAACAATTTATCCATTATTAAAACGTCTCACAAACGAAGGATACTTTGAAACGTATTTGGTCGAATCTACTGAAGGGCCACCAAGAAAATACTATAAAATCACAGTATTAGGAAAAAAGAGACTAGAAGAATTAATTGATAGCTGGACTACATTCGCAACAGCAGTAGGTACATTTATAAAGGAGAGTAAAAAACATGAATAAAAAGAAATTTTTAAAACTATTAGAAGAAAAACTAAACATACTAAGCGAAGAAGAAAGAAAAGATATCATCAACGAATACAAAGATACAATTGAAGAAAAAGTAAGACATGGAAGCAGTGAAGAAGAAGCCGTTGCTGACTTTGGAAGCCTAGAAGAACTAGCACGTGAAATATTAAAAGCATATAAAATTAACCCCGACTATTCCAAAAAAGAAGAAAGTGACTTAAAAGAAATCGTAAACGAAGGAGAAAACCTAATCAAAAAAAGTGCGGAAAAACTATCAAAATGGACCAAAGAAACAGTAGAAGACTTTAAAAACAATGACCATAATTGGACCTTAGAAACCATTTTTGAAATTATCATTAAAGCAATCATTTTATTAATCGCATTAGGATTTTTAAGAATCCCATTTTATTTCATCGAATACCTAGGAACAGGAATATTTGAAATGGCCTTTTCACCAGTAGATGTCATATTAAGAGTAATTTGGAAATGTATCATAGGTCTCATTTACTTCCTAACATGTATTGTAATTGCCATAATTGTATTTCGACCATACGTTTCCTCTAACCAAAAAAATCCAAAAAAAAAAATAAATCAACAAAATGAAGAACAAACAAAACCTATAAAAAACAATGTTCTTTTAGAAATACTAAAAGCCTTTGCATTTATATTTGCCGTTTTCCCATTATACTTTGTTGACTTTGGCTGTTATGTAGCAGTAGCCCTTTGTATCTTTCTATTAATACAAGGCGTACCATTTATAGGCCCCTTATTTATATCATTATCCATTTCCATCTTCTTTACATTCCTAACCAACTTAATATACCAACTACTGTACGGAAAAAAGAAAACCTATTGTTATTCATTAATTATCAGTGCCATTCTATTTGTATCAGGATGTTTCTTCACCATCAGTACCATTTCTAAATTTGAAACCTACAATAACTTACCAAATGAAACATTCAAACAAAAACAAATTAGAATTCAAGAAAAACTAACAGAAGATAAACTCATCATTCCCTATTGGAATTATACAAAACAAGAAGACAACGAACTAGAAGACGGAAACATTGAAATAACAATTGATTACTATCCAGACTTTATAAAAGACATTGAAAACTATACAACAAATGAAAACAATAAAAAATACCTACATATCGAAAAACATTACAAAAATCCAACCAAACAAACAAAAAAACAACTATATCATATGATTATAGATGAACTAAAAGAATACCATTTCTATGAATATAGTGACCTTAGTGATCTAAAAATTACCATAAAAGCCAATCATAATACAATAGAAAAATTGCAATAAAAGTGAAGAAATTCACTTTTTTTTTGAGGTCCCAGCCAACTTTTGTTGAATAATATTAATGAGGTGATAAAAATGAATATTCAAAAAGTAAAAAAGATTTCTAGTTTTGTCGAATGAATAGTCAAAGATATTTCTTCATGATAAAGTAACAATGTGAGGTGATAATATGTTAGAAATTAATATGGAATGTAGAAAAGGAATACTTTTTATCAGACTTGATGGAGAACTGACCAAAGAAACCGTAGGAAAACTCAATGAGGAAGTAACTGAACTAGTAAAAGAAGCAGGAATCAGAAACGTTGTATTTAATGTAGAAAACCTAATTTCAATTGATATGAAAGGAATCAGTACATTATTTTACAACTATGAATTGTGTAAAAACAACAAAGGAAAAAGTATGTTATGTGGTGTAGAAAAAACGGCCGTCAAACAGAAAATTATCAACAGTAGATTACTCAAATATATGAATGAAACAAATGATGAATTAAGCGCGCTTCATATTTTTGGAACATAAAGGAGATTATATGACAACTGAAATGACCACACTGATAATGGAAAATCAAAACCTAATCTATTCAGTTGCAAACCAATTTGGGAAACCAGAATTAATAGAAGACCTATTCCAAGTAGGTTGCCTTGGAATGATCAGTGCCTACCAAAATTATGATCCATCTTATCAAGTAAAATTTTCTACATATGCCTATCCCTATATTGTAGGAGAAATGAGGAAGTTTACAAGAGAAAATAGAGGAATCAAAGTAAGCAGGGAACTATTGAAACTACAATTAAAAATTGAAAAAGCAAGCATACTATTATCTCAACGCTTAATGAGAGAACCAACCAGTAGAGAACTCTCAGAATTTACACAAATTCCGGAATATGTCATTAGCCAAGCGATTCACGCTAAAGATCCAATAAAAAGTATGGATGAACCAATTCATAATGATAATTCATTAACACTAGCAGAAGTAATTGGAAAAACAGAAAACGTAGACTTAAATACCTTAATCGCCCTAAGAGAAGAACTTTCCAAACTAGATCCAACCGAAAAAACGTTAATTCAAAAACGATATATGGAAGATCAAACACAATCCGAAACCGCACAAGTTCTAGGAATCAGTCAAGTTCAAGTATCAAGAAAAGAGCAAAAGGTATTAACAAAATTGAATCGCCGATTGGCCTCTTAAAAACGATTGATGAAAATCAATGGTTTTTTTGTATAAAAATGGGAACAAATACCATAATAAGTTTAGGAGGGATGCATGTGGAAAAAAGTAAATACAAAGATTTAGTACAAAAACATACACCAAAAGAAAACCGAATTTATAATGGAATGGTCGCATTTTTAACAGGAGGAATCATGGGAGCACTAGGAGAACTTCTAAGACAAGTATATGCATATTACTTAAATATTCCAACCTCAGAGGCCACCATGTTTATGATTATTACACTCATTTTCATTGGATGCCTATTTACCTGTTTTGGATTTTTTGACAAATGGGTAAACTTCGCAAAATGTGGTTTAATTATACCAATCACAGGATTTGCTCATGCCATGATGAGTGCAGCTTTAGAATATCGAAAAGAAGGACTTGTAACAGGAATCGGAGCCAACATGTTTAAACTAGCAGGTTCTGTAATCATATTTGGTGTAGTAAGTGCCTACACATTTGGATTGATTAGACTGTTACTACTAGGAGGTACGGTATGACTCTAAAATATAATAATGTTTATTTAAACGCAACAGGAACAGTAGCAGGACCATACGAACAAAAAGGACCACTAAAAAATTATTACGATGGTACTTATGATGACTTTTATATGGATATGGATACATTTGAACAAGCAGAAAGCAAAATGATAGAAGATAGTATTGATATTTTACTTGCCAAAATAGGAAAAACAAGATTTGATATAGATTTATTTTTATCAGGAGATTTACTAAACCAAATTTCTTCTTCAGGATATGCCGCCAGTCGATTAGGAATTCCTTTCATGGGGATTTATACAGCATGTGCAACCAGTGTAGAAGGTCTTATATTAGGATCCAATATGGTGGAAGCAAAACAAATAAAAAATTGTATTTGTTCTGTAAGTTCTCACAACAATGCAGCCGAAAAACAATTTCG
The DNA here is from genome assembly GCA_947365915.1 of uncultured Mycoplasmatota bacterium. Taxonomy (GTDB): domain Bacteria; phylum Bacillota_I; class Bacilli_A; order RF39; family UBA660; genus MGBC102946. Next base: position 45,396 of record CANAXT010000005.1, read on the forward strand.
ATATCCTGTAGAATATGGTGGACCAAAACCAAAAACAACAACTTTTACAACAACAGGAGGAGCCAGTGCTTACCTTTCTACAAATAAAGAAGGAATCAAGATTGAAAGCGCAACAATAGGAACCGTGGTAGACTTAGGAATTAAAGATGTATACCACATGGGAGCAGTAATGGCACCAGCAGCAGCCGATACCATCATGAAACATTTAAGAGACACCAAAAGAGAAATTGGATATTATGATTTAATTTTAACTGGAGATTTAGGAGTATATGGAAGAGATATCTTAAAAGACTATATGAAAACAGAATATGGGATTGATTTAAAAAATTATAATGATACAGCTTGTATGATTTATGATCGAGAAAAACAACCTGTTTACGCAGGAGGAAGTGGTCCAGCATGTGCTCCATTAGTAACATATAGTTATATTATAAATAAAATGAAAAAGAAAGAATATGGAAGGGTATTATTAGTAGCAACAGGAGCTTTACATTCTCCAACAATGGTCAATCAAAAATTATCCATTCCAGGAATTGCCCATGCCATTAGTTTGGAGGTGATTTCTGAATGATATATGTAAATGCATTTTTATTCTGTGGATTTGTTTGTTTAATTGGACAAATGATATTAGACAATACCAAATTAACACCAGGACATGTCACAACTATATTTGTAGTCATTGGAGCATTTCTAGATACATTTAGTCTTTATGATAAAATTATACTATGGGCTGGAGGAGGCGCACTAGTTCCGATAACAAGCTTTGGTCATTTACTTTCTCATGGGTCTATGGATATGGCATTAGATCAAGGAATCATGGGACTTGTCATGGGAATGTTTAACTTAACAGCTTCAGGAATTACCTCAGCAATTGTATTTTCATTCTTTTTATCACTTATTTTTAAACCAAAAGATTAATAGGGTATAGATCAGCAAATTAATTTGAAAGAAAATCAGCAAATAAAATTGGAGAAATT